>JAHECL010000048.1 GCA_024641745.1 Gemmatimonadota bacterium | reverse complement strand
CTCGTTCTTCGGCGGCATCCTCGGTGTCCTGGCGGGCTGGTCGCTGGCGCTGCTCGTCTCGCAGTTCACTCCCCTGCCCGCCCGCGTGACCGCCTGGTCGGTGTCGCTGGCCCTCGCCCTCGGCGCCGGGACCGGCCTCATCTTCGGCGTCTACCCCGCCACCCGGGCGGCGCGCCTCGACCCGATGACGGCGCTGCGGGCGGAGTAGCCGATGCTTCCCCTCAACCGCCTGGGCGAGGGCGTCCTGATGGCCCTCGACGCGATGCGCGCCAACAAGCTGCGGTCGGCGCTGACGGTGCTGGGGGTCATCATCGGCGTGGCCACCGTGATGACGATGGCCTCGATCGTCCAGGGTGTCCGCGCCCAGATCTTCAATGCGCTCGAGGTGGCGGGCCCCACCACCTTCTACGTGATGCGGTACTTCTCGCAGACCCCGCTCAATCCCGACAACCTCCCGTACGAGGTGCGCATCCGGCCGGTGCTCCAGGAGAGCGACGCAGACGCGATCCGGCAGATCCCGGAAATCGACTATGCGGGGATGTGGATCCAGGTCTTCTCGCGGCTCGAGTACCAGGGCACCCGCACCCAGATGATCACCGTCTGGGCCGCCGACGACCACTACATGGACCTGCAGGGCGGCACCCTCCTCCGGGGACGGTTCTTCACCCGCTCCGAACTGACCGGGGAGCAGGTGATCGTCCTCGAGGAACAGACGGCCGACCACCTCTTCGGCCGCCTGGACCCGATCGGGAAGACGGTGCGGGTCAACGGGGTGCCGTTCCGGGTCATCGGGATCTACCTGAAGCCGGACAACATCTTCGAGCCGCCCGGCCAGGAGACCGCCGGCGTCATCCCGTACCGCACCGCGAAGTACAACCTCCGGTACGACGAAACCAACGCCCTCTGGATCTCGGTGAAGGGCCGCCCTGACGTCACCGTCGCCCGCGCCCAGGACCTGGTCACCGTGGCGCTGCGGCGCGAGCGGAAGCTCCGCCCCGGCGTGCCGAACACCTTCGACCTCCTCACCCAGGACCAGATTCTCGACACGATCAGCAGCCTGACCACCGCCTTCTTCGGGTTGATGGTGGCGCTGTCGGGCGTCGCCCTCCTCGTCGGCGGCATCGGCGTGATGGCCATCATGATGGTCTCGGTGACCGAGCGCACCCGGGAGATCGGCCTGCGCAAGGCGCTGGGCGCCACCAGGCGAGAGATCCTGCTCCAGTTCCTGGTGGAGGCGGCCACCCTCACCCTGGTGGGGGGCCTGCTCGGGATCATCGTCGGGCTGGGGCTCGGACAGGTGCTCAAGCAGGTCCTCAACCTGGAATCCTCCGTGCCCCTCTGGAGCGCCGTGCTCGCCACGGCGGTGTCGGTGGGCATCGGGCTCGGGTTCGGGCTGTACCCGGCCAACAGGGCCGCCGCAATGGACCCCATCGAGGCCCTGCGCCACGAATAGCCCGCCCCCGCGATTCCCGCTACCTTTCCCGCCATGACCGTGGACATCCTGGCCATCGCGGCCCACCGAGACGACGTCGAACTGACCTGCGCTGGTACCCTCCTGAAGGCCATTGACCAGGGCCACAGCGCCGGCATCCTGGACCTGACCGCCGGCGAATCCGGCACCCGGGGCAGCGCCGCCCTCCGCGGCACCGAAGCCGAGGCCGCCGCGCGGATCCTCGGCGTGGCGGAGCGCCGGAACGCCGGGCTCCCCGATGCGCACCTGCACAACTCGGAGGAGGCGCGGCGGATCGTGGTGGGCGAGATTCGTCATTTCCGCCCCCGCGTCGTCATCCTGCCCTACCCGGTCGGGCGCCACCCCGATCACCGCATCGCCTCGGAGCTGGGCCGCGACGCCTGCTTTCTTGCCGGACTGACCCGGTACGACGCCCCGGGCGAGCCGCACCGGCCGCACAAGATCCTCTACGCCCTCAGCTACCGCGAGGACCCGGTCAAGCCGACCTTCGTGGTGGACATCAGCGACCAGTTCGCGCGCAAGCTCGCCGCCATCCGCTGCTACGCGAGCCAGTTCGACGGCGCCAAGGCCGCTGGCGAGATCTTCCCCACCGGCCAGGATCTCTACTCGCTTGTCGAGACCCAGAACGCCCACTACGGCTCGCTCATCCGGACCCGGTTCGGCGAGCCCTACTTCACCCAGGAAACGGTGCGGATCGACGACGTGCTCGCGCTTGACGTCGCCAGCATGTAGGTATCTTCATCTCCATGCCCCTTGCCCCTGTCTACCTGGACCACGCGGCGACCACCCCGGTACGCCCCGAGGTCCTCGAGGCGATGCTCCCCTTCCTGGGACCGGCCGCCTTCGGCAATCCCTCCAGCGCTCATCGCTTCGGCCGCACGGCCCGCGCCGGCCTCGAAGAGGCACGCCGCCGGGTGGCCGCGGCCGTCGGGGCCGCGCCGAGCCAGGTGGTCTTCACCTCCGGAGGCACGGAGGCCGACAACCTCGCCGTCCTCGGCACCGCGCTGGCTGTCCGGGCGGCGGGGCGGCCGATGCACGCCGCCGTCGGTGCCTCCGAGCACAAGGCGGTCCTCGCGGCGGCCCACGTCGTGGCGCGGATGGGCGGCACCGAGACGATCCTCCCGGTGGATGCCAACGGGATCGTCGATCTCGATGCCCTCGACGCGGCGCTCGCCGACGCGCCCGCCGTGGTCTCCGTCATGTGGGTCAACAACGAGGTGGGGACGATCCAGCCGGTCGAGGAGATCGGGCGCCGTTGCCAGACGGCCGGCGCCCTGTTTCACACCGATGCGGTGCAGGCCCTGGGCAAGCTGCCGGTGTCGATGGAGGCCGCCGGCGCCTCGCTGCTGACCATCTCCGGGCACAAGCTCGGCGCGCCGAAGGGGATCGGCGCCCTCATCGTGCGGAGCGGCGCCGCCGTGGAGGCGATGATCCATGGCGGCAGCCAGCAGGCGGGGCTGCGCCCCGGGACCGAGAATGTCGCGGGCGCGGTGGCACTCGGCAGGGCGGCGGAGCTCGCCGCCGCCGAGCAGGCCACCCACGCCGCCCGCCTCGGCGCGCTCCGGGACGAACTCGCGGCGCGGATCCGGCGCGCGATTCCCGATGCGATGTGGCTGGCGGAAGAGGGGCCGCGCGCGCCCCACGTCCTCTCCCTGGCGGTGCCCGGCGCCGACGCGGAGGCGATGCTGATGCACCTCGACCTGCAGGGAGTGGCCGCCTCCGGGGGCTCCGCCTGCACCACCGGCGCGGCGGAGCCGTCGCACGTGCTCACGGCGATGGGCATGCCCCGGGAGCTCGCGCTCTGCACCGTGCGCTTCTCGATGGGCCGGGAGACGACGCAGGCCGACGTGGACCGGGCGGCGGAGGTCGTTCCGGCCGTGGCGGCGAAGGTGCGAGCGCTGGCCGGGGTGCTCGGGCGTGCGTAAGCGGGTGCTCGTGGCCATGTCGGGCGGCGTGGACAGCTCGGTCGCCGCCGCGCTGCTCGTCGAGCAGGGGTATGATGTCGTGGGCGCCACGATGAAGCTGTTCTGTTACGGCGAGTCGGTCCCCGACCGGCCCTGCTGTTCGCTCGACTCCATCAACGACGCGCGCGACGTGGCCGCGAAGCTCGGGATTCCGCACTACGTCCTGAACTTCGAGGACCGCTTCGCGCTGCACGTGATCGAGAACTTCGTGTCGGAATACAGCCGGGGCCGGACGCCGATTCCCTGTGTCCGCTGCAATTCGTTCACCAAGTTCCGGGACCTGCTGGCGCATGCCGACGCCCTGGAGTGCGACTACCTGGCCACGGGACACTACGCCGTCGCGCGCGACGGCGCGCTCTTCCGGGGGCAGGACCGCAACAAGGACCAGAGCTATTTCCTCTGGGGCATCGACCGGGCGGTCGTGGCGCGGATGCTGACCCCGGTGGGCGCATCCACGAAGGACGAGACCCGCGCCATCGCGCGGCGGCTGGGCCTGACCACCGCCGAGAAGCCCGAGTCGGTCGAAATCTGCTTCGTGCCCGACGACGACTACGTGGGTGTGCTGGAGCAGCACCTGCCCGCCGACGCACCGGCCCTGACCCCGGGCCCGCTCACCACGCTCGACGGCGCCGTGATCGGCGAGCACGACGGCTTCGCGCGGTACACCATCGGACAGCGCCGGGGACTTCCCGGCGGGTTCCCGGAGCCGATGTACGTGGTGGCCATCCGTCCTGCGGAGCGGGAGGTGGTGATCGGACCGGCGGAGGCGCTCGACGGACATCGCGTGACACTGGACGAGGTGAACTGGCTGGCCACACCACTCGTGCCCGGTGACCGGTGCGGGGTGCAGATCCGCTACCGCGCGCGCGCCATTCCGGCCACGGTCACGGCACGCTCCGACCACGGCGTCGCACTGCTGCTCGACACGCCCGGCCGGGCCATCTCCCCCGGCCAGTCGGGCGTTCTCTATGACACCGGGGACCAGGTCCTCGGTGGCGGAGTCATCCAATGAGATCACTGTTCCTCCGCGCGGCGGGTCCTCTCGGGGCCGCGCTGTGCCTCGCTGCGCCGGCGCATGCGCAGTCCGGCCGCGCGCCGCTCACCGTGGATCAGTTCCTCGAGGTGCGCGCCGTCTCCGACCCGCAGCCATCGCCCGACGGGAAGCTGGTGGCGTTCACGGTCGCGGTTCCCTCCCTGGAGGAGAACCGGAATCGCAGCCGCATCTGGCTGGCGGATCTCGGCAGCGGCGAGTCGTGGGAGGCGACGTCGGGGTCCGGCAGCGAGCGCTCGCCCCGCTGGTCCGCCGACGGCCTTGCCCTGCTCTACATTTCCACCCGGGAGAACGGCGCGCAGATCTGGCGGCTGCCGATCCGCGGTGGGGAGCCGGTCCGCCTCACCTCGGTCCCGGGAGGCGTCGCCGATTTCTGGGTGTCGCCCGGCGGCAAGGCGCTGTTCTACCAGAAGGACGTGGCGTGGCCGGCGGAACAGGACGTCGCCCTCCGGCACGGTGCGTGGCCCACCGAAGCCAGGATCTGGACCGAGCTGTTCTACCGGCACTGGAACGAATGGCGGGTCGGGGTGCGCCAGCACCTCTTCGTCCTCGAGCCCGGCGACTCGGTGGGCGCCGACGTCACCCCCCTCGACCGCGACATCCCGACGCTGGCCCTCGGCGGCACGGGCGTGGCGCTGTCGCAGTTCGGCACCGAAGTGGCGATCGTGATGAACCCCGATTCCGTCGTGGCCACCAGCACGAACAACGACATCTTCGTGATGGGCCCTGACGGCAGCGGCCGCCAGGCCATCACCACGAACCCCGCCAACGACAACTCGCCGGCGTACTCCCCCGACAGCAAGACCGTCGCGTACCTGGCGATGACGGTGCCTGGCTTCGAGGCCGACCGCCAGCAGGTGATGCTGTACGAACGCGCCACCGGCCGCCGTCGGGCCCTCACGGCCGACTGGGACCTGAGCGTCGACGCGATCACCTGGACGCCGGACTCCCGGGCCCTCATTGCGGAAGTGCAGGAACGGGGCGGTGTCTCGCTCTACCGCATCGAGCTGAGCACCGAGCGCCGGACGCTCCTGGTCTCCGGCGGCACCAGCACCGGCGTGCGCATCCCGCCGCGCGGGGATGACATGGTGTTCCTCCGGAGCACTGCGGACCGGCCGACCGAAGTGTGGACCGCCAGCTGGGACAACGGATCGGGACTCCGCGCGGTGACCAGGGTCAACGAAGCCTGGGCCAGGGGCGCCGACCTCGGGCCGCTGGAGCCGTTCGGCTTCGTGGGCGCCATGGGCGACTCCGTCTTCGGATGGCTCCTGAAGCCGCCCGGATTCGATCCCTCGCGGAAATACCCGCTGGTCTACCTGATCCACGGCGGCCCGCAATCGGCGTGGATGGACCAGTGGCACCCGCGGTGGAACTACGCGATGTTCGCCGCACGGGGATACGTCGTGGCCGCGGTCAACTTCCACGGCAGCACCGGGTACGGGCAGGCGTTCACCAACAGCATCTCGCTCCACTGGGGTGGCGCGCCCTACGAGGACCTGATGAAGGGACTCGACGTC
Source organism: Gemmatimonadota bacterium (assembly GCA_024641745.1). Classification (GTDB taxonomy): domain Bacteria; phylum Gemmatimonadota; class Gemmatimonadetes; order Gemmatimonadales; family GWC2-71-9; genus SPDF01. The sequence continues at coordinate 10,595 of JAHECL010000048.1, read as the reverse complement.
GTGGCGGCGCTCCCCTGGGTGGACGGCAGCCGCATGGGCGCCGCGGGGGCGTCGTACGGCGGGTACATGATCTTCTGGATGGCGGGCCAGACCAACCGGTTCCGCACCCTGGTCGCCCACGACGGGATCTTCAACCCGCTCAGCTTCAGCGGGTCCACCGAAGAGCTCTGGTTCCCCATTCATGAGTTCGGGGGCACGCCGCTGCTGCCATCCGCGCGCGCCACGATGGAGAAGTGGTCGCCGGCCAACTTCACCGCCCGCTGGCAGACCCCGATGCTGATCATCCACGGTCAGGAGGACTACCGGGTCGACCTGTCCGAGGGGCTCCAGGCGTACACCGCGCTGAAGCTGCGGGGACTGCCCGGGAAGTTCCTGTATTTCCCCAACGAGGGGCACTTCGTCCTGGCGCCGCGGGACCGTCGCCTCTGGTGGGGCACGGTGCTCGACTGGCTGGACGCTTCCCTCCGTCCCACCCAGTAACGCACGCGAGCGTCCACGCGCACAGGAGGCTGCATGAAGTCGTTCCTGATCCGGTGGATGATCAACACCATCGCCCTCTCGGCGGCGGTCCAGGTCATCCACGGGCTCCACTTCACCGACGGACCGCTGCAGCTCCTGGCGGTCGCCCTGGTGTTCGGCGTGGTCAACGCCGTGCTCCGGCCGATCGTGACCGTGCTCTCCTGTCCGCTCGTCCTCCTCACGCTGGGGCTGTTCACCCTGGTCATCAACGGCCTGATGCTGATGCTGACCGCCCGCCTGGCTGCGATCTGGGGCCTCGGCTTCCGGGTGGACGGGTTCTGGCCGGCGTTCTGGGGCGGCCTCGTCGTCGGCCTCGTGAGCCTGGCGCTGGCCCTGCTCATCCCCGGCGACCAGCGGCCGGGAGCGGGCTGACCGGGACGCGCACTTAACATCCTGATCGGGATGGCGTCTCTCGGGTGTAGTGCCCCAGCGACCCGACCCATTCAGGAGTCTCATCCATGCGCATCAAGACGACCGCCCTGCTGGCGGCAGCGACCCTGGCCGCCGCCTGCAGTGACGCCCCCAGCGGCGTGTCCAGCGACGAAGCCGCGGTACAACAGGCCTACCTCGACGTCGATGCCGGCTATTTCGACGAGAATCCCGGCGGCGACGATCTCTTCCCCTCCGCCGCCCTCACCGCCTCCCCCACCCTCTTCAGCGCCCCGGGCGACCCGTATGTGGCCCCCGAGCGCTGGGGACGGCGGCGCGCGCAGGAACAGCCCAGTCGCGAGCGGGTGGTCGTGATCGAGGGCGACACCGCGAAGGTCTTCGTGGCCGTGCGGTTCCGGGGACGGTTAATGGTGGACACGACCTTCGACGGCGTGGCCAACCCCGGCGCCAAGCGGATGCACGAGACGCTCAGGCATCGCGCGGTCTTCGTGAAGGACGAGACCGCGCCGCGCGGCTGGCGGCTCGTCGCGATGAGCATCGGCGACGTCGTGGACGCCGACCCCGCCCGGCGGACTGTCGAGATCACGGCGCTCACGGTCGCGGTGAACGGCGCCCAGGTCGGCGAGGTGACCAGCCCCACGCAGCTCCTCCGCGTGACCGGGGAGGTGCCGCGGCTGCATGTCGGCGACAGCGTCGTCGTGACGGCGACGGTCCGGAACACCACCGGCACGAACCTGGTCCCACCGACCCAGCTCTTCCTCCACCTCCGGCATCACCGGGCCGACCAGGAACGGTGGGGCCGGTTCCCGATGCGCGACAACGGCGACGGCACCTGGACCCTGGGATGGACGGTCCGGCACCGCGGGATCGCCCGCATGGCCGTGGACGCCATCGACGCCGAGGCGCTCCAGACCCAGTCGGGAGATGACTACCGCGCCAACATCTGGGCCTTCCCCTATCACGTCATCGACTAGCCGCGAGGGAGACAGGAGCGGCGCCGGCCCGGGAACATTCCCGGGCCGGTGTTTCTGCATAAGACATTAAATGACAAGATGTTACACGTTCGTGACAGAGCTTCCGGCGCGCCTGCCGAGGCGCTAGATTTCGCCTGCCATGATCACCCACGCCCAGCACGCCGTGCCCGGCACCCCGCCGGACCTCCACCACCCGGGACTGTACTTCAACCGGGAACTCTCGTGGCTGGAGTTCAACCGGCGGGTGCTGCACGAGGCGCAGGACGCCAGGACGCCCCTGCTGGAGCGGCTGAAGTTCCTGGCCATCTTCGCCGGCAACCTCGATGAGTTCTTCCAGGTGCGGGTGGCCGGGCTCCGGCGCCAGGTCGACGTCGGGTACAGCGAGCGGACCGCCGACGGCCTGACGCCGGACGAACAGCTGGATGCGATCGCCGGCGCGGTCCGCGGCATGGTCGAGACGCAGTACCGCTGCCTGCTCGAGGAGGTGATTCCTGCGCTTGCGCAGGCCGGCGTGCACCTGCTCCTGCACATGGACGAGACGACGGAGGACGACCGGGCGTTCCTGCGCGCGTACTTCCAGCGGAACGTCTTCCCCGTCCTGACCCCGCTCGCGGTGGATCCGGCCCATCCCTTCCCGTACATCTCGAACTTGAGCATCTCGATCGCCGTCTTCCTCCGGGGCGCGGACGGCGAGGAGCGGTTTGCGCGGGTGAAGGTGCCGAAGATCCTCCCCCGCTGGGTGGCACTTCCCGGGACCCACCGGTACCTGCCGCTCGAACAGGTCATTGGCGCGCACCTCGAGGCCCTCTTCCCCGGCGTGGAGATCCTGAGCTGGCACTCGTTCCGCATCACGCGGAACACCGACCTGCAGATCGACCACGACGAGGCCGAAGACCTCCTCAGCCTGATCCAGGAGGAAGTCCGCAATCGCCGATTCGCGGAGATCTCCCGGCTCGAGGTCGGGGCGGGCACGCCGGTCGGCCTGCGGCAATTGCTGCTGGCGGAGTTCAACGCAGCGCAGGAGGAAGGGATCGACCTCCAGCTCGAGGACGTGTACGAGATGCCGGGGTTGCTCGACTGCTCCGACCTCATGCTGCTGGCCACCCTCGACCTGCCCGAACTGCGCGATCCGCCCTTTGTGCCGAACACGCCGGCGCGGCTGGTCTCCGGCCGCAACATCTTCGACGTGATCCGCGAGGGCGACCTCCTCCTGCATCACCCGTACGACAGCTTCCAGACCTCCGTCGAGCGGTTCCTGCAGCAGGCCACCGACGACCCCGAGGTGCTGGCGATCAAGCTCACCCTCTACCGCACCGGCGGCGATTCGAGCATCGCGCGCCTGCTGGCGCACGCCGCCGAGCGGGGGAAGCAGGTCGCGGTGCTGATCGAGCTGCAGGCCCGCTTCGACGAGGAGAGCAACATCATCTGGGCGCAGCGCCTCGAGGATGTCGGCGTCCATGTCAGCTACGGCGTGTCGGGGCTGAAGACGCACACCAAGATCATGATGGTGGTGCGACGGGAGGGGAGCGAGATCCGGCGCTACGTACACGTCGGCACCTGCAACTACAACCCGCGGACGGCCCGGCTCTACACCGATTTCGGGTTGTTCTCCTGCGATCCCGCGCTGGGCGAGGACCTGACCGATCTCTTCAACGAATTGACGGGGTTCGGCGTGACCGAGCGGTTCCGGAAGCTGCTGGTGGCGCCGCGCGCCATGCGGGAGCGGTTCGTCGAGATGATCCGGCGGGAGGCGGCCCACGCCCGGGCGGGGCGGCCCGCGCGGATCCTGGCCAAGATGAACGCGCTGGTCGATCCGGGCATGATCCAGGAGCTGTACGAGGCGTCCCAGGCGGGCGTGCAGGTCGACCTGATCGTCCGCGGCATCTGCTGCCTCCGGCCCGGTGTCCCGGGCGTCAGCGACCGAATCCGCGTCATCAGCATCGTGGGACGATTCCTGGAGCACAGCCGGGCGTTCTGGTTCCACAACGGCGGCGCGGACGAGGTGTACATCGGGTCCGCCGACTGGATGCCGCGCAACCTCGACCGGCGGGTGGAGGCCGTGGCCCCGATCGAGGATCCCCACCACCGGCGGACGATGCGCGACGTGCTGGAGATGATGTGGGAGGACAACCGCCAGGCGTGGGACCTGCAGCCCGCCGGGACCTACCGGCAGCGCCTGCCGAGGGAGGGGGAGGCGGAGCGGGCGACGCATCGCCGATTGCTCGACGTGGCGGGCCGCTCCCCTAGTACTTGAGCCCGGCCGACTCCGCGAGCTGCCGCGCCAGTTCCAGCTGCTCCGGGGTGAGCCGCTCCGGCAGCTCCACCTTCACGGCGACGATCTGGTCGCCCCGCCGCCCGCCCCGCTCCAGCCCCTGCCCCTTGATGCGGAATTTCCGTCCCGGCTGCGTGCCGGGCGGAACCTTCAGCACGATCTTCTTCCCGTCGAGCGTGCGCACCCGGAGCCGGGTGCCGAGGAGCGCCTGCGCGAGGTTGACCGGGACCTCGCAGGTCAGGTCGAGGCCGTCGCGCTGGAAGAAACGGTCGGGCTCGACGGTGAAGACGATGATCAGGTCGCCGGCGGGCGCCCCGGCCTGCCCCGGCTGACCCTGCCCCCGGAGCCGCACCTTCGCCCCGGTCTCGGTCAGCGGCGGGACCGCAATCATCACCCGCCGCTCGATGCGGGTCTCGCCGGCGCCGGCGCAGGTGGGGCACCGCTCCGAGGGGATGGTGCCCTTCCCGCGGCAGGCGGGACAGGGGCGGTTGACGGCGAAGCCACCCTGACCGAAGGAGATCGTCCCCCGTCCCTTGCACTCCTCGCAGGTCGTGACGCGGGCGCCTGGGGCGGCACCGGAGCCCCTGCAGGTGGCGCACGCCTCGGTGACCGGCAGGGTGAGCGGGACCTTGCCGCCCAGCATGGCGACGCGGAAGGGGATTTCGACGTGGGCCTCGAGGTGCTGCGGGGCCGGCTCCTCGCGCCGCCCCCCCCGTCCGAAGATCGACGAGAAGATGTCCCCGAGTCCGCCGAGGTCCCCGAACTCAAATCCCTCCGGTCCCCCGCCGGGGGATGCTCCCGCCCCCCGGCCCCCCTGCCCCGCCGCGCGTCCGGCGCCCCGCGGCTCAAACGCGCCGAGACGCCGCATCTGGTCGTACTTCTTCCGCTTCTCGGTGTCGGAGAGGGTCGCGTGCGCCTCGGAGATCTCCTTGAAGCGATCGGAGGCGCTGGTGTCGTTCGGGTTGGCGTCGGGATGGTACTTCTTGGCGAGCCGCCGGTAGGACTTCTTGATCTCGGCCGTGGTCGCCGTGTCGGGCACGCCGAGGACCTGATAGAAGTCCCGCTGGGCCACCTAGGCCTGCCCTGGGTCGGCGTAGACCTGGACGCGCGCGGGCCGGAGCAGCGCTCCCTTGAAGCTGTAGCCGGCCTGGAAGGTGCGGCAGACGGTGTGGTCCTGCTCCGGTTCGACAGGCGGCGTGGTGGCCACCGCCTCGTGGAGTTCGGGATTGAACGGGAGCCCGGCGGGATCGATCCGCTCGAGGCCGATCGACTCGAGTTCCTTCCACAGCTTCCTGGCCAGGAGCTCCATGCCCTCATAGAGCGACTGCGCCGTGATGGCCGTCGGATCCTCGGCGAGCAGGCGGTCCATGTCGTCCAGTTCGTCGAGCAGCCGGCCCGCGAAGGCGCCCTGCGCCCGCGCCGTGAGTTCCTCGCGTTCCCGCAGGTTCCGCTTCCGGAAGTTGTCGTACTCTGCGGCGAGCCGCGCGTAGCGATCCTTGAGGGCGTCGTTCTCGGCCTCGAGCCGATGGATCGCTTCGAGCGGTGGTTCGAGGGGCACGCCCGCGACCCCGCCATCGGCCGTCCCGTCCAGGGTCGGCTCGAGGTCTCGCTCCAGCTCGGCGGCGCCGTCGTCCATCAGTTTTTCGTTGTCGGTCAATTCAGGGTCCTGTGGCGTGTGCATGGAGAAAGTTAACAGCAACGGGTGTGCCCCGGGGATAGGTCATTCTGGCAGGGACCTCAGTCGCCGCCAGAGCTCGTAGAGGGCCTGTTGCGCCGCCCGGCCACGGACTTCGTCCCGGGTTCCCACCAGCGTTCGGAGGACCGCCTCCTCCAGCCCGGGAAGGACGAGCCCGATCCAGACGGTCCCGACCGGCTTCGCCGCCGAGCCGCCATCGGGGCCGGCGACTCCGGTGATCGACACCCCGACTTCGGCCTGGAGCGCCCGGGCGGCCCCGACGGCCATCCGGACCGCGACCGCCTCGCTCACGGCCCCTGCTTCGCCGAGGAGACTCTCGGGGACCCCCAGGAGGTGCTGCTTCGTCTCGTTGGCGTAGGCGATGACGCCGCCGAGGAACTGGCTGGAGCTGCCGGGCACCGCGGTGAGGCGACCGCCGAGCAGTCCGCCGGTACACGACTCTGCCACGGCGATCCGAAGACCACGGCGCCGGAGCTCCTCGAGGACGCTGGCGGCCAGGTCCGCCTCCCCCCGGCCATAGGCGTGGTCTCCCGCCCGTTCAGCGGCGAGTGCGGCGGCGGCGGCCAGCGCGGCATCGGCGTCCGCGGGGGCGAAGCCCCAGGCGGTCAGGCGGAGGTCGACCGAGCCGACGCCCGGCAGGTAGGCGAGGGTGAGGGGCGCGATGCGCGTCTCCAGGTCGCCCATCCGCTCCGCGAGGGTGGATTCGGCGATGCCGGTGGTCCGAACCGTCACGGAGCGGATCACCGTGCCCGACTGGTGCGCCGTCAGGCGCGGAATGACCGATTGCTGGAGGAGGTTGCGCATCTCGACCGGGACGCCGGGAAGCATGATCCCCAGGCCGGGCGCTCCCTCGAGCCAGAGCCCCGGCGCGGTGCCCCAGCGGTTGGGCAGGACGCCGGCGCCCTCGGGGACCTCCGCCTGACCGCGGTTGTTGTCGGTCGGCACCCGCCCGAACCGGGCGAAGCGTTCCACCAGCGCCGTCCAGACCGCCGCATCGAAGACCAGTCGCACCCCGAACAGCGCCGCGACCGCCGACTTGGTGATGTCGTCGGCGGTCGGGCCGAGCCCCCCGGTCGTGATGACCGCCCCGGTGCGGGCGAGCGCGTCCGAGACGCCGGTGCGAATGGCGGTGACGTCGTCGCCGACGGCGGTCCGACGGACGACGCGCACACCGGCCGCGGCCAGCGCGCGCCCGATCTCGGCGCTGTTGGTGTCCACGGTGAAGCCGAGCAGCAGCTCGGTGCCCACCGTGACGAGTTCGACATCCATGGGAGTGCGGAAGTCCTACGGCTGGCGCTGGGAGAAGAGGGCGCGATACTGGTACAGGTAGCGGAGGAACGAGTACACCGTGAGGGCGACGGCGAGGAAGAGGGTCACCGCCACGAATCCGCCGTGAAACTGGGTCCAGAACTTCGCGAACGGCGTGGATTCCCAGCCGAGGGGGCGCTGCGCGTCGCGGAAGGCGAACCAGAGGAAGATCCCGCCGATGAAGATGCCCTGGAACGCGGTCTTCAGCTTGCCCGCCCCGCCGGCGGCGATCACGACCCCGCGGCGCTTCCCGTGCCACCGCAGCAGCGTCATCGCGAATTCCCGGCCCAGCATCAGGAGGCAGGCCCAGAGGGGGATGCTCCCCCACACGGGAATGTCGTACAGGCTGTGGCGGGTCTGGGTGATCCAGTAGATCGGGATGAGGCTGGCGATGAGGAGGAGCTTGTCGGCCAGCGGATCGAGGAGCTTCCCGAGGTCGGTCACCTGGTTGCGGCTCCGGGCCAGGTACCCGTCGAGAATGTCGGTGAGGGCCACGACCACGAAGACGAGGAACGCGATGAACTTGGGCCAGTACCCCTCGATGAACGGCAGCAGCGCGACGACCGGCGTCATGGCGATGCGCGCGAGCGTGACGACGTTCGGGAGGGTCCACATCGGGCCGGTTCCCTAGCCGAGCGTCTTCAGGACGAGCTTGCTGACGGCCTTGAGCGTGTCGAAGACCCCTTCGCCGTTGACGGCCACGGCCTCGAAGTAGCCGGCCCGCTCGATCCACTCGCCGTCCTGGGTCCGCCCCACCAGGAACTCCCCCTCATGGTGGGGATCGACGACGGGGCGCTGCCGCACCGCGTCTTCCACCGGCCACCCGGGATTGAGCGCGGCCTGCAGGTCGGCGACCGGCGCCGCGTTGGGCAGGTCCCGCTTGTTGTACTGGATGATGAACGGAATGCGGGTGAGGTCGTAGCCGTGCTCCGCCATGTTGTCGTACAGGTTCTGCATCGCCTCGATGTTCGCCTCCATCCGCTCGATCTGGCTGTCGGCCACGAACACCACGCCGTCCACGCCCTTGAGGATCAGCTTGCGGGAGGCGTTGTAGTACACCTGTCCCGGCACGGTGTAGAGATGGAACCGGGTCTTGAAGCCGCGGATGGTGCCGAGGTCGACGGGAAGAAAGTCGAAGAACAGGGTCCGCTCGGTCTCGGTGGCCAGGGAGATCATCTTCCCCTTGGCGCCGGGCGCGACCTTGTTGTAGACGTGCTCGAGGTTGGTCGTCTTGCCCCCGAGACCGGGGCCATAGTAGACCAGCTTGCAGTTGATTTCGCGGGACGCGTAATTGATCATCGACATGCGCGCGTGCCTTCTATTCGCCGAAGAGTTTGTCGATCTCGTCCTCGGCGTCGCCGAGGAAGTCCTGTTCCACCCGCGGCGCCACGCCGCCGTCCCGCGCGAACATTTCCGTGAAGACCTGCGAAAGATCGCCCACCGTGCCGCGGACGCGCAGCTTGACGAGGCCCAGCGTGGTGCGGGTGTCGAAGAGCACCACCAGGATGACCCGCTTCGCGATATCGGCGAGGTACATCGAGGCGGTCTCGCCCTGGTGAAAGAGGCTGCCGAACTCCGGCTCGCCGATGAGGCGGGCCAGCTGGTCGTTGGCGCTGAAGTCGGCGGCGGCGAGCGAGGCGAAGGTGGTGGGGTCGAACTCGGGCGCCTCGCCCGCGGTCGCCACCATCTGCCCGGTCCGGTCCACCAGCAGCGCCGTCCGCGCGTTCGACTCGCGCAGGAAGGCGGTGAGCATGACCACGATCCGATCGTGATCCGCTTCTGCCAGTGACCAGCTGGACGCACCAGGCATGCAGGTGTCCTATCCGAGGGAGAGTTCGAGCCGCCGGAGCAGCGCGCCGGCGCGCCGGCGCAGCCCGGGATCCACTTCCCACACCAGGTAGTCGCGCAACACCCGCGCCGCCTCGGCGGACCGCGCGCCGGCCATGTACGCGAGGGCGTCGGCCCGCCGGTCGGGATCGGCGCTGAACAGGTCGGCGCGATGCCGGTCGAGCCGCCGCTGCGCCACCTGCCATCCGACCATGAGCCCGACGAGCGCGCCGCCCGCCAGCAGGAGGCTTCGCGTGCTCACCCGGCCACCTCCTGGCGCGTCAACAGCGCGTGCGCCAGGGTGACCCCGTCGATGTACTCCAAATCGCCGCCCATCGGCAGCCCGCGCGCCAGCCGGGTGACCCGCACCCCTTCCCCGCCCAGCAGCTGGTGCAGGTACGTGGCGGTCACCTCGCCTTCCATCGAGGGGTTGGTCGCCAGGATGACCTCGCGCACCGACCCGCTCCGCACCCGCTCCAGCAGGCCGGCGATCCGGAGCGATTCCGGCCCCACGCCGTCCAGCGGTGAGAGCCGTCCGCCGAGGACGTGGTACCGGCCGCGGAACTCCGTGGATCGCTCGACCGCGAGGACCGAGACGGCGTCCTCCACGACGCAGACGAGGCCGGCGTCGCGGCGCGGATCGCGGCAGAACTCACAGCGCTCCTCCTCGGCGACGTAGCCGCATTCGGCGCAGTCGTGCACGGTGGCGGCCACCGCGTCGAGCGCACGCGCGAGCCGCACCGAATCGTCCGGGCCCTGCTGCAGGAGGTGGAAGGTCAGCCGCTGGGCCGTCTTCCGACCGATGCCGGGGAGTCGCGCCAGTTCCGTGATCAGGGTCTCGATGGCCCGCACGGACTAGAGCCCGAGTCCGGCCGCGCCGGGCTGCACCTTCTTCATTTCCGCCTGCGCCATCTCGGCGGCGCGGCGCTGCGCCTCGGCGATGGCGCTCAGCACCAGGTCCGAGAGGAACTCGGCATCCCGTCCGTCGAACGCTTCGGGCGCGATCGCCACCGCGCGCAGGCGACCCTGCCCGTCGACCGTGGCGCGCACCAGGCCCGCGCCCGCGTCGGCCTCGACGGTGCGGCCCGCCAGTTCAATCTGGAGTTGCTGCAGCCGGCCCTGCACCTGCTGGCCGAGCTGAAAGAGCTGCTGAAGGTCTGCCATTCCACACCTAAGTCGCTGTCAGAGTGCAAAGTACGGGTGCCATCCACAGGGGGCAACCCGCCGCGTCAGTCGAGCACTTCGAGGTCGAGCACCGTCGCTGCCGTATCGAGCGCGGGGTCCTTCTTCCGGACCTTGGTGAGCCGTTCCGCCCGCGCCCCTTCCTCGGTCAGCCGCTCCGGCGGCGGGGCCGCCGTGGACGGCGGCGCCACCTCCACCTGCGCGGCGACCCCCGCGACGGCCGAGAGGATCTCCTCGACGGCGCCGGACTGGCGGTCGAGCGCCTCGCGGTACATCGGGTTTTCCTCGGTGAGTTCCAGGATCACCGTGGTGCCCTTGACCTCCTGCGGCCGGCAGACGTTCAGGGCGGCCGCAAGAAAACTGCCCTGGTCTCGTCCTCGCGAAACGACCTGCTCCCAGGCACCCAGCAGGGCATCGGTCGTCAGGC
>JAHECL010000047.1 GCA_024641745.1 Gemmatimonadota bacterium | reverse complement strand
CGACGTGCCGGTCGGCACCGTCCGCTCCGACGTCTTTCATGCCCGCCGCGCGATGCGCGCGGCGTTGAGTCCGTTCAAGGAGGGCGATCAATGACAGACCTGACCGATTTTTCGGCCGACCGGGACGGGCAGCTCGGCGCGCTCCTGCGGGCGCACCTCTCGGCGCCCGATGACGCGGCATTCGCGGGACGGATGCGGGCGGTGGCCGTCGAGGCGGCCGAGGAGTCCGCGTGGCGCTCGGTGGCGCGCTGGACCCTCCCCGGCCTCGCGGCGGCGGCGGTCCTGCTGGCCATCCTGGGCGCCGCGCTCGGCAGCACGGGACCGACCGCCGTGGCGCGGACCGGGACCGGATCGGCGGCCGGTTCGCTGGTCGAGCTGGCCGGCGACAGTTCCGCGGGGGGCAGCGTCGCGCTGCTCGCCGTCATGACCTACTGAGCCGAGGAGTCGCGCCAGATGAGCAAGTCCACACGCACCGCCACACTCCTGCTGCTGCTTGCCTTCGCCCTCGGGGCGATCGCGGGCATCGGTGGCGTGGCGCTCTACCGTCGCCCCGCCGGGATGGGGCACTCTCCTGGCCCTTCGGGGTACCTCTCCCGGCTGTCAAAGGACCTGGACCTGACGCCGACCCAGCGCGACAGCGTCGGCGCCATCCTCAAGCACTACGAGCCCCGGATGGACTCCGTCTGGCAGAATTTCCGTCCGACCTTTGAAACACTCCGGGCCGAACTCCGTTCGGACATCAACGCCCAACTCACCCCCGACCAGCAGCGTCGATATGCCGAACTGCTCGAGCGCCAGGACGCCCGGCGCCGGAACAAGGATTCCTCGAATGCGACTCGCTAGCCTCCTCGTCCTGACCCTGGCGCTCCCCGCCCTGGCCGGTGCCCAGGAATCGACCCTCCCGGGCATCACGCTCGAGGAGGCCATCAGGCGCGCCCAGCTGGCCCAGCCCTCGGTCGTCGCAGCGCAAGGCGCGGTGAACCGCGCCGCGGCCCAGTACAAGACCAGCTGGGGCTCGTTCATCCCCTCGCTGTCCGTGGGCTCCAGCTACGGGACCAGCTATTCCAACGGGCCGTCGCGCGTCAACCAGATCACCAACGAGATCATTTCGGGCGAGTCCTACGCGCAGAGCATCAGCAACAGCGCGAACGCCAGCCTCGACCTCTTCACCGGGTTCCGGCGCGGGGCGCAGATGAACTCCGCCAGGGCCAACGAGGCCGCGGCCGGTGCCGGCCTGCTCGACGCCGAGTACCAGACGTCCCTCAGCGCCAAGCAGACCTTCTTCGGCGCCCTCGCGGCCAACGAGCTGGTGCGGGTGCGGGAGTTGAGCGTCCGCCGCGCGGAGGAGCAGTTGAGCGTGTCGGTGGCCAAGCTGCAGGCCGGCAGCGCCACACGGTCCGACTCCCTGCGGTCGCTGGTCACGCTCGGGAACACCCGGCTCCAGCTCCTGAACGCCATCACCACCGTGGCCACCACCGAGGCCAACCTCGGCCGGCTGGTCGGGGCCGACGGGCGGGTGCGCGCCCTTCCCGATTCGGCGTACCTGGTCGTGACCGAAGTGGGCGATACCACCGCCATCCGCGCCGAGGCCGAGAACAACTCGCCGAAGGTCCTCGTCGCACAGGCCCAGGCCGATGCCGCCAAGGCCAACGTGAAGGCCAGCAAGGCCGCCTGGTGGCCGCAGCTGACGCTCTCCGGGCGCTACGCCTACAACGGCAACAACAGCCAGGACTACACGTTTTTCGACAGCCGCTCGATGACGCTCGCGCTCAGCTACCCGATCTTCAACGGGTTCCAGCGGGACCAGTCGATCGTCAACGCCTCGACCGCCTATGACGCCGCGGTGTCGACGGCAGCCGATGCCCGGCGCCAGGTGGACGCCGCCCTCACCGCCCGGCTCGCGGAGCTCGATGCCGCGCGGGCCCAGATCGACATCACCACCACCAGCCTCGCCGCCGCGACCGAGGACCTCCGGGTCAACCAGGAACGCTATCGCGTCGGCGCCAGCACGATCGTGGATGTGCTGAGCTCCCAGGAAGCGCTGTCGCAGGCGGAAGTGGACGTCGTGCAGGCGCGCTACAACTATCTCGTCGCCAAGGCCCAGATCGAAGCCCTCATCGGGAGGTCCCTGTGAACGCCGCCCTGAGCACCACCGCCGAGCGGATGGCCATGCTGCCTCCGGACGTGCCGCGGGACGCGATGATCGTCACCCGCAACCTGCAGCGCGAATACGACATGGGGGGCGAGGTGGTCCGCGCCCTCCGCGGGGTGGACGTGACCATCCGGAGAAACGAGTTCGTGGCCATCATGGGCCCCTCCGGGTCCGGCAAGTCCACGCTGATGAACATGATCGGCTGCCTCGACAGCCCGACCGGGGGCGAGTACTGGCTGAACGGCTTCCGCGTCTCGGAGCTGGCGGACGACGAGCTGGCCCGGATCCGCAACAAGGAGATCGGGTTCGTCTTCCAGACCTTCAACCTGCTGCCCCGCGCCACGGCGCTCCACAACGTGGAGCTGCCGCTGGTGTACGCCGGCATCGGGGCGAAGGCCCGGGTGGCCAAGGCCACGGAGGCGCTCCGCAAGGTCGGCCTCGCCGACCGGATGCACCACCGGCCCAACGAGCTCTCGGGAGGCCAGCGCCAGCGCGTGGCGGTGGCCCGGGCGCTGGTCAACGACCCCAGCATCATCCTCGCCGACGAACCGACGGGCAACCTCGATTCCGCCACCAGCGCGGAGATCATGCAGCTCTTCGAGGAGCTCTATGCCGGCGGCCAGACCATCGTGCTGGTCACCCATGAACACGACATCGCCGCGCACGCGGCACGCCAGGTCCACCTCCTGGACGGGCGCATCGAGCAGGACTTCCTGACGGAGAAGAGCAGCTAATGCGGACCCAGATCCTGACCCTGAGCCTGACCCTTGCCGCCCTCACCGCCTGCAAGGACGAGGCACCCCTCCTCGTGTACCAGGCGGTGCCGGTGGAGGCGCGCAACATCATCGTCTCGGCCCAGGCGGCCGGCACCATCCAGCCCGACACCACCGTCGAGGTGAAGTCGAAGGCCTCCGGCGAGATCCTCGAGATGCTGGTCGAGACCGGCCAGCTGGTGGAGCGCGGCTCCCTCATGGTCAAGGTGGACCAGCGCACCCCGCGGAACACTCTCGCCCAGGCGGAGGCGCAGCTGGAGGTGGCCCAGGCGCGCCTGCAGAACGCCGGCTCCCAGCGGTCGCGGGCCAATGAGCTCTACAAGTCGCAGTCGATCACCCAGACCGAGCAGGAGAGCGCGGTGCTCGGGTACGCCAACGCGAAGGCGGAAGTGGTGAACGCCCAGGTGGCGGTGGAGAACGCCAAGATCCGGATGGCGGACACCGACGTCCGTGCCCCGATCACCGGCACCATCATCGAGAAAAACGTGGAGCGCGGGCAGGTCATTTCATCTCCCACCAGTGACGTGGGCGGCGGGACGATCCTGCTCAAGATGGCCGACCTCAACCTGGTGCAGGTCCGGACCCTGGTGGACGAAACCGACATCGGCAAGATCAAGGCGGGGCTCCGCGCCACCGTCACCGTCGACGCCTACCCCAACACGCCGTTCGAGGGCGAGGTGCTCAAGGTCGAGCCGCAGGCGGAGACCCAGCAGAACGTGACGATGTTCCCGGTGATCGTGCGGATCCAGAACCGGGACGGCCGCCTGCGCCCCGGGATGAATTCGGAGGTGGAGATCCACGTCGGCCAGCGCGACAGCGTGCCCGCCGTCCCGAACGCCGCGCTCCGCACCCAGCGCGACGTCACCTCGGCCGCCCAGGTGCTCGGGCTGAACCCCGACGACATCCCCGCCCAGCTCGCCACCAACGACAGCCTGGCCCGGACGCGCGCGGACAGCGCCGCCGGCCGGAGTTCCCAGGCGGCGATGGCCCCGGCGGCCGACAGCGCGGCGCCGGCCAAGCCGGCCGGGAACACCATGACCCTGCCGAACGGCCAGTCGGTCGCGTTGCCGGCGGGCGTCACGGAGGCCCAGATCCGCGCCATCTTCGCGAAGCGGATGGGGGGCAAGGAGCTGACCCCGGCGGAGAGCGCTCTCCTGCGGCAGGTCTTCCAGGGCATGGGCGGCGGACGCGGGGGCCGTCCCGGGGGCGGGCAGCGCGCCGCCAGCAACGACTTCCAGTTCGGCGGGAACTACATCGTCTTCGTGCTGCGAAACGGACGGCCGACTCCCATCAGCGTCCGGACCGGGCTGACCGACCTCGACTACAGCGAGGTCATGAGCGGCGTCGTCATCGGTGACTCGGTGCTGGTCCTGCCGAGCGCGGGGCTGATCCAGTCGCAGCAGGAATTCAAGCAGCGGATCAACAACATGACCGGCGGCGGATTGCCCGGTGTCCGGTCGAGTTCCAGTTCCAGTTCCAGCGGAGGACGCTGACCATGCTGCTCGGCGAAACCATTGCCGTCGCCTTCCAGTCGATCCGGGCCAACAAGCTTCGGACCGCCCTGACCATGCTCGGCGTCATCATCGGCGTCGCGGCGGTCATCGCCATGGTGGCGCTCGGAACCGGCGCCCAGCGCGCCGTCGAGGAGCGGATCAACTCCCTCGGGGCCAACCTGCTGACGATCTACGCCGGCCAGTCGTTCAACCGGGGCGTCGCCTCGAACAACCGGGTCAGCCTGACGACCGACGACGCCGACGCCATCACGAAGGATGCGAGGCTGATCTCCGCCGTCGTCCCCGAGATGCAGACCTCGCTGCAGGTCAAGCTGGGCAACAAGAACATCAACACCAACGTCCTCGGGACGACGGCCAACTACACCGAGGTCCGGAACTACACCGTTCCGTTCGGGCGGATGTTTTCCCAGGGCGACAACAACTCCCGCCAGCGCTTTGCGGTGCTGGGCTGGGACGTGCCGGAAATGCTCGGCGGCAACCCCGCCGCGATGATCGGCCAGACCATCTCGATCCGCGGCATCCCCTTCGAGATCATCGGCGTCCTGAACCAGAAGGGCTCGGGAGGCTCCTGGTCCAACCCCGACGAGCAGATCCTCATTCCGCTGCAGACGGCACGCTACCGGATCTTCGGCACCGACCGCCTGCGGTCGATCACCGTGCAGGTCGCCGAAGGTGTCCCGCTGGAGCAGGGAATCGTGGACTTCGAGCGGGTCCTCCGCCGGGAGCACAAGATCCGGCCGGGCGCCGACAACGACTTCCAGGTCCGCAACCAGCAGGAAATCCTGGCGACCCAGCAGTCGGCCACGCAGGTGTTCACCGCGCTGCTTGCCAGCATCGCCGGCGTCAGCCTCCTGGTCGGCGGCATCGGCATCATGAACATCATGCTGGTCTCGGTCACCGAGCGCACCCGGGAAATCGGCGTCCGGAAGGCGCTCGGCGCCACCCGCGGCAACATCCTGACCCAGTTCCTGATCGAGGCGATGGTGCTGTCGTTCGTGGGGGGTGCGCTGGGCATCCTCCTCGGGTCGGGGACCGCCATCGCCCTCGCTCGCCTCGCGGGGTGGAACACCTATGTGTCCCCGACGGCGATCGGCGTGGCGTTCGTCTTCAGCGCCGCCGTCGGCCTCTTCTTCGGGATCTGGCCGGCCCGTCGGGCGAGCCGGCTCGACCCGATCGTGGCGCTCCGCTATGAATAGGGCGGGCGTCGTCGGCCTCTCGCTCCTGGCCCTTGCCGGGTGCGGCCCGTCCGCCGCACCCGCCGGGGGGCCGGGCGCCCCCGGCCGCATCTATCCGGTGGCTCCGCCGCCGCCGGAATTCATCCAGGCGCCGAACGTCCCGACGATTCCCGGCTTCAGCAGCGCCGTGAAGCTGGGCCAGACCATCTACCTTGCCGGACAGGTGCCGCTCGACAGCACCGGGCTGCTCATCGGCAAGGGTGACCGAACCGCACAGCTCAATCGTGCGCTCGGGAACGCCGTCGCCATCGTCCGGTTCGCCCGCGGCGTCCCCGCCGACCTGATCAAGCTGACGGTCTACTGCGTGGGATGCGCCCGGGACGATTTCGATGCCATGCGCCAGGCCGTCGCCGGGATCTTCCCGACCGGGCAGGGCGCGGCGCTGACGATGGTCGGCATCGCCGCCCTCCCGGACTCGGAGATGCTCGTCGCCCTGGACGGCGTGGCGGTGCTGCGCGGGACCATTCCCGACCGAAACCGAGACCCGGAGGCCGGAACACACTAAGTTTCCGGCCATGATTTTCCCACTCCTCGCGGCCATGCTGCAGGTGCAGACCCAGGCACCTCCCCCCACGGTCCGCATTCCCCGCATCGACGCCGCCATCACCGTGGACGGCGTCCTCGACGAGCCGGTCTGGGCCCAGGCCGCCCGGCTCGACGGATTCCATCAATACCGTCCGGTCGACGGCCGCATGGCCGAAGAGGAGACGGTCGTCCTGGTCTGGTATTCCGAGACGGCCATCCACTTCGGCATCATCGCGCACGACACCGACCCCGGTTCCATCCGCGCCACCTTCACCGACCGCGACAAGATCAGCGGCGAGGACCGGGTCCGTCTCTACCTGGACACCTTCAACGACCGCCGCCGGGCCGCCTTCTTCGGGGTCAACGGCCTGGGCGTCCAGGAGGATGGCCTCCGGAGCGAGACCGGGACCAGCGCCGGGAGCATGTTCGGAGGGCAGGACGACCTCAACGTCGACTATCTCTGGGACTCCAAGGGCCGCCGGACCGAGCAGGGCTATGAAGTGGAAGTGCGGATCCCCTTCAAGAGCCTGCAGTACGCCGGCTCCGGCCCGCAGGAGTGGGGATTCAACGCCACGCGGTATGTCCAGCGCAGCGGGTATGAGGACACCTGGACCGACGTCCGGCGCGCCAATTCAAGCTTCCTCGCGCAGGAAGGCGTCCTGACCGGGCTCGAGGGGATGAAGCGAGGGCTGGTCTTCGAGGCCCAGCCGTTCGTGACCGCGGCGTGGAACGGCAGCCGCGACGAAGGCGGGATCTACGCCTACGAGGACCCCGATCCGAGCGCCGGCATCAACCTCCAGCTCGCCACCACGACGATGGCGTTCGACGCCACCGTGAATCCCGACTTCAGCCAGGTGGAGAGCGATCAGGGATTGATCCGGGTCAACGAGCGGTTCGCCCTCTTCCTGCCGGAAAAGCGACCCTTCTTCCTCAAGGGGATCGACCTCTTCTCGACTCCCGGGCAGCTCATCTACACCCGGCGCATCGGCAACCCGATCGGGGGCGGCAAGGTCACCGGCAAGGTGGGACGCAACAGCATCGCGTACCTCGGGGCCGTCGACGAGTTGCCAGGGGACGACGCCTGGTTCAACATCGTCCGCGTTCGCCGCGACCTGGGGGAGAACAGCGTCCTCGGCCTCACCTACACCGACCGGATCGAGGGCAGCGGCTACAACCGTGTCCTCGAAGGCGACGCGCGCATCGTCTTCGCCAAGCTCTACTTCGTCGAGGGGCAATACGGCCAGTCGTGGACCAGCCTCGGCGACGGCACGCCCACCGCCACCGACCCGATCTGGCGGCTGGCCTTCGACCGGACGGGGCGCTCCTGGGGATTCAACTACACCGTCGAGGGCATCGGTACCGACTTCATCGCCGGCTCGGGGTTCGTCCCCCGCCGCGACATCGTGACGGTGCGCGCCTTCAACCGGCTCTCGTGGTACGGCGCCAAGGAAGCGACGCTCCAGAACTTCACCATCTTCTTCGGCCCGAACTGGCTGTATCGCTACCAGAACCTGTTCGACAACAGCCCGGCGGAAGGCAGCCAGGAGCTCAACTTCCAGTTCCAGCTCCGGGGGGGATGGCAGCTGAACGCCAAGGCCGCACGGGCCTTCACGACCTTCTATCCGGAAGACTACCTCGGCCTCGAGACCGCGCCGGGTGTGGCGTACGCCCCGCCCTCCGGCGCCGACGACCTCTATACCGGCCGCCTCTCGGTCACGACGCCGACCTACCGGCTCTTCAACGCGTCGACGACCGTCGAACTCGGCGAGGCTCCCCTCTACGCCGAGGGGAGCGAGGGCACAGGAGCCAGCTGGACCGCCAGCCTCAATCTCCGGCCCAGCAAGGTGCTCCGGTTCGAGGGACGCGTGGCCTACGCCCGGCTCAACCGCGCCTCGGACGGCTCGGAGTTCGCCAACAGCGTGATTCCCCGGTTCAAGGTGGAGTACCAGCCGACTGTCCCGCTCTTCTTCCGGATCATCACCGAGTACCAGTCCACTCGCCGGGCGGAACTGCGCGACCCGCGGACCGGGGAGGTCCTCCTGATCGGGGGAGTGGAGAGCGGACCCACCTCGTTCCAGGGGCTGCGGTTCGACGTGCTCGCCTCCTACGAACCGAGCCCCGGCACCGTGGCGTTCCTGGGCTACGGATCGGCCAACACCACCACCGAGGCCTTCGACTTCAGCACTCTGCAGCGCCAGGCCGACGGCTTCTTCCTGAAGCTGGCCTACCTCTTCCGCCGGTAGGCGCTTGCGCCGGCCCCCGCCGGGCCGCAACATAGACCTACTCTGCGTCCCCCTCCTGGAGGTCCTTTGCGCCGTTCCGCCATCCTCGGCACCGGTTTCTGCGTGCCCGATCGGGTCGTCACCAACGACGACCTCGCCGGCCTGATGGACACCTCGGACCAGTGGATCCGCGAGCGCACCGGCATCGAGGAGCGGCGCTGGGTGACGGAGGGGCAGACCTCGGTGGACCTCGCCCTCCCGGCCGCCCGGCAGGCGCTGGAGGCGGCGGGCATGCAGGCCACCGACCTCGACGCCATCGTCTTCGCCACCTCGACCCCCGATCATTTCTGCCCCGGCAACGGTGTCTACCTCCAGCGGGCGCTCGGCGCGGGGCACCTCCCCGCCCTCGACATCCGGACCCAGTGCAGCGGGTTCGTCTTCGGGCTGTCGGTGGCGGATGCCTGGGTTCGCGCGGGACAATTCGAGCGGATCCTTCTCGTCGGCGAGGAGATCCAGTCCACCGGGATGGACCTGAGCACGGCGGGGCGACATACCGCGGTCATCTTCGCCGACGGCGCCGGAGCCGCGGTCCTGGGCCCGGTGCCGGAGGACGAGGACCGCGGGATCCTCGGCTTCGACCTCCACACCGACGGCGATTACGCCGAGAAGCTCTGGGTGGACGCCCCGGGGTCGATGTATCACCCGCGCATCTCCGAGGCACAGCTGGCCAGGGGAGCACAGTGGCTGCAGATGGACGGACGGGATGTCTTTCGGCACGCCGTGACCAAGATGCCGGAATCGGCCACGGCGGCGGTCACGGCCGCGGGCTACACCTGGGCGGACGTCAATCTCCTGATCCCGCATCAGGCCAACCTGCGCATCTCCGAGGCGGTCCAGAAGTCCCTCAAGCTCCGTGACGACCAGGTCTACAACAACATCATGCGCTATGGGAACACCACGTCGGCCACGATCCCGATCGCGCTCGATGAATGCGTGCGCAGCGGGCGCCTCAAACGGGGGGACCTGCTGGTCCTCACGGCGTTCGGGTCCGGATTCATGTGGGGGAGCTGCGTGATTCGGTGGTAGGCGGAGTGGCGCGACCGTCCCGGCGCCGTCCCCGTTGAAACCTGCCGCGGTCATGTTCCGTACTGAAACACGCCTCCAACATCAGAGGGAACCATGGGCCTCCTGGTCCTTGCTGTCACGGTGGGAGCCGCCATCGGCGGATATGTCGTCGCCCGCAACTTCGTCCGCCGTCGGCTTCGTTTCGTCGATGGGGTCTACAATCCCGTCTTCCCCTGGGCCGCCGGCCTCATCGCCGCGCTGGTCGCGCTGCCCGCCGCGCTCCTGCCGATCATCGGCATGGGCACCGCGGCCATCTTCGGGATCGGCGCCGGCGTCGGGACCGCGAGCGGGGTCAAGGCGCTGCGTCGCGGAGATGGCTAGCAGCCCCGGCCCCCGATATCTTGGGACCATGGCAACCGTCTCCTGCATCCGCTGCGGGCAATCCCGCGACCAGATGGCCTTCCGGCCGTTCCAGAACGACCTTGGCCTCCGCGCCTTCGAACAGATCTGTGCCGTGTGCTGGGGTGAGTGGCTGAAGTACCAGCAGCAGCTCATCAACCATTACGGCCTGGATCTGCGAAGCCCGGAGGCCAAGAAGTTCCTGTTCGAGCAGATGGAGACCTACCTGTTTTCCTCCACCACCACCGGCTGACCGCCGAGCGATCCCTTGAGGGCGACGCGCTTCTTCTGGCGCATCACCTCCAGACGCACCGGCTCCCCCGGTTCATAGCTGCCCAGGATCCGCATCAGCTGCCGCGGACTCGACACCTCCCGCCCATCCACGTTCAGCACCACGTCGCCCGCCTGCAGGTGCAACGGCGCGGGCTCCGGCACATCCACCACCAGCACGCCCTCTGTCGTTCCGAAATAGCTGCCGAGCTGCGGGTTGACGGGCGCCAGTTCGAGGTCCCGGAGCGCCCCACCGAGAAAGTAGGTGTACCGCAGCTCGGCGTTGGCCCGGGAGCCCCGTGCCGCCTCACTCCGGAGGAGGGCCAGCTCCAGCGACCGCTGGTCCTGTTCCCTCCCCCGCCCTACCCAGTACTCCTCGGCGCCCGGCATCGCCCCGAACTCGAAGGTCCCCCCAGGTCCCACCACCACCGAGAGATCCTCCGCATCGGCCGCCGTCACCACGCGGGTGGTCAGCTTCGACCTGCCGCGGCGATACTCGACAGGCACCGTGTCATTCGGGGCCAGCTTCGCCACCAGCTCGACCAGGCGGAAGCCAGGGCTCGCCACCTGCGTCCCCGCCACCACCTTGGTCAGGGACACCGCGAGCCTCGTCCCCCCAAAGCTGGTGATGATGTCGCCGGCGTGGAGCCCCGCCACCGCCGCCGGTCCACCCGGAGTGACGGCATCGAGCCGCGCGCCGATGGAATCGGTCTCGGCGGGCAGGGTGCTCACCACGACGCCAATCCGCACCCGCCGCCTGGCGAAGGCGCGGACCATCACCGTCTGCATCGAGTCACGAAAATAGAGATTGCCGGAGCGGAGACTGTCGAGGCGGACCCGCATCGAGTCCGTGACGACGACCACCGAATCCGGCTTGAGCGGCTTCGGCGCCCGGGGCGCCGTGACCCCCTGGGCGACGAGCGGCGGGGCCACCAGGGTGAGGAACGCGACGACAGGAAGCAGGCGGCGACGCATCAGAGTCCCACGTTGCTGGCGCGCGTCAGGTGCACGTCGACCAGCGCGTCCATGAGCCCCACCCGCTCCCGCCACAGCGGCAGCAGCCCGGCATCGGTCCCCGACGCCGCGCGGAGCTGGGCGGATTCCAGCTCCCGGTCGAGTTCGGCGATCCGGTCCTCGAGGGTGGTCGCCGCGCGCGTCGTGTACGCATCGGTGACCTGCCCGCTCTCGCGGATCTGCCGCAGCGCCTGCTCCAGGGTGGCCGACTCCGCCATGACTGCGGTCAGCTGGCCCGAGGCGTTCGCCGCGGGCGGCGCCATGACATCCCGGCCGATGACGAGGAGCAGGAGGGAAGCGGCGAGCGCGAGCGCTCCGATTCCGGCCCGGCGGATGTGGCGCTGTCGCCGGTCCTGTCGGACCCGGGCGCCCACCTCGGCAAACCGGTCCCGCGGCGGACGCAGGGTCGGCAGGGCGCGGAGCCGCGCCACCCGCTGGTGCAGGCGGTCGAGCTCCGCGGCACACGCCGCACAGGCGGCCACGTGGGCCTGGCTCTCCGCCGACCCCGGCTCGCTGACGGCATCACGGAGCGCCACCAGCTGGTCCATGGTGAGGTGGGTCATGACCGGACCTCCTCCCCCAGCCAGATGCGCAACTTCGCGTGCGCCCGGGAGAGTTGTGACTTCGAGAAGCTCGGCGTGCGGTCCATCATCCCGGCGATCTCTTCGTGGGTGTAGCCCTCGACGTCGTGCAACCACACCACCGCACGGGACGTGGCCGGCAGCCGCTCGAGGGCGGCCTCGAGGTCCATCCGCAGGGGGGTGTCCTCGCGGCGGACGGCATGCACCTCGTCGAAGAGCTCGTCCGTCTCCCGGTACTTGTTCCGCCGGAGCCGCATCAGCGCCTTGCTCGACGCCACCCGCCGAACCCAGCCCCAGAGCGGGCCGTCACCGCGGTACTGACCGATGCTGCGGTACACCTCGAAGAAGGTCTCCTGCAGGACATCCTCGGCGTCCTCGACGGTGCGGCAGATCCGGCGGGCCAGGTTGAAGACGGGGGCCTCGTAGGCGCGGTACAGGATCTCCAGGGCCGCCGGATCGCCGACCCGCACCCGGGCCACGACCGATTCGGCGTCACCGAGGAGATAGGAGTCCACTGCAAGGGCCTTTGTCATAGGTCCCATAAAGATGCGGGGTTGGCGGGAAAGGTTGCAGTGGGGAAATGGCGGGGAAGCGGGGATTGGACCTCGTCGACCGGAAGAGACACTGTAACATCTTGACAAACATACACTTAGATTGCCAGGATCCCCGCTGCCGCCGCGGACGTCTCCCCGGGGGCACTCCCGGCCGGCGCTGGGTCGGCCCCTCCCTTTGTATCTTTGCCCATGACCTCCCCCACCCCCGCCCCCAAGATCTGGATGCATCACCTGGCCGACGAGGCCGACGCCGCCTTCCTCTACCGGGAACTGGCCCGGGGGGAACCCGATCCGAAGCGCTCTGCCCTGTACACCCGGCTCTCGGAGGTGGAGAACCGCCACGTGGCGGCGTGGCAGAAGCTCCTCAGGGAACACGGGCACCAGGTCCCGACGGTGCGGGTCTCCGCCAAGGCCCGGACCATGGCCTGGCTGGCCCGGCGGTTCGGGCCGGCGTGGCTGCTCCCGCTGCTGCTCGAGGAGGAAGGGCAGGAGGTCAAGGGGTACCTGCAGCTCTACAAGTCGGCCCCCGACGGTGCGGCGGGCCCGACGGCACTGCGGCTGGCCCGCGAGTCCGCCGATCATGCCCTGACGCTCTCCGGCATCGCCGGCACCGAGGGCGAACCGTGGCACAAGACCCAGGCGGGTGGCTTCCTTCGCAACGTGGTCTACGGATTCAACGACGGCCTGACCGCCAACTTCGGTCTGGTGGCCGGGATGGTGGGCGCCGCGCAGTCGATGGGCACCGCCGGCCACGCCGTGGTGGTCGCCGGGCTGGCCGGCGTGGTGGCCGACGCGCTCTCGATGGGCTCCTCGGGATACCTCGCCGCGAAGAGCGAGCGCGAGGTGTACGAGCACGAAATCGCGATGGAGCGGGAAGAAATCCGGCTCATGCCCGAGCTGGAGACCGAGGAGCTGAGCCTCCTCTACCAGGCGAAGGGCATTCCGGAGGACCAGGCCGATGCACTGGCGCGCCAGGTGATGTCCGACCCGGAACGCGCGCTCGAGGAGAAGGTGCGGGAGGAACTGAAGATCGGCGATGCCAGCAGCACGCCGTTCCGGGAAGCCTGGGTGACCGGCCTGGCCACCGCCATCGGGGCGTTCATTCCGGTGGCGCCACTGCTGGTCAGCACCGAGCCGTGGGCGCTCTACACCTCGTTCACGCTCGCAATGGTCTCCCACTTCGGCGTGGGGGCGGCACGCAGCTTCTTCACCGGACGCAGCGTCTTCCGCAGCGGCCTCGACATGCTGGCGGTCGGGCTCGGGGTGGCAGTGGTGGGCTACTTCGTGGGGGACTGGATCGTCAGGTTGCTCTAGGCAGGAAAGCGGGGAAGCCCCGGGAGGGGCCGATGACGCCATCTTCTCACCATTGCGAGGCTCCCGACATGCACCGTTCCCCTGCGCCGCGGCTGCTCCAGCTTCTGGCTCCCGTCCTCCTCCTCCCGGCCCTCGGCTGCGGCCCGGCAACCACTCCCGAGACCCGCACCTATTACGTCGCCGCGGAGGAGGTGACCTGGGACTACGCCCCCGCCGGCCGCAGCCTCATCAGCAACGAGGAGTGGAACGACGTCCAGCGGCCCTTCGTGACCGCCGGGGACATGCACGTCGGGCGCCTGGCCCGCAAGGCGATCTACCGGGAGTACACCGATTCCACCTTCACCACCCTGGTGCCCCGCACGCCGGAGTGGGAGCACCTTGGCATCATGGGTCCGCTGCTGCGCGGGGTGGTCGGGGACACGATCCGTGTGGTGTTCCTGAATCGCGCGTCGTTCCCCGCCAGCATGCATCCGCATGGCGTGTTCTACCTGAAGGATTCGGAGGGGGCGCCGTACGAGGACGGGACGGACGACGCGGCACGGCGGGACGATGCCGTGCCCCCCGGATCGGGCCATACCTACATCTGGCCGGTCCCGGAGCGCGCCGGACCCTCCCACGGCGAGGGGAGCACCGCGTTCTGGATGTACCACTCCCACACGACCGAGGTGGGCGACGTGAACGCCGGGCTGATCGGCCCGATGATCGTCACCGCCCGCGCGCACGCCAGGGCCGACGCCACCCCCGATGACGTGGATCGGGAGCTGGTGGTCGGGTTCCTCGAGTTCGACGAGACGAACAGCACGCTGTGGAGGGAAAACCTGCGGACCTACGGGAAGCTGCCAGCCGGATACACGCCGGACCTGGTCTTCGGGGAACGCGTCGTGGGACCCGAATCCCAGTACGCCTTCAAGGAAACGCTGAACGGATTCCTCTACGGCAACACCCCCGGGCTGACCATGCGCCAGGGTGCACGGGTACGGTGGTACCTGATGGCCTCCACCAACTTCGAGATCCACGCGCCGCACTGGCACGGGAACACCGTCCTGGCCTCTCACATGACAACCGACGTGGCCGCGCTTCTGCCCATGGGAATGCTGGTGGCCGACATGGTGCCCGACAATCCGGGTCGCTGGTTGTTCCATTGCCACGTCGCGCCGCACCTGCTGATGGGCATGGAAGCCACGTATGAGGTGACGCCGGCTAGCTGACCACCAGGTTCAGCAGCCGTCCCGGCACGTAGATCTGCTTGCGCAGCTCTTTCCCGTCGGTAAACCGCTTCACCGCCTCGTCCTGCATCGCCGCCGCCGCGATGGCCGCCTCCCCGGCGCCGCGCGGGACGCGCACCTTGCCGCGCGTCTTTCCGTTGACCTGCACGGGAATCTCCATCAGGTCTTCCACCGTCAGCCGCTCCTCCCACGCCGGCCACGCCGCCGAGAACACCGTGGTCGTGGCTCCCAGCCGCTCCCAGCACTCCTCCGAGAAGTGCGGGGCGAACGGCGCGAGCATCACCACCATGTCCTTGACGATATGCCGTTCGGAGCAGTTGGTCTCCCGCATGGTATTGAGCAGCTCCATGAGGGCCGCGATGGCCACGTTGTAGCTGAGCGCCTCCATCGCCTCGGTCACCTTCTTGACGGTCTGGTGCCGCTTGACCACGACCGACTGGTGCACCTCCTGCCCCGCCAGCGTCACGTGCTCACACTGGCCGACCAGATCCCACACCTTTTCCAGGAAGCGCCGCGGTCCGCTGATGCCGGAGTCCCGGAAGTCCCCGCCCTCCTGGAAGGGCCCGAGAAACATGAGGTACATCCGGAAGGTGTCGGCGCCCCACTTCACGATGTACTCGTCGGGGATGACGACGTTGCCCTTCGACTTCGACATCTTGGCGCCGTCCTTCACGATCAGCCCGTGGGCCCGGAAGGTCCGGAACGGCTCCTCGAACTTCAGGTGTCCCAGCTCGTGCAGCACCATCGCGATGAACCGCGAATAGAGCAGGTGCAGCACCGCATGCTCGTTGCCGCCGATGTACATCGTGACGGGGCACCACTTGGCGATCCGGTCCTTGTCGAACGCCCGGTCGCCGAACTCGGTGTTGGGATACCGGAGGTAGTACCACGCCGAGTCGAGGAAGGTATCCGACACGTCGGTCTCGCGGCGGGCCTGCTTGCCGCAGTCGGGACAGGGGACGAAGTACCACTCCTCGTGCCGCGCCAGCGGGGACACGCCGGAATCATCGGGCCGGAAGTCGTCGATGGCGGGCAGGAGGACCGGCAGGTCCTGCTCGGGCACTGGCACCGGCCCGCACGAGGGGCAATGAATGATCGGGATCGGCGGGCCCCAATAGCGCTGCCGCGAGATGCACCAGTCGTAGAGCCGGAACCGCACCGACTGGCGGCCGTGGCCCGCCCGCTCCAGCCACGCAATGATGCCGCCCAGCGCCTCGTCGGCGGGCCTGCCGCTCCACTCGCCGGAGTGGACCAGGGTGTAGCCGTCGGTCTCGGTCTCCGCCTCCTCCATCGGGGCGTTGGCGTCCTGCCCCTCCCGCGCCAGCACCCGGGTGATCGGCAGCCCGAACTTCTTCGCGAAGGCGAAGTCCCGCTCGTCGTGGGCCGGCACCGCCATGATGGCGCCGGTCCCGTACTCCATCAGCACGTAGTCGGCAATCCAGACCGGGACCTTCTTCCCGGTGGCGGGGTTCACGGCGTAGCCGCCGGTGAAGACGC
Organism: Gemmatimonadota bacterium; assembly: GCA_024641745.1. Lineage (GTDB taxonomy): Bacteria > Gemmatimonadota > Gemmatimonadetes > Gemmatimonadales > GWC2-71-9 > SPDF01. Next base: position 393 of record JAHECL010000047.1, on the reverse strand, counting down.
CGGTCTTCTCCTTGTCGCCCACCTTGCGGGACACCAGGTCGAGCGACGCCACCTGCTTCCGGTACCCCTCGACGGCCTCCCGCTGCGCCTCGCTGGTCAGCTGCGGCACCAGCGGGTGCTCCGGCGCCAGCACCATGAAGGTGGCGCCCCAGAGGGTGTCGGGCCGGGTAGTGTACACCGTGATGGCGCCGCAGTCCCCCTCCACCGGGAACTCGACCTCCGCCCCCACCGACCGGCCCAGCCAGTTGCGCTGCGCCTGGGTGGTGGTGTCGGACCAGTCCATCTTGGCGCGGTCGTCGAGGTTGGCCAGCAGCCGCTCGGCGTACTCGGTGATCCGGAAGTACCACTGCTGCAGCGCCCGCTGCTCGACCCGCGTCTCGGGATGGCGTTCGC
>JAHECL010000002.1 GCA_024641745.1 Gemmatimonadota bacterium | reverse complement strand
GTGCAGCTTCTTCTGCTCGAAGACGATCTCGGTGTTGCCGCCGAGATCGGAGAAGTGGCAGCCAGCCTCGACGGCGCAGGCGGCCATCGGCCCGTTGAAATAGTAGGGAATGGCGCTCATGACCGCGACGTGGCCCCGCATCAGCTCGGTCGCGGCGGCGAGGTCCTTCACGTCGAGCTTCACCGCCGTGAAGCGGTCGGATCCCTGGTAGGAGGCGAGGAACGGGGCGATCCGCTCCGGGTGGAGGTCGGCGATCGTCACCTGGGTGACGGCCGGGTTCTGGAGGAGATCGTAGGCGGTGGCGCAGCCCTGCAGGCCGGCGCCGAGAACCAGCATCTTCATACCGGAGTCCTTGTCAAATCACGGGTTTGGAGACAGCCTTGAAATCTACCCCGGAGCAGCTTCCGGCTTCAACCATCACCTCTGGAGTGCGATGACCGCCCCCACCCCCGCCACGACCGGCCGCCGCGATGGCGAAGGCACCAGGCAGAAACTGCTCCGGGCAGCGCTGGAACTCTTTACGGGAGAAGGGTTTCTGGCCAGCACCACGCCGCTCATCGCCCAGCGGGCCGGCGTGGCGGAAGGCACGATCTACCGGCATTTCAGCAGCAAGGAGCACCTGCTGAACGAGGTGTTCCGTGGCACCCAGCGGTGGGCCACCGGCGTGGTCAAGGAGGTCGACGCCGATCGCTCGCTCCGGGCCCGGGAACGGCTGGATCGGATCGCGCGACGCTTCGTGGAGACCGCCGAGCGCGACCCGGCGGGCGCCCGGATGCTGTTTCGCCGGCGTGACGAGCAATACCTTGACCCGCCGAGCCGGGACGCCGCGCGTGAATTCCGGGACGCGGTGCAGCAGGTCGTGGCAGCAGGCAAGGCGGACGGGATGGTGCGGGCGGGGCCGGCGGAACTGTGGACATCGGTGTGGCTGGTGGTCCTGGCGTTCGTCATCGAGCGGGTGTCGTCGCGCGAGTGGACCCTGGAGCAGCCGCAGGTGGGGCAGGCGATCGATGCCGCGTGGAGCGCTATTGCGGCCCCTGCCCCGCCGGGCCCGGGAAGTATGTCATCTCCCGAGGCTCCAGCCGCGGAGGCGTGAGCCGCAGTTCCCGCATCCGCCCCGGGCCGAGCGGACGCACGAAGAAGGACGTGCCGACGAAGTACCCCACCGAGTCACTGCCCCACCGGGTGGGGCCCCGCCCGTCCGCCGAGAAGAGATTCCGTTCTCCATCACCCAGTTCGACGCACACGCCGCCTTCCGGACAGTCGATCACCTGCCCAAACGCCGGCGTGCCGACGAGCACCGCGAACGCCGAATCGGCGTGGCGGGACTCGGCACCGCTGAGGGCACGCGGCGAGGGGTCGCTCGGGGGGGCGTGGGCGGCAAGCGTCGCCCCTCCGGCGCGAATGTACAGCCGGGTCGCGTCGGCACTCCAGGCGACCGCGCCGGGCGTGATGCCTGGCGTGCTGATGACCCGCTCCGCGCCGTTGAGGAGGTTCATCACCACGACCCGGCGGCTGGACACATCGTCGCGCACCCCTTCCCGGATGAACGCGATATCCGTCCCGGCTGGTGAAAGGGCCGGCGCCATCTCGCGGACCCGCGTATAGGTGATCGGGAACGTGGTGCCGCCGTCCGCGCGAACGGCGAAGAGATCGCCGACGCCGGCCTCGCCGGTCGCCACGAAGACCGCGAACGGCTCCTCGCCCGGCGCCAGGCGGTTCTGCACCGGCGACATCGACACGCGGCAGCCGGCGACGCCGGCCAGCGTGAGGAGGACGAGGAGCGGGGCCACCGGTCGGGTCATTCGACATCCTCCCGGGGCTCGAGGCGCGACTGCAGCAGCCACCAGCCGTCCGGGTCGATCGCGAGTGAGGCAGGCAGGGCATCGAACCCGCGGAACGAGACGGTCGTCTCCCGGCCCACCACGTCGGCCCGGAGCAGCTTCCCGCCAGCGAGAAACTCCACGCCCGGCAACCGATAGGTGCCCCACCGTTCCGGCTGGACCTGGCGCACCCGGAGCGTCAGGGAATCGCCGGCCTGGGTCATCCGGACGGAGAGCACCGGATAGCCGGGCTGGGTCAGCGCCTGGAGAAAGTACCAGGTGAGGTCGGTGCCGGCCGCGTCGTTCATCGCCGCGGCGAAGTCGGCGCTCAGCGCGTTGCCGTTGCGGTACCGTCCGTAGTAGGACCGCATCCCGGCGAAGAAGGCGGCGTCGCCGACGAGCCCCCGCAGCGAGTGGAGGACCCAGCTGCCCTTCGGGTAGTTGTTGGAGTTGAGCAGCCCCATCAGGTCCATCGTCTCGAAATCGAGGATGGGGCGCTCCGTCACCTTGGAGGTGAAGACGGCCGTGGCGGCCCCCTGCATCGCCGCCGCGCGGGCGCTGTCGCCGCCGGCCTGCTCGGCCCAGAGCGCGGCGAGATAGGTCGCGAACCCCTCGGACAGCCAGAGGTGGTGCCAGTCGCCCTCCGTCACCCCATCGCCGAACCACTGATGGCCGATCTCGTGCGCCACCGTCCGCTCACTCAGGGTGTGCCGGGCCACGGCCTTCTGGTCGTACCAGATGGCGCCGCTGTTCTCGACGCCGCCGTAGATGGTGTTCGCCTGCACGTGGGCCAGCTCGTCGTAGGGATAGGTCCCGAAGCGCTCGCTGAAGAGGAGCACCATCTCGTCCACCCGGCGGAATGGCACCGTCTCGGCCCAGGCGGAGTCGGCGGGGTAGGTCCAGATCGACTGGGGGACGCACTTGAGCGCGCAGGCGGCGGGGTCGAGCGTCGTCACGGCGAAGTGCGCGACGCCCACCACCATGGTGTAGGTCGGGATCGGCTCCGCCATCCGGTAGTGCCAGACCGTCCGGCCGTTCGCCAGGGTATCCACCCCGGTCCGCCGCCCGTTGGCGCGCACCTGCTGTCCGGCAGGGACCTCGACGTGGAAGGCGACCGTGGCCTTGTCACCGGGATAGTCGTGGGACGGAAACCATCCGCGGGCGCGGTCGGGCCAGTTGTCGGCGAAGACCGTGCGCCCGGTCACGCCGTCCGAGGCGAAGATCAGGCCGGCCCGCGGCACGCCGGCATACCGGATCCGGGTCACCAGCGTGTCGCCGACCCGCAGCCGCTGCGGGATCACGATCCGACCCGACTCACGGGTCCAGGCGCCGACGTTGGCGTCGCGCCCGGGGGTCTGTACCGAGGTCACCGCAAGCACCGAGTCGAGGTCGACGCGCAGCGGCGCCGATCCGCGGATGCGCCAGGTGGCCTCGACCTGCCCCACGATCCGGCTCCCACTGTCCGGAATCTGGAGGGTGATGTCGTAGTGCAGCGCGTCGTGCACCGGGACGGCGCTGTCGGCCCGCTGGGCCAGCGGACCCTGCACGGCCTGGAGGGCGAGGAGGAGCGCCAGCATCAGGAGCCGAGGTGCTGCGCGTAGAAGGCGAAGATGCGTTCCCAGGCGAGCGCCGGCTGATCGGTGTCGTTCCCCGTCCGACCCGGGGTGAGGAAGCCGTGGCCGGTGCCAGGATAGAAGTCATAGGTGAACGGCTTGCCCAGCGCCTGCATCGTGCCGCTCACCTGCGGAAGCGGGTCGTTCACGCGGGCGTCGTTCTCCGCGTACACGCCGAGGATCGGCGCCGCGATCCGGGCCATCGCGGCGGAATCCGGGGCGGGGCCGTAGCAGACGACGACGGCCTTCAGCTTCGGGTTGTGGGTGGCGTAGGCGAAGCTCTGCTGACCGCCCCAGCAGAAACCGATGGTGGCCATGTTGCCGCGCTCCGCCCCGGGAAGGGTATCGACCCACGCGGCGGTGGCGTCGAGGTCGCCCGCGATCCGTTCGGCGGTGAGCCCGGCAAAGAGCCTCCGGGCCGAGTCGGCACTCTCGGGCGACTTGCCGTACCTGGACGCGAGGAGATCGGGGGCCACCGCCACGTAGCCCCGCCCCGCCAGCTTGTCCACCACCGTCGTCTCCCATTGCGTCAGGCCGTAGATCTGGTGGATGACGATGACCGTCGGCGCCCGGTCCTTCCGCTCCGGCCACGCCACGTAGGCGGGAATCGTCTCGCCGGCGGCGTTGGTGAACGCGACCCATTCGCCGTGGGTGTCGGCGACGCCGGGGCTTCGTGCATCCGGAATGGCCAGCCAGGCGGTGAGGCCGGTCACGGCGACCAGGGCGATCAACAGTGGAATGGCACGGCGCATGGGACCTCCACAAACTGAAAACGCGAACAGAGAAAGAGACGGTCCCCTCCACCAGGAGGAGGAGGGGAGGCGCACCATCGCCCTCAATCCGGTGCGTAGACTCCGGTGAGGGCGGTCTGCGGATCGGGAAGGTGGTGTCGGCTCTCGAGCGCGGCGTCCGCAGCGGCCTCGACCACGGCGGTGGCAGCGGCTTCCACGTCGGCCAACTCCGCCTCCAGGACGCCGGCGCCCTTGAGGTATGCCTCGAAGAGCCCGATCGGGTCCCGTTTGCCCCAGTACGCGAACAGCTCCGCGGGAAAGGTGGCCCGCGCCTCCCGCTCGTCGTGGGTGGCGTGCCCGCCCATCCGAAAGGTGTTGGCCAGGAGGAGCACCGGCCCCTCGCCGCGGCGGCACCGCTCCACCGCGAGGACCGCGGCGGCGTAGGCGTCGAGCACGTTGTTGCCGTCAAAGCCCCACCCGGCCATTCCGTACGCCTCGGGCCACTCGGCGAAGTCGCCACCGGCGTGATGCTGCTCGAGCCGGGTGCCCAGCGCGACCTGGTTGTTCTGGAGGATGTACACGACGGGCAGCCGCTGGACGGCGGCAAAGTTGAGCCCCTCGTGGCTGGCGCCCGACTTGACGGAGCCGTCCCCGATCCAGTTCATCACGACACGCGGCGCCCCGGTAATCCGCCCCGCCAGCGCCACGCCGGCGGACACCGGCACCATGACCCCGACCGGCGACACCGGCTGGAGCACATGGTGCGCCTGGGATCCGGCATGCAGGTCGTGGCCGCCGGAGGGTGAGTCGGCGGTGGCGAGGTAGGCGCGCAGCATGTCGGCGAGCGGCATCCCCATGTCACAGCAGGCGGCGGCGTTCCGGATCATCGGCGCCACGAAGTCGACGGCGGGGTCGAGGGCGAAGACCGGTCCGACCGTGGCGGCCTCCTCACCGGTGCCGAGCCACGCCTTGGAGATCACCCCCTGGCGGACCCACCGGGCCAGCGCGATGTCGTGCTGGCGCGCGCGGATCAGCCGCGCGTACAGCGACAGGAGTTCGTCGCGGGAGAGGCGGGCCACCACGGCCTTCCGTTCCGGCACAGCGTTGATCGTGGCGCGGAAGGCGTCGAGCAGCGCGGGGTCCGCGGTCCACGCCACGTACTCGGGCGGCTCGAAGGCGGGATAGCGCTTCATGACATGCGGCTCCCCCCGGGGGGCGTGGGGCGTGCGACGGCATCAAGCGCATCGCCGAACGCCGCCATCGAGTCGTAGCGGTTGGCGGGGTCCATCGCGAGTGCCCGGGTGAGCGCCGCATCGAGCCGTGCCGGCAACTCGGGCCGCACGGCGCGGAGCTGGGTGGGCTGGCCCCGCAGCCGCGCGATCTGCAGCTCCTGCGCGCTCTCCCCGTCGAATGGCAGGCGTCCCGCAAACATTTCGAAGGCCACGAGCCCGAGGGAGTAGACGTCGCTGCGGGCATCGAGGTCACGCCCACGGATCTGCTCGGGGCTCATGAACTCGGGGGTGCCGAGGATGACGCCGGCGGCGGTCAGCTTCTGGCTCGCGGGACGACGGACGATCTCCAGCGCCAGGCCGAAGTCCATCACCACGGCCCGCGTTCCCCCCGGAAGCGCCGGGTCGTCCACCAGCATGATGTTTTCGGGCTTGAGGTCGCGGTGCAGGACGCCGAGTTCATGGGCATGCTGGAGCCCCCGGCAGACCTGCAGCAGAAGCGGCAGCCCTTCCGCCAGGGTCAGCGGGCCGGTCCGGTTGATCCGGTCGTGGAGCGCCTCCCCCGGATACCACGGCATCACGAGATAGATCAGGCCGGTCGGGGTGGCGCCGAGCTGCAGGATGGGACAGACGCTGGCGTGGTTGAACCGGCTGGCGATCAGCGCCTCGCGCTTGAAGCGCTCGACGGCGTCGGCGTCGGCCATCAGGTGGGCGGCGAGGACCTTGACGGCCACGTCAGCACCGGTGGTGGCATCCGCCGCCAGGAACACCGAGGCCATGCCGCCCTCGCCGATCTGGCGCCCCACCTCGAACCGCGCATCGAGCACCGTGCCGGGGAGGTCGGAGTCCTCTTCCTTCGGCTCGAGGACGGATCCGTCCCGCGTGCAGAACCGCGCGGGCGCCGGGAAGACAGCCCGGCACTGGGGGCAGCGCAGCGCGCTCAACCCCGGAACCGGTTGCGGCCGTCCGCCTTCGCCTTGTACATGTTGGTGTCGGCCAGCTTGAGGAAGGAGTCGGCGTCGGTGATCTCGGCGTCCGGATAGGTCGCGATGCCGATGCTGATCGTCACCTGGACCACCCGGCCCGAATCGCCGAAGTCGTTCCCCGCCACGCGGCGGATGACCCGCTCCGCGAAGATCCGCGCCCCGGTGGGGCCGGTCTCCGGCAGGAGCAGGACGAACTCCTCGCCGCCGTAGCGGGCCAGGATGTCCACCGCCCGCTGCTCCCGCTTCAGCAGGTTGGCCAGGCTGCGGAGGACCCGGTCGCCGGCCAGGTGGCCGTGGTCGTCGTTGATCTTCTTGAAGTTGTCGATGTCGATCATCAGGCAGGTCAGCACCGTGCCGTACCGTTCCGCCCGCTCCATCTCCTGCACCAGCTTCTCGCCGAGCGCCCGCCGGTTGAAGGTGTCGGTCAGCGGATCGGTCTCGGCCAGGTGCCGCATGTGCTCCTGCCCGTCCATCGCCGTCTCGAGGTCGTACGCCTTCTCGAGCGCCGCCACCGCCGCCTTGATCACCTGGTCGGCGAACTCGACGTCCTGCTGGTTGAGCGGCGCGTCCTCCGCCGTCGTCCGCAGGAAGAACACCCCCACCTGCTTGCCACGCAGCTGGAAGGGAAGCGCGAGGGCCGAGCGGGTCGGCACCGTGACGCCCTCCGATTCCCATTCGGTCCGCACACTCTGGTAGAGCGGGTCGGTCAGGACATCCTGGATGAGGACCACCTCGCTGGTCTTCAGCGCCTGCTGAATCTCGGGATAGCGGCGCAGGTCGACGCGAAGGTTGCGGAGCATCGGGTTCTCGTACGCGGCCACGACGGTGCCCGACTCATCGTCCGGCGACCCGATCAGGATGGAGCACTTCGAAATCCGGAGCCCCCGCGCCACCCGCCGCACGAGGATCTGGTAGATCTCGTCCGGCTTCAGGGTGGCGGTCACTTCCTGCAGGATGTCCACCATCTCCGTGCGGGAGCGCGCCTCGGCGCGCGCCTGGTTGAGCTCCCGCCCGGTGCGGAGGTGCGCCTTCACGCGGGCGAGCAATTCCCGGACGCGGAACGGCTTGGAGATGAAGTCGGCGGCGCCCAGGCCGAGGGCGCGGACGGTGGCCTCCTCGGGAGGCATCGAGGAGATCATCAGGACCGGGAGGTCCTTGAAGCGGTAGTCGGTCTTGACCCGCTCGAGGAGCTGGAGGCCGTCCACCTTCGGCATCATGATGTCGAGGAGGAGGAGGTCAAACTGGTCGGCCAGGAGGTGCTCGATGAGGTTCTCGCCGCCGGGCACGGTCACGACCTCATACCCGTTGTCCTTGAGGATCCAGGACAGCGTCCGGGTCAGGGCCTGATCGTCGTCGGCGACGATGATCTTCGGTGCCAGGCTCATTCAGCTCACCAGTCGGTCGAAGGTGTCTGTATCCATGTTGCCGCCGCTCACGACCGCCACCGTGGGGCCGTGCGGCCGTACCTTCCTGGCGAGCAGGGCCGCCGTCGTGACCGCCCCGGACGGCTCCACCCGCAGGCCAGCCTCCCGGTGGAGCAGGCGGACGGCGTCTGCGATCTCTGCGTCGGACACCGTCACCACCTCGTGAATCACCGGCGCGATGAGCGGATAGGTCATCGAGCCGACCGACAGGGTGAGCAACCCGTCGGCCATGCTGGTGGCGCGCTCGAGTGTGGAGGGGCCGCCGGCTTGCATGGCGGCGGTCAGCTTGGCCGCGCCCTCCGGCTCCACCGCGACCACCCTCACCTCGGGGTGCATGCCGGCCACCGCCACGCAGATCCCGGCCAGCAACCCGCCGCCACCGACCGGGACGAGGATGGTCTCGACGTGGGGCCACGCCTCCAGGATTTCCACGCCGCAGGTGCCCTGCCCCGCGATGACATCGGGGTGGTCGAAGGGCGGCAGCATCGCCAGCCCCTCGGCGGCGCAGATCTCCTCTGCCTTCTCCTTACGGTCGAGCGAGCGGGGACCGACGAACACCACCTCGCCGCCAAGCTTGCGCACCCCGTCCACCTTGACCTGCGGGGCGGTCTCCGGCATCACGATCACGGCGCGGACACCCACCTTCGACGCCGCCCACGACACCGCCAGGCCGTGATTGCCGCTCGAGTAGGTGATGACGCCTCGCGCCCGCGCGTCCTTCGGCATGCGCTGGATGGCGTTGTAGGCGCCGCGCACCTTGAAGGCGCCGATCGGCTGGAGCTGTTCGCACTTGAGGGCGACCGAGTGCCCGGCGAGCTTCGTCAGCGCCGGCATTTCGATGAGCGGAGTGCGGGACGTTACGCCCGCGATCGTCCCGGCCGCGCTGCGGATGTCGTCGAGGGTGACGGCCGGGCGACTCACGGCGCTAACCTACGGTCCCGGCCGGACGGGGGCAAGCACGCGAGGTCACTCCGCCTCGCCTTCCTCGGCGTCGTCGCCGGCGGCGGACGCGACCTCATCGCCGGTCGGCTCCTCGGTGCCCTCGTCGTCTTCCTTCACCACCCGGGCCACGTCCACCAGCACGTCACCCGCATCGAGGTTCATGACGCGCACGCCCTGGGTGTTGCGGCCGATGACGCTGATGCCCTCGACCGGGACCCGGATCACAATGCCGTGCCGGGTGATCATCATCAGCTCGTCGTCGGGAATGACCTCCTTCAGCGCCACCATCCGGCCGGTCTTCTCGGTCTTCTTGAGGGTGATGATCCCCTTGCCTCCGCGCTTCTGCACCCGGTATTCGCTGAGCTCGGAGCGCTTGCCGTACCCCTTCTCGCTCACCACGAGCAACGTCGCCTCGCGTCGGACGATGACCATCCCGATCACGGCGTCGTCGCTGTCGAGCTCGATCCCCTTCACGCCGCTCGTGGCGCGGCCCATTTCGCGCACATCGCCCTGGTGGAAGCGGATGCTCATCCCGTCGCGGGTGGCCAGCACGATGTCGCTGTTCGCGTCGCAGAGCTGGACGTCGATGAGCGCGTCGTCCTTGTCGATGTTGATGGCGTTGATGCCGTTCGACCGGACGTTGCCGTACGCCGAGAGGACGGTCTTCTTCACCGTGCCGTTGCGGGTGGCGAACATGAGGGAGCGTTCGTCGGTGAAGTCGCGCACCGCCACGGTGGAGGCCACCTGCTCGTCGCTGCCGATGGCGATGCAGTTGACCACCGGCTTGCCGCGCGCCGCACGGCCGCCCTGGGGGATCTCGTGCACCTTGAGCCAGTACACCTGGCCCCGGTCGGTGAAGAACATCAGGTAGTCGTGGGTGGAGGCGATGAAGAGGTGCTCCACCCAGTCGTCTTCCTTGGTCCCCATCCCGGCCATCCCGCGACCGCCGCGGCGCTGCCGCTTGTAGGTGGAGACGGGAATCCGCTTGATGTACCCGGTGTGGGAGATGGTGATGACCATGTCCTCCTCGGCGATCAGGTCCTCCACCGAGAAGTCGCCCTGGTCGGCCAGGATTTCCGTGCGCCGCTCGTCGCCGAACTTCTGGGCGACTTCGGCGGTCTCCTCCTTGAGGATGCCGTTGCGGCGGGTGGACGAGCCCAGGATGTCCTTCAGGTCCTTGATCGTGGCGCGGACCTCGGCCAGCTCCGCCTCGAGCTTGTCGATTTCGAGGCCGGTCAGCTTGGCGAGGCGCATGTTCAGGATCGCGTCGGCCTGCTTCTCGCTGAACTTGAACCGCTTCCGCAGCCGGGCATCGGCTTCCGGCGTGTCGGCCGACGAGCGGATGATCTTGATGACCTCGTCGATGTTGTCGACGGCGATCTTGAGGCCGTCGAGGATGTGCTCCCGCGCCTGCGCGGCATCGAGGTCGAACTGGGTCCGCCGCACGATGATCTCGTGCCGGTGGGCGATGAAGTGGGTGAGCAGTTCCTTCAGGTCCATGACCTTCGGCACGCCGTCGACCAGCGCGAGGAGGATGATGCCGAAGGTGGACTGCATCGTGGTGCGCTTGTAGAGCTGGTTCAGCACCACGTTCGGGATGCAGTCCCGCTTGAGTTCGATCACGATCCGCATGCCGTCGCGGTCGGACTCGTCGCGCACGCCGGAGATCCCCTCGATCTTCTTGGCCATCGCCAGCTCGGCGATCGATCGCACCAGGTTCTCCTTGTTGACCTGGTAGGGGATCTCGGTGACCACGATCTGGCTCTTGTTGCTCGACTCCTTCTCCTCGATCTGCGCCCGGGCGCGCATGATGACGCGGCCACGGCCGGTCTCGTACGCCTCCTTGATGCCGTCGCGGCCGTAGATGTAGCCGGCGGTCGGAAAGTCGGGGCCCTTGATGACCTTCCGGATGTCGGCGATCGTGGCGTCGGGGTTGTCCACCATCAGCTCGACCGCCTTCGCCACCTCGCGGAGGTTGTGCGGCGGGATGTTGGTGGCCATGCCGACCGCGATGCCGCTGGAGCCATTGACCAGGAGGTTCGGAATCCTGGAGGGAAGGACGGTCGGTTCCTGCAGCCGGTCGTCGAAGTTTGGCTGGTAATCGACGGTGTTCTTGTCGATGTCCTCCAGCATCGTGATGGCGACGCGGGTCAGGCGGGCCTCGGTGTACCGATACGCGGCGGCGGAGTCGCCGTCGACCGAGCCGAAGTTGCCCTGGCCGTCCACCAGCGGGTAGCGGAGCGAGAAGTCCTGCACCATGCGCACCATCGCGTCGTACACCGACGAGTCGCCGTGGGGGTGGTACTTGCCAAGCACGTCACCGACCACGGTGGCGGACTTCTTGTAGGCACGCCCCGGCACCAGGCCGAGCTCGTTCATCGCGTAGAGGATGCGGCGGTGGACGGGCTTGAGGCCGTCGCGCACGTCGGGCAGCGCGCGGGAGACGATGACGCTCATCGAGTAGTTGATGAACGACTGCTGCATCTCTTCTTCGATCAGGCGAGGAAGGATGCGCTCGCGGGAATTCGGGGCGGTCATGTGGACTCGGGGTTGGTGCGGACAACCGGGTGACCGGCCAGGCCACCGGGAACGTCCAAATATACCCTCTTTCAAGGGGGGAAATCAACTGCGGAGAGCGGTTGTAAGGCCTTGATTTACAACGGGATGGACCGGGGGCCACCCTTGCCGCGTGGCTGCGTCTGTCTCCGCCCCGCCAGCAGCACCGGCAGCACGAACATCGCGCCGATGGTCCCGAAGACGATCCCGCCCGCCGTGGCCAGGGCGATTGACCCGAAGAGGGAGTCGGGATCAGTCCCGATCGCGAGCGGCAGCAGGCTCGCCACGGTGGTGAGGGTGACGAGCACGATCATCGCCGACCGATCGCGCGCCACCCGCACGACATCCGCCCCCGAGAGTCGTTCCCGTCTCCCCGCCGGCCCGCCGGCCCGCCGCTCCAGGGCGCCGTGCACGAGCAGGATCGCCTGGTTGACCGCCAGTCCCACCACCAGGATCACGCCGACCGCCGCCTCCCGCCCGAAGGCCGCCCCCGCCACCCAGAAGGCCGCCGCCACGCCGGCCACCGCGATCGGCAGGCTGAGGGACACCATCACGGTCGCCCAGACCGAGTCGAACACCAGCGCCACCGCGAGCACCACCAGGACCACGCCGATGGCGAAGACCAGCCAGAGCCCCTTGCCGCTCTCGTCCCGTTCGAAGTCGAAGCGCTGGTCGGCCACCGAGTATCCCGGGGGCACCGCAATCGACGCCATGAAGGCATTGTGGGTCCGCTCGGCGAGCTTGTTGGGCCCACGGAAGTCGTACCCCACCACCCGCACATACTGCTGGTCCTCGCGCATGACGGTACCGAGGCCCTCCCGCTCCTCGATGGTCGCCAGGTCGCCGATGCGCACCGGGGCGCCCGCCCGGTTCGGGACGAGAGCGGCACGCAGCTCGGCGAGACTCCGCTCCCGGGCCCCCGCCGCCTTGAGGTTCACCTCGATCTCCTCGCCGCCGATGTCGATCCGCTGGGCGCCCACCGGCCCGCGCACCTCGCGCGACACCGCCGCCGCGAGGTCCCGCGCGGTCAGCCCGTAGTGCGCCAGCGCGGCGCGATCGGGCAGCAGCGTGACCGCGAACGCCTTGTCGCCCCCCCAGAAGCTGCCGGCGTTGATGTCGACGTCCCGCACCCGCGGAATCCGCTCCAGCCGCTCCTTGAGGTCGAGCGCCAGCCGCTCGACGCCGTCAAACGAATAGCCGAGGAGCTTGACCCGGTAGGAGACGCTGCCGCCGCTGCCATAGCCGGAATTGAATCCGGGTCCGCTCCCCTGCACCGACACGCTGGCGCCGCCGATCAGCACTGCCCGCTGGGTGAGCGCCTCCTGCATCTGGCCGGGCAGGGCGCCGAGCCCGGCCTTCTTCTCGAAGAGCACCCGCATGTAGGCACGGTCCCCCATCGCCAGCGTCACCACCTGCTCCACCCCGGGGACGCCGACCACGATCTTCTCGAACTCCCGCATCCCATTGTCGAGGCTGACGGGATCCGACCCCCGCGGGAATCCGAGGGAGGCGCTGAGCGTGGTCCGCTGGCCAAACCAGTCGCCCCAGTTGTAGCGGGGGACCTTGTTGACGAATCCCCAGGTCAGGAACGCCAGCGCGGCGGTCGTCAGGCCGATGGTCACCCAGCGCCAGCGGAGCAGCGTGATGAGCACCCACCGATAGGCGCGATCGAGCCGCGGCCAGCCGCCGCGGGCCACGCCATGCCCTGCGCCGAGGGCGGGCACCATGATCAGCGACGAGAGCACCGACGATCCGAGCGCCAGCGCGAACGCCGCCGCAAACGGCACAAACGCCGCCCGGGCGTTGCCCTGCAGGTAGAGGAAGGGGAGAAGCACCACGGCCGTGGTGAGGGTGCTCCCCACCACCGCCGGCATGATCCGCTTCCCCGCCTCGGCGCGGCCCTCCGGCGTATCGGGCGCGGTGCGCAGCCGCTCCATCACCACCAGGCCGTTCTGCACCAGCACGCCGATGCCCATGCCGAGTCCGGCGAGCGTCAGGAGATTGGCGGGGATCTCGAGGAGATAGAGGCCGAGCGCGGTGCCGGCGATGGCGACGGCGGCGCTACCGAGCACCAGCGCGGTGGCGCGGATGTTCCGCAGGGTGAGCAGGAGGACCAACGCCACTGACACCGCGGCCAGGAGCCCGCGGCGGACCAGGCCGGTCAGTTGCCTGGCCAGCTCGACGCTCTCGTCGTCCTCGATGCGGAGCCGGACGCCGGGGGGAAGGATCGGCTGCAGCTCGGCGACGAGTGCCCGGACCCGGGCCGCGGTCTGGATGGCGTCGGCGGCGGCGAGGCGCGCCACGTCGAGGGACACCGCGGGCAAGCCGTTGATCCGGTAGAATCGGCCGCCGGCGTCCTCCTCGGGTCGGACGGTGGCGAGATCGCCGAGCCGGAAGACCCGCCCGCCGGAGCCGGCAATCGGGAGGTCGGCCAGGTCCTCGATAGCACCGGGCTGGTCGCGCAGGACCACGGTACGGACCGACGCGCCGAGCCGCTCGTTGCCGAGGGAGGAGACGATGCGGGAGCCGCTGATGGCCTCAAAGAGGAGACCGGGGGAGACTCCCTGCTGGCGGAGGAAGCTCGGATCGTAGGCCACCGAGACGCCGAGATCCGCACTGCCCTGGGTATTGATACCGGCCACGCCGGGGACGGCGCTCAGGCGGGGCACGATGTCGTCGCGGGCAATCCGGCTCAGCGCGCCGGCGGTATAGGGGCCGGTGATGGTGTACCGGATGAGGGGGCGTTCATCGAGTTCTTCCGGCACCCAGTTGGCCACCCGCGGCGCGCGGGCGCCGGGCGGGAAGTCGGGCCGGAGGAGCTCCATCCGCTCCAGGATGGCAAGCCGCACCATCCGCACATCGGCGGCGGGATCCAGTTCGATGGTGAGGCTGGCCTGCCCCTCGCGCGACTCGCTGCTGGTCTTCCGGACGCCGCGCACCGCCTGCACCGCCGCCTCGATCGGCGAGGTGAGGTAGGTCTCCACCACCTCGGCCGCGGCGCCGGGCCAATCCACGCTCACCCGGATGCGGGGGAGCTCCACGGTGGTGCGCGTGGCCAGCGGCAGCCGCGTGAAGGCGACCCCGCCGGCGAGGCAGAGCGCGATCGCCGTCGCGGCGATGACGGCGGGACGGTGGACGGCCCAGGCAATCATGGACGGGCAGACGGGGCGACGGAACGATGGGCAGCGTCTTCGGATCGCCGTTCGATGACGTAGTAGGCGGTGGGCATCAAGAAGAAGGTCACGAGGGTCGCAGAGACCGACCCGCCGATCACGCCGGCGGCGAGGGGCTGGTAGAGTTCCCCGCCGCTCCCGAAGCCGAAGACCAGCGGCAGCACGCCCATGATGGTGGTGAGGGACGTCATGGCGATCGCGCGGAGCCGCTGGCGCCCGCCGGCGATGATCGCCTCGCGCAGGGGGAGCCCCTCGGCGCGGAATCGCCGGATGGCGTCGAGCTTGACCACCGCGTCGTTGTCGGCGATGCCGATCATCACCACCATCCCGATCATCGAGACGGCGTTGAGGCTCTGCCCGGTCAGCCAGAGGACCACGATGCCGCCCGCGGCGGCGAGCGGCACGGTGAGCATGATGACCAGCGGCACGGTGAACGATGCGAACTCGCCGGCCAGCACCAGGAAGACGAGCGCAATCGACAGCAGTGCGACGAGCAGCAGCTCCTGGCTGGTGCGGCGGCGTTCCTGGTCGGCGCCGCTCAAGGTCCAGGTGATGCCGGGCGGCGGCGAGAGCGTCGCCAGGAGCTTCGATACGTCGCTGCTGGCGCGGGCGGTGCCGCCCGTCTCCACCGTCGCCTCGACCACGGTGACCGGCCGCTGGTTGACGCGTACCACCTCGATCGGCGCGCGCACCTCCCGCACCGACACCAGGTCGCCGACCGGCACGCCCTTGATGGTCGTCTGCAGCGCGGCACCGAGATCCTCATTGGCGTTACCGGCCAGGCGGACGGTGATGGGCGTGCGGCGATCGGTCTCCCGCAGTTCGCTGGCGCTGACCCCGCCGAGCCCACCGGCCAGCGCCGCGGCCACCGCCTGCACATCGATGCCGCGCTCGGCGATCCGCTGCCGTTCCAGCGAAATCTCGATCATCGGCTGGGTGCCGCGCTGCGACTCCCGCACGTCGGAGAGCCGCGGCAGGGTGGCCATCGCCGTACGCACCGTGTCGGCCCAGGCGGCGGACATTGCCAGCCGGGGCGCGCCGACCTCCACCCGGACGAGGCGGCCCTCGCGGCCGATGAGGCTGCCGAATTCCGTCTGCCCCGCCAGGTCGAGCGCCAGCGCGCCGGCGGCGAGGTCCGGTACGCGGGTGCGGAGCGCCTCTGCAAAGCGGGCGGCGCTCCTGCTCACGGGGACAGGGATGATCAACTGTGCGGTGCTCGATGACCCGGGATCGGCTCCCGACAACACCTCCTCGTCGGTCGCCGCGCCAATCCGCGCGTACACCCCCACGGATCCGAGTTCTTCGGCAGCGGTCTCGAGCCGTTTCGCCTGGCGGGCGGTCTCCTCGATGGCGGTGCCTTCCGGCAGGGAAAGGCCCGCCACCACCACCCCCTCGTCGACCTGGGGCAGGATCTCCTTGGGCAACCGCGAGGCGAGCAGCGTCATGACGAGGACACTGCCCACCGCGATGGCGAAGACGCGCGGTGGATGGTCGAGTGACCAGTGCATGCCGCGTTCATACAGGTCGGTGAGGTGGGCCCCCGTTCGGGCACCCCACACCGGTGTGGAAGGCGAGCCGTCTCGTGCCGCGCGCTTCCTCCGAGCCATCATCACCGGCATCAGTGTCAGCGCCAGGATCAGTGCGGCGCTGAGCGAGGTGACCACGCTGAGCGAGAGGTCGCGGAACAGTGCGGCGGCCAGCCCCTGCACGAATATGATCGGCCCGAACACCAGCAGCGTCGTCAATGTGCCGGCGGTGAGCGGGCCGGAGACTTCCTCTCCTGCCATGATCGCCGCGGTGTCCGGCGCGATTCCCTGGTCCCGGAGGCGGGCCCCCGCCTCGGCCACCACGATCGCATTGTCGACCAGGAGGCCGACGCCGAGTGCCAGGCCACCGAGCGAAAGGATGTTGACGCTGACGTGGAGCAACTGGAGGAGCACCAGTGCGATCAGCACCGACAGCGGGACGATAAGACCGATGGCGAGCGAGGCGCGCCAGTCGCGGAGGAAGAAGAGGATGACCAGGAGCGAGAGGAACCCGCCGAGGACGATTTCCTGCCCGAGATTGGAGAGGGCGTCCCGGACGAAGCGGGCCTGGGCGGCCACGACCGTCATCCCGATCTCGGGGAACTCCTCCTCCAGCTGCCCCAGCGAGCCGTAGATCCGCTGGGTGACGGCGACGGTGTTGGCGCCGGCATCCTTGTAGACGACGAGGCCGACGGCGGGAGAGCCGTCGAGCTGCACCATGGTGAGCGGATCGGCGGTCGAGAGGGAAATCGTCGCGATGTCGGCGAGGGTGATGCCCCGCTGCGCGGGGCCGACCGGCGTGGCGCCAATTTCCTCTGATGTCCGGAACTCCGTGAGGGCCCGCACCGAGAAGCGAAACTGTCCGCGGCGGATGGTGCCGCCAGGGGCGGTGGCATTGGCGGCCTCGATGGCGCGGGCTACGTCGGTCGGCGAGAGACCGAGGGCGCGCATCCGTGCCGGATCCACGTCGACGCGGATCTCGTCCTTCGGCGCGCCCACCACCGCCACGCTCGCCACACCCTCCAGCTGTTCCAGCCGACGGGCGTGCACCTCTTCGGCAGTGCGGCTGACGGAGCGGAGGTCGCCGGGTCCGGTGAGCGCCAGCACCGCGATGGGCCGCTCGCCGGGATCGCTGGTGAGGAGCGTCGGGCGGCTGGCCTGGTCGGGGAGGAGCCCGCGGGCGTTGTCGAGCCGTTCGCGCACTGTCAGCACCGTGGACGCCATGTCGGTGCCCCAGGCGAAGCGGGCGGTGGTGGTCAGCTGACCGGTGCGCGCCACCGAACGGAGTTCCACCAGGCCGGGCGTCGCGGCGATCGCCTCCTCGATCGGTTCCGCCACGAAACGGCTGACCTCCGGCGGTGCCGCGCCGGAGAGGTCGGTGCGGATGGTGAGGACGGGAAGAGTGACGTCAGGCAGGAGAGCGACGGGCAGGCGGCCCAGCGAGACGCTGCCGAGCAAGACGAGGCCGAGGACCGCCGCGATGGTGGAGACGGGGCGGCGGACGGACGACGCACTGAGGCTCAACGCGCCCTCATTCGTCCGAGACCAGCTTCACCGGCGCGTCGTGGGTCAGCGTCAGGTGCCCCTCGATCAATACCGTGTCGCCGATGGCGACGGGAATCTCGTTGCTCGACGAATCGGGAAGCACCTCGGTATCCACCCCGTTGTTGCGGCCGGGGCTGATGTAGACCCACTGCGCGCGCCCGCCCTTCACCACGAACACCAGCGGGCGCCCGTCCCGCTCGATCACCGCCCGCGAGGGCACGAGGATCCGGCTCGGCAGGCGGGCGGCCTCGAGCCGCAGGTCGGCGTACATCCCCGGCCGCAGCATCCCGTTGCCGCTCGGCACCACCACCAGGGCGCGACCCGAGCGTGTGGTCGAATCAATCAGGGGCAGGACGGCCTCGATCCGCCCGATGATCTGCTTGCCGGGCGCGGCCGCGGTGGTCACCACCGCCTGCCCGCCGACCTGAATCAGTGGGAGGTCGTGCTCCAGCACCTGCGCCTCGATGCGGAGGTGCTTCAGGTCCACCACCGTGGCGGCGTCCTGGCCCACCGACACCCGCTCCCCGTCGGCCACTTCCATACGGTCCACCACACCATCGAACGGCGCGGTGAGCACCGAGCGCTCGCGGTCGAGTTGCGCCTTGCCGAGCCGGGCGCGCGCACCGAGGAGGCCGGAGCGGGCCATGGCGTTCTTGCGGCGTTCGGGGGTCGGAGGCTGGCCGGTGACAAGGGAGTCCGGGACGATGGCGTCGAGGTAGAGCATTTCCGCCTGGTCGGCACCGGCCTGCGCTTCCTGCACCGCCAGGTCGAAGGGGCGTGGGTCGAGCCGGAGCAACGGGGCGCCCTGCTTGACCGACTGCCCGGGCCGGACCAGCACCTCGTCCACCGTGCCCGCGGCCTCGAACTTGAGTTCGGCCACGGCATCGGAGCGCACCTGTCCGGTGGTGACGACGCTCAGGACGAGGTCGCCCTTTCGCACCTCGCGGCCGACGACCGGCAGCGAGAGCGACGAGGGCAGGACGGCGGTCGAGTCGGCAGCGGCGTCCGCCGCCTCGGCCTTCTTGCCGGAGCACGCGGGGAGGGCAAGCACCGCTGCGAGCCAACCGATCAGGATGCCAAGCCTCACGGTGCACCACCCTTGGCTCGCTCGATCCGGTAGACCACCACCACCGGCAACCCATCGTCGTCCTCGGCGACCGTCGCGACCCGGTCCATCCCCCATTCCGTCCGCCAGGAGTTGCCGAAGGTGCCCGGCACCGGTACCGCGCCAAGGTAGGCGCCGGTGGAATCGAAGACGTCGAAGCGTGCGTTGGCCCTGTTCCCGCCGTCGTCGGGGCGCAGCCACCGGTTGCGCCGACCGTCCACCTGGATCGATTCGAAGAAGGGGGCGGTGGCCGGAATGCCCGACAGCTTGAAGGCGTCCTCCACCGCCTGCCGGTCGAATTGCCTCGCGTAGTCGTTTACCATCGAGTCCCGGATGCGCACCCGACGCTCCTCGGGGATGGCGACGGGACTCCGCGCCAGTTCGACGACCTGGGTTGTGTCCCGGCCTGTCTGCGTCGCCACGAATCGATAGTCGGCCGTCCATCCCACGACGGCGCCGCCGGCCGGGTCGAGCGCCCACGTCGCATCGGGAGCCAGGGGGATGCCGAGCATCATCGACATCTTGTTGTTTCCGGAGCCCCCCTGCAGCATCCAGAAGTTCTGGGCGCCGTCTGGGCGCGGCGTGTCAATCACCATGGTGTCCACGAAGGTCCCGTCGAGCCGGTAGCGCAGGTAATAGGTATTGCCCGGCTCCCCCATCGCGGTGGGGGGGCCCGAGGTCGGCACGTGAATGAGCGTGTCACGGCTGACGAGGATACTCGACCAGTAGCAGCAGCTCGACGGCCAGCTCCGGATGAAGTTCCCGGCCGAATCGAAGACACTGGTCCGGCTCGACCGCGGATCGTGCAGCGCCAGGAAGCCGGGCGCGGCGGCGATGAACGCCACCTGGAACTCGCCGGGGCCGCCTCCCTCCCGGCCGAAGCTGCGGATGAACGCTCCATCTGGCCCGTACTGCTTGATCACCGAGGGCTTCTGGTCGGCGACGAAGAGCCCGCCCGCCGCGGCGAGCGCGATGCTCTGGGGGTCCACCAGCTCCCCCGGGGTATCCTCCGCCTGAGCGCCGCCCACTCGATAGAGCTCGACCAGCCTCCAGCCGGTGGTGTCGGCCCACCCGCTCGGCCCGGTGTTCTTCACCTCGACCGCGCCGTTCCCAAGCGTCGTCACCACGGGGGCGTCGAGCTTCGGGCCGGCGTCGGCACAGGCGGCTGCAAGCAGAATCGTGGAAAGCTTCCAACGGCTCATCGGTCGCTCGCTCTTGAACATGGACCCCGGTTTGCACCGGGGTGACGACAATGGGGTCAACGACCGCCCGTCCTACAACCGATACCGCTCCAGATATTCCAGATCATCCGCGTCGCGCCGGACGAGGTACACCACGTCCTTCCCGAAGGCGACGAGGCGCGTCTCGGCGGGGAGGCGGACCTGCTTCACCAGCCGACCCTGGCCGTCGATCACATCGTACAACGGCTGCGTCACGCTGGCCGGCTGCGAGCGAAGCAGCCAGAGCTCGCCGGTCGGCGCCACGCGCACGGCGTTGGCGGGAAAGGGAGGCTTGGTGGCCGGCCATTCGATGGAGGGATCGATCGGGCGCGGCGTACTGGGTGCCGGACTCACCGTCATCTTGCCGTTCTCGTTGTTGACCATGATGCCGCCGCGGGCCGCCTGCTCCTGCCACGCTTTCTTGTCGGCGTCGGTCACCTTGACCGGGGCGTATGGCAGCGCCGGGCCGATAACCGTCTTGCCGTCGGGGAGCAGCCAGTCGACCCGGTCGGTCCGCACCCGCGCAATCCCCACCCGCCCGTCGGGCGCCACCCCCCAGGCATCTTCCGGTGCCATCGGCACTCGCTGGATGCTGACGCTTCTGTTGTTGGGGCCGCCGCTCGCGTTGACCGTCGGCTTGGGGACGAATACCACCCCGAGGGTGTCTGACTTCTTCGTCGTGCGGTCGTAGCGGACGACCTGCCCCGAGTCGGAGAAGGTGGGCGGTCCGTCGCCCATGCCGCCCTTCGGCTCCCCGCGGGTGGAATAGTAGAACCGCCCCTTCGCGTCGGTGGCGGAAGCGGCGCGGAGGATCATCATCCCCCCGCCGCTGCCGCCTTCCTCCATCCGGAAGGTATCGACCGGCTTGCCGGTCGGGTCGAGCACCAGGTACCGCTGATTGCCGAGGTCATAGACGGCGGTGCTGTCGCCGGGAAGGGCGTACACCGCCATCGGGAAGGCGTACTCCTCGGGGCCCGACCCCTCGCGCGACAGCGCGACGGCGCTGCCGGTCTTCAGGTTGATCTTCTGGAGTGTTCGGTCCCGCATGTCGCCGACGATGACCTCGCCGTTCTTCAACTCGCGGAGCCCGACCACCTGGGTGAAGGGCTCATCGAATGTCGCATCGGGCTTGGCCAGGATCTGGACCGGAACCTTTGGCTGCTGGGCGGCGAGGGCGGTCGCGCCAAGCGCGAGACACAGGGCAACGGTCGAACTCGGGCGCAGCAACGGGCGTCGGTACACGGCAGGGCCTCGATTGGGTGGGTTCAGGCTTGGAGGATGCGCGGCGGGGGGTGGGGGTCGCAAGGGGGGGGGAGGGCACGAAGAACCCCCTCACGTCCTAGTGCTCCGTGAGGGGGCGCTGCTGCAGGATGGCTCCACGTGAATGCCGCCGTCGGAAGGGCGGGTCCCGTTGCAGGTAGATCGTCTCGGCACCCTGACCGCTGATCCGGTCCGCCACCGGCATCACGATGCGCCCGACGGAGATCCCCGCGTCATTCACCAGGCGAAACGTCGGGACCTTGCTGTCTGTGGCGAGCATGACCATCGGGTCCTCCTTTCTCTTGTCACCCTCTTAGATGACTCCACCCCGCAGATGGTTGCAATCCGGGACTGACCCGGCCGGTACCGACGGTTAGATTCACCGCATGCGGACCCCTGCCCCGACCCGCGCCGCCCTCCTCGGCACCCTGCTCCTCGCCGCCGCCTGCGGCGCTCCAGATGCCCCTCCCCCCGACATCGCCCTCGGCGCCGCCGGCGACACCATGCAGACCGACCTCTTCGAGGCCACCGTCGGGGCCTGGCTGGGGGGCGACCGCTGGGCGGTGCTCTCCCCTGCCGACCGCCGGGTCGTGGTCCTCGATTATGGTGACGGCACGCTGACCGATCTTGGCACAGCGATGAAGGAGCCGTTCGAGGGACCGTTCGACCTCTTCACGTCGGGCCAGGGACTCTACGTGGCCGACTGGGCGCTCCGCCGGCTCACCGTCTGGTCGCCCGAGGGCACCTACCAGACGGCGATCAGCACCCCGGAAATCACCCGGGGCAGCCTCCCCCGGGCGCGGGATGAGCAGGGCCACTGGTACGTGCAGTTCAATCCCCCGCCCGGCCCCGACGGTGGGGGCAAGCGGGACTCGGCCGCGGTGGCGCGCTATCCCCTCGACTTCGCGGCGGGCGACACCGTCTTCCGCCTCTCGCCCCTCGACCTGGCCGAGGTGGACGGCGACGCCGGCCGCCGGTTCGAGCGGCGGGTGTTCAGCGGAGAGGACCGCTGGGGCGTACTGTCCGACGGCAGCATGTGGGTGGCACGGGTCTACCCTAACCGGGTGGACTGGATCACCCCGGCCGGCAAGCTCCAGAAGGGCCAGAAACTTCCCGACCGGGTCTTCACCATCACGGTGTCTGACCGGGAGGCCTTCCTCCGGAAATTCCCGCCGGAGCTCCGGTCGGCGGCCGAAAAGATCCCCTTCAGCCCGGTCAAGGCGCCCTTCGACAACGCCTTCACCGGCGGGGACGGCCACGTCTGGCTGGAAAAGAGCCGGGTCATTCCCGACACGGTGCGCCGCTACCAGGTGGTGGGGCGGGACGGCCGGCTGGTCGAGTCAATCTCATTCAACGGGTACGGCTACGCGCTGGCGGCGAGCCCCGACGCCGTGCTGATCAAGGAAGTGCAGCCCCAGGGGATGCGGTTCGTGCGCTTCCGCCGCCCGACCCCATAGATTCCAGAGGACACCACACCACGGAGGGACGATGGGCAAGAAGGAAGACCAGCGGATCGCCCGACTGGCCCAGAAGAACGCCGCCAAGATCAAGCCGCCGGTGGCCGAGCGGGCGGCGCAGTACGACTCCACCCTGCGACAGAAGCCGGAGGAGATGGATTCCGAAACCCGGCGGCTGTTCAAGGAAATGAAGAAGCGGGAGTTCTAGATGGCCTTCGTCCCCGTCATGGTACCGCCGCGGGCCGATCCACCGTCGGCCCGCGCCCAGGACCTCGGCCGGCGCCTCAAGATGGAAGTCGAGAAGTTCGAGGCGCAGTATCCCGGCACCAGCCGGAAGGACCTTCGGGACGCCGCCGCGCTGGCCATCGGGGAGGAGTCGGTCACCGTCCCGCCCCGGCGGCGGATCGCGGCGCTGGTCGCCGCACTGATCGCCGGGCTCGGCGTGGCCGGCCTCGTCCTGGAGGGGAAGGCCGGGGCCGGTGGGGGGCCTGCCCCCTGGCCTGTCCTGACGGTGGTTGTCGCGATGGCCGTTGCCGGGGTCGTGGCGATCGCCGTTGCCCGGGCCCGGCGAGGGCGCTGATTTCCGCCCCGCTGGCGGACACCCGACCCGGCGCCTAGTATCCGGGCATCCCCCTCAGGAGCCCGCCGATGGCCACCGTCCGCGACCTGCTCGCCCGCAAGGGCGGCGATGTCATCTCGATCGCCCCGTCCGATACCGTCCTCGCCGCCGCGCAGACAATGAACCAGCACAGCATCGGTGGACTGGTGGTGCTCGAGGGAGGAGCGCTGCTCGGCGTCTTCACGGAACGGGACATCCTGCGGCGGGTGGTGGCAGGGGGACGCAGTCCGGCCGACACCAAGGTGCGCGAGGTGATGACCTCTCCGGTCATCACCTGCGTCCCCGACACCAGCATCGAGGAGTGCGGCGCGATCCTCAGCGGGAAGCGGATTCGGCACCTGCCGGTGACTGACGCGCGCGGACTCATCGGGCTCGTCACCAGCGGCGACCTGCTGGCCTTTCAGGTGGCGGAGAAGACCGACACCATCAAGTACCTGAACAGCTACATGTTCGACGTCCGCTAGGACGCCTCTGGCGGCCTGGGGTCGGTCGCGCGGGTGCGCGCGGTCCGCGGACGCTTCCCCTCCTCATACCACCGGCGGGTGACTTCACCCGCCAGCGTCTTGTTCCCGATCCCGAAGGCGAGTCCGGTGGCGAGCGCCACGGCGCCGAGGATCAGCGTGAACGCCGTCGTCACGATGTCCTCGGCGACGCCCACCTGCTGCACCGCCATGAACACCGCAATCAGCACCACCACGCCCTTCGACACCCGGGCCAGCGTCGGGACCCCCTCGACCTTCCCCGCCGAGGCGACGATCAGTCCGCGGACGAACTCGCCGATCACGATGCCGAGGATGACGATCACGATGGCGCTGATCAGCGTGGGGAGGAAGCCGAGCATCATCCCGAACATCTCGTTGATGCTCTCGAGGCCGAGCGCGGTGCTGGCGAGGAGGATCACCACCAGCATCACCAGCCAGAAGGCGAGGTTGCCGACCTGATGCACCGGGTCGAGCGAGGGTTCGGCCCGCTCCATCGAGTCGGCGAAGCCCCCCTCCTTCGCCACCCG
Organism: Gemmatimonadota bacterium; assembly: GCA_024641745.1. GTDB lineage: Bacteria > Gemmatimonadota > Gemmatimonadetes > Gemmatimonadales > GWC2-71-9 > SPDF01. The sequence continues at coordinate 38,598 of JAHECL010000002.1, read as the reverse complement.
GTTGAACTCCAGCCTGGCCAGGGTGCGGTTGACCCACTTCTGCACCTGCCGCGCCACGAAATAGCCGGCGAGGAGGAGGACGGCGGCGCCGACGATCGCCGGCAGGAACACCATCAATTCCTGCATCCCGTACGACAGCCGTTCCCAGAGATCGTTCATGCTGCCACCTCGATCACGAGTTTGCCGAACTGTGCGCCATCGGCCATGCGACGGAAGGCCTCGCGGCCCTCCGACAATGGAACCACCGAATCCACCACCGGCCAGAGCCGCCCCTCGGCGGCATGTCGGGCCACCTCCTGGTACTCGCGGTCCCCACCCATGGTGCTGCCCATCAGGTCCCACTGATACCAGAAGAGCTTCCGCACGTCGGTCGTCACCATCGGGCCGGTGGTGCCGCCACAGGTGACGAGCCGCCCGCCCCGACCGAGGGCACGAAGCGACTTCTGCCAGGTGGCCTCGCCGACATTGTCGATGACCACGTCGGCGTTGCGACCCTCGGTGATGGCCCGGACCGCCCTGGGGACGTCAGTCGTCACGTGGTTGAGCAGGTGGTCGGCGCCGAGGGCGCGGGCCCGCTCGAGCTTCTCGTCGGAGGAGCTGGTCACGATGCTGGTGGCGCCGAGCAGTCGCGCAATCCGGGTGCAGGCCTGCGCCACTCCGCCACCGATCCCCCAGATGAGCACCGTCTCGCCGGCGCGCACCCTGGCCCGGCCGGTCATCATCCGCCAGGCGGTAAGTGCGGCGAGCGAGAAGCCGGCGGCCTGGCTCCATGGCATGTCGTCGGGAACCCGGGCCAGGTTGCCCTGGGGGACCACGACGAATTCGCCGATGGTGCCGGGGACATGCTCGCCAAGCAGGTGATAGTCGCGACAGAGCGGCTGCTGGTCGGCGGCGCACAGCCCGCAGGCGTTGCAGCCGATGCCGGGATTCATCATCACCCGGTCGCCGACCGCCCAGTCGGTGACCGCGGAACCGACCGACTCGATCGTCCCGGCGGCGTCGCTCCCCACGATGTGCGGAAAGGTGTACTCGATGCCGGGGAGCCCGCCGAGGATGAAGAGGTCGAGATGGTTGATGCCGGCGGTGTGCACCCGGACCCGCACCTCGTCGGGCCGCTGGATCTCGGGCACCGGCACATCGGTGACGACGAGATCCTGCCACCCGCCCAGTTTCGGAAGCACGAGCGCCTTCACCGCGCGACCTGGAGGGAGACGGAGCGGACCTCGCCCTGCAGCGGGATCACCACCGGCGGCTGGTCGGGCGCGAGCGGCTTGCGCCGCAGGCTGTGCACTGGGGGCGCGCTGGGGGCGGCGCCGGGTTCCGTCAGCCCGTAGACCAGCGCCGTCCCGTCCGCCGCGACCGCCAGCGCCGTGATCTGCCCGGCCATCGACTGCAGCATCGTCCGGCGGCCGTCGCCGGCGCGAATACGGAGCAGGTCGGTGTAGCCGCCCCGGTTCACCACGACGACCAGGTCGCCGTTCGCGACGTAGGCGGGATGCGACTCCGGTTCCGGGGTCCGGGTGATGGCGCGGGGGTCGCCCCCCTCGTTCCCCATCTCGAACAGGTCGGGATTCCCGTCCCGCGTCGAGATGAAGGCGATGAGCCGGCCATCGGGACGGAAGGCAGGAGCCGCATTCTCGCCCGGGCCGCTGGTCAGCGCCCGGCGTGCGGTCCCGTCCTCGTTCATCGCCCAGACCTGCGCGGTCCCGCTCCGGAGGGAGGTGAAGACGATGGTGCCTCCGTCGGGCGACCACGCCGGCCCGGTCTCCGCCTCGGGGGCGTCGGTCAGGCGCAGGACATTGCCGCCGTCGGCGTCGGCCACGTAAATGTCGGTGTTGCCCCCGACGGTGGCCGCGAAGGCGATCCGGGTGCCGTCGGGTGACCAGGCTCCATCGAAGTTCTCCTCGCCAACGCTGAGGACCGGGACGAGAGAGCGGGCGCCCGACGTGTCGAGCTGCACCAGCTCCACGCCGGCGCCGCGTCGGACACCAACCAGCAGCGCCTCGGTGACGAAGAGATCGGCGGTGGCGGTGGCGCCCCAGGGGGTCCGCGCAGTGATGGTGGCGGCGCCGACGGCCCCCGTGACGATCCCGCCGCGCTGGTCGATGGTGGCCACCTCGCGACGATTCGTGGAATAGTCGAGATCGGTCGCGCGACCGATTTCCGCTCCTTCGGCGCCGAGGCGGGAGACCACCAGCGAGTCGCGCGCGTTGGGCGCCAGGCGGCGCCTCGGACGGTCGATGGCCAGCCCGCCGGCGGCGACCTCGATCTCCCAGGTGGTCGGCTCGAATCCCCAGGTGGACAGGGTGAGCGTGGTACGGCCGACGCCGCGGGCCACGATTCGCGTCGCTGACTCATCAAACACCGCCACCGACGTATCCGAGACGTGGAACTCGTAGGCGACCTGGGTGAGGGGGGTCGAGTCGGCGGCCAGCGCCTGCATCATGATCGGGGCGGAGCCGCCGAGCGTGAGGCGGATGGGGGTACCTGGGGCGGGAGCGAACCGGAGGCGACTGACAGGCGGGTGAACATTCACTCGCACCGATCGCTGCTGCCCATAACCGATGACCGTCACCAGGGCTTCGCCCGGTCCGCTGCCGTACACAACCCCATCGGGAGTGACTCTGGCCACCGCCGGATCGCTGCTGCGCCAGGCCAGACCGTAGGTCACCGGCCGGCTGCCCTGGGCCGGCACCCTCACGCCGATCGAGTCAGCACCGCCGACGGGAAGTGCCATCTGGGCCGGAACCACGGTGAGCGAATCCTCACGTACATCGACCCACACCGAACCGGTCAGACCTCCCAGTCCGGTCGCGAGCAGTCTCGCAGACCCGACCTGGAGCGCTTGCACTGCTCCCGACCCGTCGACCGACACGATCTCCGGCGCCGACGATCGCCAGGAGACGTTCACCTGGCCCAGTCCGGAGCCGGACGTGGTCTGGAGCGCCATCCGCACGATGCCGGTTTCGAGCCGCAGCAGGAGGAGGGTGTCGGGGGTGGGGACCAAGTAGGCGCCTGCGGGAAGCACCGGCACCGGCTCGGGCTTCGGCGGCGGCGGAGGGGTTGCCACACTCACGGCCACCGAGGCCACGCCGGTGCCGGACCGGACTTCGACCTGCACGCTGCCCGGGGCGAGGGCGACCACCGTCCCGTCCTGGCCGACCCGCACCACGCCGGTGCGTGAGAGGGTAAAGGTGAACACGGGGTCGGCGAGGAGATTGCCCTGCCCGTCGTACGCGCTGAGGAACAGCCGCTCGCTCTGCCCTGCCCGGAGGCGGAGCTGCGCGGGCGTCACCTGCACCTCGACGGCGGCCTGCCCCTCAAGACTCGAGGTGGAGACCAGGAGGAGCAGCAGGAGCGACCAAAGGTGAATTTGGGGCTGGATCACGGGGGAAAGTATAAGGATGGGTGAGATATGGAGAAAGTGGAGGAATCGGGTACGGGCGTGAGGGATTCGCCCGACAGAAAAGACGGAAAATACCGTAACTCTCTGTCATGTCATTCTTTATGGTGTTGTTTCGAGTCGCTCGCACCCCGGCGGCGCGGCTGTCGGTGGCCCCGCCAGGCCCCAATTCTCCGCCCCCGCTTGCACAAGCCCACCATTCGTGCGAGTAATTAGGGATGAATTTCACGTCCGCGCGGTCCGCGCGGTCCTGCGGCGGGGGGCGTCGCACCAGCAGGCGGAGGACGATCCGATGAGCGCTATGGAGATGGGCTGGTCCGGGGCGGGCTGGATGGATCCCATGCCGATGACCCCCGTGCGGGTCCCCCCGCCACCACCTCCCCCGCCCCCGCCGCCGGCTCCCAGGCCGCCGAAGCCGAAAGCGAGCAAGAAAGCCGCAGCCAGGAAGCCGGCTCCGGCAAAGAAGAAGACCGCCAAGAAGGTGGTGAAGAAGAAGGCGCCAGTGAAGAAGCAGGCCGCCAGGAAGCCAGCGAAGAAGAACGCGCCAGCGAAGAAGCAGGCCGCCAGGAAGCCAGTGAAGAAGAAGGCACCGGCGCGGAGGCCGGCGAAAAAGGCGGCGAGGAAGTCGCCGGTCAAGAAGAGAGGGAAGTAGATTGATCCAGCGCCCCGGCCACCCCGGGGCGCTGCTCCACCCTCACTCCCACCGCGCATTGGCAGGACGATGTCCCGAAGCCCAACCAGCACGCGTGGCGCCGCCACCCTCGCCACCGCGGTCCTGACGCTGTGTCTCCTCGGCGCGTGCGCCGAGCAGGGGCCGCCGCGCACCGCCCTGATGGGCGCGACCATCCTCGACGGACGCGGCGGCACTCCGCTGCGGGACGGCGTGGTCCTGGTACGCGGCGGCGCCATCGAAGCGGTCGGCGCGCGGGAGAATGTCCCCCTTCCCCGTGGCACGATCGAGGTCGACGTCTCGGGGAGCTGGATCATCCCCGGCCTCATCGACGCACATGCGCATGTGGCGTCCTGGTCGCTCAAGCGCTACATCGTCTACGGCGTCACCACCGTGCGCGACGCCCACAACGACGCCGACAGCATCTTCGCGATGTCGGAGGCCGCCGACCTCGGATCGGGCCTGAGCCCGCGGATCTACGCGGCCGGGGCGATGATCGACGGCGTGCCCGCCACCTACCCCAACGCCACCGAAGTCACCGACACCCGCTCCGCCCGACAGGCGGTGGACCGCCTCTCCGTGGCGGGGGCGCACCTCATCAAGGCCTACACCCGGATCACTCCCGAGCTGCTGGAGGCGATCACGGACGAAGCCCGCACCTTCCGCATGCCGGTGGCGGCGCACCTCGGCCTCACCGATGCCGTGACGGCCGGCAAGCTTGGCGTGGCCTCGATCGAGCACCTGAGCGGCGTGCCGGAGGCGGCGGGACAGCCCGACCCGCTTTTTGCGGCGCACCACGACGGGTTCTTCACGGGGTGGACCGCGTTCGAGCGCAGCTGGGAGACCCTCGATTCGGTCACCCTGACCCAGGTGGCGAACCAGCTCGCCGAGACGCGCACGACGATCGTGCCCACCCTCGTCCTGCACGAGGTCTTCAGCCGGCTCGACGACCCGACCACCGGTGACAACCCTGACCTCCTCGCCGTCCCCCAGAATCAGCGGGATGCCTGGAATGTGCCGGAGATGGTCGGCCGCGCCGGGTGGACCGCGGCCGATTTCGCGGCGTTCCGGGGGGGACGGCCGAAGCAGGACCTCTTCGTCCGGGCCTTCCTCCAGGCCGGCGGCCGGGTCGTCACCGGCACCGACGCCGCCAACCAGATGCTGACGCCGGGCGCCAGCGAGCATGCCGAACTCGAGTTGCTGGTCCACGCGGGGCTGACGCCATCGCAGGCGCTGCGCGCCGCCACCAGCGACGCCGCCGCCCTGCTCGGTGCCGACTCGCTGGGTGTGCTGCAGCCCGGCAAGGCGGCCGACCTGGTGGTCCTGAGCCGCGACCCCCTCGCGGACATCACCAACACCCGCGCGATCACGCAGGTGATGGTCGGCGGACAGTTGATCCGTCCCGATTCCGTCCGCAGGACCTGGTAGGCCCGGTGGCGCTCACCCGGCTCCTGCTCGGCTGGCTGGCGGCCTGGCTCTTCTTCCTCGCCTGGGAGGCGGTGGAAGGAAAGCTGGCTGGCGGGCCCCGCGAGCCGGGCCGGACCCTCCTCCGCCGCGCGCCGGGCGCCTATTTCATCGAGGCATTGCTCTTCACCCTGATCGCGGGGCTCTGGTTTGCCACCCTCGGCCACGGCGGATGGTGGCTGGTATTCGGGCTGGTGGGCCTGCTGGTGGAATGGTCAGGGTGGATGCGCGTCGCGGAGATGGACGACGCGCCCTTTGCGCCACTGCTGCACGTCCTCCTCGGCGGCGTCCGCGGCGCCGCCGCCGGTGGCATCCTCTCCCTCCTCCTGTCGTGACTCCCAAGCCTGCAGCCGCCATCGAGCGGCTGGCGGAGTTCTTCGTGCCGCGCAGCTCCCGCGCCGCCATCCTGGCGCGCGAGGCGCTCGGCCGCCCCGCGCCGGGCGATGCCGCCGCGCGTGCGACGCTGATTGCGGGACTGCAGAAGGGGCTCCGGTCCGACGGCAGCGTCGGCGGCGCCGCACTCCCCACCATCTGGCGCGCGATCGAGCTGATCGACCTCGGACACTCGGGGCAGGAGCCGGGGACGGCGCAGTTCATCACCTGGATGCTCGGGCTCGCGGGGCAGCCCGGCGGGTTCGGGGAGGGATGCCATCCGGCGCGGCACGAGCAGAAGGCGTGCAACCATTTCCTGGCGGGGTTCTTTGCCCCGGTGCCCGACACCGAGCGGCTGGCGCCGATCACGATGCCGTGCGGCAAGACCTTTCGCGCGGAGGCGCAGGCGCGGTTCGCGGTGAGCTGCCTGGCGCTCCGCGCGGTGCTGATGGCAGGGCTGGCGGGACGGGCAAGCGTCAAGCAGCACTTGCAGAGTCTGGCGGTGCTGGTCGATGTGTGGACCGACTGGAGCGGGTACTACGCCCCCGACCTGGTCATCGCCGCGCTCCACCCGCTCGGCATCGCCCCGCCCCTCTACCGGGGTGCCACGATCCGGGTAGCGGCGTTCATCGCCGACCACCAGCAGGCCGACGGTACGTGGCCCAACGCCGACCTCTTCCATGCACTCGAATCGCTGATGGCGGCCAACACACCGGCGGCACGGAGCGCGGTGGCCAACGCGGTACCGGCCCTGGTCGCGATGCAGCGGAAGGACGGCGCCTTCGGGACGACGGCGCAGGAGGAGCGGGCGCTGATCGGGTTGCGGGCACTGGTGATGAGTGAGGGCGGCAGGTAGCGGCGGGGCAGGACCGCCTTACCCCACCGCCCGCCAGATCCACCACAGCCCCACGGCCACACTGCCGGCCCCGACGGACCTGCCGAGCGCCTGCCCCCACTTCAGCGATCCCTCGGACGCGCGGCGGAACGCCGCCGCCGCGACCAGCGCGTACGCCGTCATCGCGATGATCGTCCCCAGCCCGAATGCCACCAGGTAGCCCAGCCCCACCAGCTTCCGGTCCATCAGGGTGACCGGCACCAGCGCCACCACCGCGCTCGTGCCCGCCAGGCCGTGCATCAGCCCCACGACCGTGATGCCGTGCTTCTCGACGTGCGGCGCGTGATGGTGATGGTGTCCGGTGGGAGGGTGCGCCGGGACCTCGTGCGCGTGGTGGCCGTGGGTATGCTCGCGTGCGGCCCCCGTGTGCGCATGCAGGTGGGCGTGGTCTCCATGTTCCTCGGGCGGATGCAGATGTAACTTGCGGGCGCGGCGCATCGCCCAGATGCCGACCGCCACCAGGAGCGCGCCGACCAGCGCCTCGCCCAGCTGGTCGTAGCCCTCGGGCCAGCGCAGCCCGGTGGCGACGAGGATCCCGCCCGCGACGAAGACCGCGAGCGAGTGTCCCAGCCCCCAGCGGAGCCCGAAGCCCGCCGCGGCCCGGAGCTTCGGCCTGGTGCTGACGAAGGCCGTGACGGCGATCATGTGGTCGATTTCAATGGCATGCGCCAGGCCCAGCAAGAACGCCGTGGTGAGTGCGACGACAGGACTCAATTGGGTGGCTCCACTTCCTGGGAAGAGCGATTGAACGATCGACAGGCGACGGGCACCGGTATCCGGCTCACGGCACTCTCGCACGGTGCCGGGTGCGCGTGCAAGCTCGGCGCCGCCGAGCTGGCGCAGGTGCTCCGGCACCTGCCGAGCGTCGAGGACCCCCGGGTGCTCGTGGATGCCGCATCGCACGATGACGCGGCGGTCTTCCGGCTCTCCGCCGATCGCGCGCTGATTGCCACGACCGATTTCTTCACGCCGATCGTGGACGACGCGCGGAACTGGGGCGCCATCGCCGCCGCCAATGCGTTGAGCGACGTCTATGCGATGGGCGGCACCCCGCTCTTTGCCCTCAACCTCGTCGCCTGGCCCCGCACCGGCCTCTCCTTTGACCTGCTCGGCGAGGTGATGGCCGGCGCGGCCGAGGTCACGCAGGAGGCGGGCTGCCTGCTGCTCGGCGGCCACTCGATCGACGATGCCGAGCCGAAGTTCGGGCTCGCAGTGACCGGCGAGGTCCATCCCGACCGGATGATGACCAACCGCGGCGCCCGTGCCGGCGACTGCCTGGTGCTGACCAAGCCGCTCGGCACCGGCGTGCTGACCACCGCGCTGAAGCGGGACCGGCTGACCGAGGCGGAGATTGCCCCGGCGGTCGCCTCGATGCGCGCCCTCAATGCCGGCGCCGCGCGCGCCGCGCAGGCCGCGGGCGTCCGCGCCGCCACCGACGTGACCGGTTTCGGCCTCCTGGGGCACCTCGGCAACATCCTGACCGGAAGCGGGCTGGCGGCCGAACTCTGGACCGAGAATCTGCCGGTCCTCGCGCAGGCGCGCCAGATGGCGGAGGAAGGATCGCTGCCGGGCGGCACCGAGCGCAACATCGCGGCGGCGGCCGTGCTGACGACCTGCGACGCCGACGTCCCTGCCGCCGATCGCATCCTGCTGAACGACGCGCAGACGTCGGGTGGACTCCTGCTCGCCGTGGCGCCGGAGCGGCTCGATTCCCTTCTCGACGCCCTTCACGCGGAGGGCACCCTTGCACGCGCCGTCATTGGCCGGCTGGTGACGGGGGACATCGGGACACTCCGGGTGACGAGGGAGAAGCGGCCGTGACCGTCCGGCGTGGGGCGCTGACCTGATGCGTTGGAACGCCGAACGCTACGACCAGCTCGAGCATGCCGCGCGGAACGGACTGCGCGTCGTCCTGCAGCGCCGGGGGACTGAGTACATCGTGATCGCCGGACGGGTGGCCAACGGACCCCGCGGCGAGGCCTTCCACGCACGATTGCCGATGACGGGAGAGTTGATGGAGTTCCTGCTGAAGGAGATCGAGTGGTTCCAGGTCCTGAGGAACGAGGGATGACGCCACCGCTGGCGATCGCCGTGGTGCACCTCGACGAGAGCTGCCTCGGCAACGGACAGGAGGGCGCCACCCCCGGCGGGGCGGGCGGCCTGATCGAGACCGCCACCCGGAGCGGCGTCCAGCGCCGCGACTTCTTCCTGCACGCCGCCGACACCACCAACAACCGGATGGCGCTGGCCAGCGGGATCGCCGCGCTGCAGCTCCTGGCCGGCAAGGGCCAGCGAATGCGGGTGCTCCTGGTGTCCGACTCCGAGTACCTGGTCAAGGGCATGCGGGAGTGGGTGCCGGCGTGGAAGGGACGGGGCTGGACCCGCAAGGGCGGCCCCATCGAGAATCTCCCGCTCTGGCAGCAGCTGGTGTCGTCCGCCGGCCGGCACGACGTGCAGTGGACCTGGGTGCGGGGCCACAAGGGGCACGCCAAGAACGAGTACGCCAACGACCTGGCCGTCGCCGCCGCCACCGAACAGCACACCTCCGACGGCGCCATCCCCTCCGGCTTCGAGAAGTGGCTCCACGCGAAGCGGGAGCGCGGGCAGTACCTCGAGTACGATCCCGATGCGGCGTATCGACAGCTCGCCGACCGGCTTGCGAGCGGCGAGTCCATCGAGTTACGGACGGCGGAGTGAGGCTGTGGGGCGGCCGGCGCTGGGAATGGTCCGGAGGGGCGTCAGTGAGCAGATGTGGTTCTTGGGATCTTTCCGCCGCTCGCGAACTGCTGGCCCGGAGGACCATCCCGAGCCGGGCGGCCCCTGCAACTGGCGGGTTCCGGAGATGGCTGTGAGATTGAATCCATGACCACCCTCGACTCCCTCTTCCGGCTCCTGGTGCAGACGCTGTCGGACGAGGACCCGTCCCGGCTCCACCAGCCGATCGCCCTGAACGAGCTGATGGACGCCGTGCTCCCGTACCGGACCGTGCGGCGGGAACTCGGCGTGGACACCGCCGAGGACTACGAGACGCTGCTGCTCCGGCTCTGCGCGGGGGAGGGCGATTTCGTCCAGGCGGATCCCTCCGCGCAAACCTCCATGACGGCCGAACTCAAGAAGCCGCTCCCCGACCTCGGCCTCCTGCGGGTGTGGGGCGACAGCCGTCTCCTGCTCCGGACCGATCCGTTGATGTCGGCACTGGGGGAGCGCCCCGAACAGCGCTACGCCCCGCCGGAGGAGCGGCGCTCCGAACCGGCGCCGGCCGCCGAGCCCCGGACGGCGGCCAGGGACACCGCGTGGCAGGCCGACCCGGTCATCGAACTCCGCACCCCACCGCCCGCCGCACCACCTGCTGCTGCTGCGAAGCCCGCCGACCCGTCTCCTCCGGAAGAGGGGAAGGCCACGGTGCGCTGTCCCTTCTGCGGCGGAATTCTCCCGCCCCGCATGGCCATCAACTTCTGCCCCCACTGCGGCATGGGCCAGGACGTCGGCGCCTGCCGCACCTGCGGCGCGGACATCGACGTCGGCTGGCGCTACTGCGTGAGCTGCGGCGAGGAAGTCAGCGGGGGTGGGACGTGACGCGAGCGACGATCGCCATCATCGCCGGGGACGGCATCGGCCCGGAGGTGATCGAGGCCGGCCTGCCGATCATCGAGGCGGCGGCGAACGCAGAAGGACTCGCGCTCGCGGTGGAGCGGCTGCCCTATTCGGCCGATCACTTCCTGGAGACGGGGGAGACCCTCCCCGACGAGGCGTTCGCGCACCTGCGCGATGACGTCGACGGCATTCTGGTCGGGGCCTTGGGCGACCCCCGCGTCCCCGGCAACGAGCACGCCCGCGACATCCTCCTCGGTCTCCGGTTCCGGCTCGACCTCTACATCAACTTCCGCCCGACCCACCTCTTCCATCCGAAGCTCTCGCCACTCCGCACCGACCGGAGGAGCGACGGCGGCAGCACCGCCATCGACTTCGTCATCTTCCGCGAGAACACCGAGGGCCAGTACCTCGGTCTGGGTCGCTCGGAGAGCCTCGGCACCCCGGACGAGGTGCACGTCTCGGAGGAGATCAACACCCGCAAGGGAGTGGCGCGGATCATCGAGGCGGCGTTCGCCTGGGCGGCGGCACAGGGGAAGACACGCGTGACGATGAGCGACAAGTCGAACGCGATCCCCTTCCAGCGAATCTGGGGACGGCTCTTCCAGGAAATCGGCGAGCGCTACCCCGGCATCCAGCGGGAGCATCGGTATGTCGACGCGCTGGCGCTGGAGCTGGTGCGGGAGCCGGAACGGTTCCAGGTCATCGTCACCCCGAACCTCTACGGCGACATCCTGTCCGACCTCGGCGCCGGGCTGATCGGCGGGATGGGGATCGCGGCCAGCGCCAACCTTCACCCCGGTCGGCCGGGGCTGTTCGAGCCGGTGCACGGGTCGGCGCCGCCGCTGGTCGGCAAGGGCGTCGCCAATCCGATGGCGACGGTGTTGAGCGGTGCGCTGATGCTGGAGCAGCTGGGATGCGGGGCGGGAGCGAGACGGCTGGAGCGGGCGGTGGAGCGAGTGGTGGCCGGCGGACCGCTGACGCCCGACCTGGGCGGCACAGGAAGCACCGCCGAGGTGGCGGCGGCGCTGTCAGCGGCGCTCGACTAGGCGGCCGCGCCGGTGCTTTCGGCAAGGAGTTCGCCGCCGAGATCGTGGATGGCGTCGAAGGTGGCCTGGGCGGCGGCGACGAGCTGGTCGACCTGGTCGGGCGGCAGGGCGAGCGCGTCGACTGCCGTCTTGAATTCCTGCCACCGCGCCGGCTGCATATCACCGTACGGATCGAGATAGGCCGACCCTTCGCCGGTGGTGGGCAGTGCATAGGCGGGACGAACCTTCCGCGCGATGAACTTCGAGCCGTTGGTGCTTCCCTCCAGGACGTAGAAGACGCCCAGCAGCGCCATCGGCCGTCCGGCGGCGAGGTCGTCCATCCGTGCGATGAGGGCGCCGGCCGCCGGCAGGACAGGCCCGGCGGCATCGCCACCAAGGAAGGCGAGGTCGTGCCGGAGCCCCGGCACCTTCCGCCGCCCGTCGTCGAAGACCGCCCTCAGTGCCGGATTCCGGGTCACCACCCGGTCGAGATGCGATTCGAGCGCGGCGTGAATCTGGAGCATCTGGGCCAGCCAGCGGACGTAGAGGAGTTTCGGCAGCGTGCCCCGAACGAACTGCCGCTGGAACTCGTGCTGCTCCGCGCGGCGGTGGTGCGTCGCGGTGCCCTCGCGCAGGGTGAGCATCGCGCCCGACCGTTCCGCGTTCACTGGAGCGCCACCAGCAGCGCGGGGATGATCAGCCACATGAGCCCCTTGATCAGGAAGAAGAGGGTACCGACAATCCCAAACTTGGCGAGAATCGGAGCAATGCGCATAGATGAGATCCACTCTCATGTAAGTTTTGTATTGCGACCAATATGGTCTGCATTCCGGAATGCGTCAAGCTGAGCGGTCCACCACGCCTCGCCTGGCGGTGAAGTCGGCGTAGATTCCCTTCCTTCCTTCCACTCTCCCGGAGTCATCATGCGGCACTATCCGCTCGCGGCGCTTGTCCTGCTTGTCGCCTGCAGCCCCTCCAGTCAGGGCGACACCACCTCGACTCCCGCGCCGGCCGCCGCGGCCGAAGGCGGCGCCTGTCCCCTCGAGACAGGCAGCACGGTCCTGGCGACCGAGGTCAACAACTCCGGCGAGCGGCGGGACATCGCCCTGCAGGCGGGATGCGTCTACTGGGCGGAGACCGACGTCCGTGGCGTCACGCTGCAGCTGCGTCCGCGGACCAGCGGCACGCAGCTGCCCTACGTCGGCCAGATGATGTCGGGCGGCGTGCAGGGAGGCGCCACCTGGGAGATCCGGGCCAACACGACCGGGGAGTACCAGCTCGTGGTCACCGGCGCACCGACGGGCCGCGCCGTGCGAATCACGGTGACCGTCCGCGGCTCCACCGCACCGACGCAGTAGGAGCGCGCCGATGTCACTCGCCTCACTCGTCCCCCAGGTCTCCGCGAAGGCCGCCCTGCTCACCGCGCTCGGCGGATTCGTCATCGTGTTCGCGTGGTTCTGGTGGTCGGCCATCCGGCGCCGCCAGGGCACCGAGCGCATCGCCCCGACACCGACGGAATACGCCATCGGCTTCGTGGCGGACTTCTTCGACACCCTCGGCATCGGCTCCTTCGCAACGACGACCGCGCTGTTCAAGTGGCGCGGCCTCGTCCGGGACGAGCACCTGCCCGGCACCCTCAACGTCGGGCACACCCTCCCCACCATCGCGCAGGCGTTCATCTACATCGCGATCGTGGAGGTGGAGATGCCCACCCTCGTGATGCTGATCGCCGCCTCGGTGCTGGGGATGTGGCTCGGCGCGGGGGTCGTCTCCCGGTGGCCCCGTCGGAAGATCCAGGTCGGCATGGGCATCGCCCTGCTCATCGCCGCGGTCCTGACGCTGATGGCGATCTTCGACACCACCACCGGCGGCGGCACGGCGCTCGGCCTGCACGGCCCCAGGCTCGCCATCGGCATCCTCGGCAATTTCACCCTCGGGGCGCTGATGTCGCTCGGCATCGGTCTCTACGGACCCTGCCTCATCCTCATCAGCCTGCTCGGCATGGACCCCCGCGCCGCCTTCCCGATCATGATGGGCTCCTGCGCCTTCCTGATGCCGATCGGGAGCACGCAGTTCATCCGCAAGCAGAGCTACGACCTGAAGGCCGCCCTCGGCCTCGCGCTGGGCGGGATCCCCGCGGTGCTGATCGCCGCCTACATCGTGCGGTCGCTCGACCTCTACTATGTGCGGTGGCTGGTCGTGGTCGTGGTGGTCTACACCGCCGTGCACCTGCTGCGTGCCGCGGCGCACGAGGCCCCCGCCGCCGCCGCGCCGGAGAGCGCCGGATGAGCACCGGCCGGCTCGAGGCATTCAGCGACGGCGTGCTCGCCATCATCATCACCATCATGGTGCTGGAGATGAAGGTGCCTCACGGCGCCGGCTTCTCCGCGCTGGAGCCGCTGCTCCCCGTCTTCCTCAGCTACGTGCTGAGCTTCGTCTACCTCGGCATCTACTGGAACAACCACCACCATACATTGCACGTGGTGCACCGGGTCAGCGGCGGCGTCCTCTGGGCCAACCTCCACCTCCTCTTCTGGCTCTCCCTGATACCGTTCGTGACGGGCTGGATGGGCGAGAACCACTTCGCCCCCGCGCCCGTGGCACTGTACGGCGTGGTGCTGCTCATGGCCGCCATCGCCTATACGATCATGCTGCGGGCGGCACTCCGCGTCGAAGGGCCCGATTCGCCGCTGGCCCGGGCCATCGGCCGCGACCGGAAGGGCAATCTTTCGCTGGCGCTCTACGTCGTCGGCATCATGGCGTCCTTCTTCCAGGTCTGGGCGGCCGGCGCCGCCTACATCGTCGTCGCGCTGATCTGGCTGATCCCGGACCAGCGCATCGAGCGGGTCCTCGGCGAATAATCCGCCCGCCACGAGTCTCACCAGCACGCACGCCTGCCGTCCAAACTCCCCTCCGAGGTTCCATCGGCATCCTCACCCTCATCATCGTCGGGATCATCGCCGGCTGGCTCGCCGGCAAGCCCATGAAGGGAAAGGGCTTCGGCGTCTTGGGCGACCTGGTGGTCGGCATCGCCGGGGCGGCCGCCACATTCTGCCTTCCTTGAACGGGGGGTCGGTTCGGGCCATCTTTCGGGCCTGTCCGACCCTCTTTCGCGAAGGGCATTTCCATGAAAACGCAGGGGCAGCAATCCGACGTCCTCTTCCTGTCCGGATCCCGCACCGGGTTCGGCAGTTTCGGCGGAACCCTCAAGGACCTGACCGCCACGACCCTCGGCGTCCACGCCGCCCAGCACGCCCTGGCCAAGGCCGGGGTCGAGGGCGCGGCGGTGGATCACGTCGTCTTCGGCAACGCCCTCCAGACCAGCGCCGACGCCATCTACCTGGCGCGGCATGTGGCTCTGCGCGCCGGCCTGCCGATCGAGACACCGGCCGTGACGGTCAACCGCCTCTGCGGCTCCGGTTTCGAGTCGATCATCCAGGGCGCCCAGCAGATCCTCCTCGGCGAATCGAACATCGTCCTTGCCGGGGGCGCCGAATCGATGAGTCAGGCGCCGCACGTGGTGCGCGGCGCCCGCTGGGGACTGCGCCTCGGCCCGGCGCCGCCGTTCGAGGACCTGCTCTGGGAGTCGCTCAAGGACCCGCAGTGCGGCTTTTCGATGGCGGAAACGGCCGAGAACCTGGCCGACAAGTACAAGATTTCGCGCGCGGAAGTGGATGAATACGCGCTGACCAGCCAGCAGCGGGCCAGGGCGGGGTGGGACGGCGGCTTCTTCGCCGACGAACTCGCCCCGGTCCCCATCCGCAACCGGAAGACGAAGCAGGACGAGCCGTGGGGCGCCGACGAGCACATGCGTCCCGAGACGACCGCCGAGGGGCTGGCCAGGCTGGCCCCCTATTTCAAGAAGGACGGCGTGGTCACGGCAGGGAACGCCTCCGGCATCTGCGACGGGGCCGCCGCCGTGGTGATCGCCAGCGAAGGCGCCGCCAAGGGATTCACGCCGATCGGCCGCCTGGTGGCGTGGGGCATTGCCGGCGTCGAGCCGAAGTACATGGGCATCGGCCCGGCGCCGGCGGCGCGCAAGGCGCTGGCCAAGGCCGGCCTCACCCTGGACCAGATGGACCTCGTCGAGGTGAACGAGGCGTTCAGCGCCCAGTATGTGGCGGTCGAGAAGGAACTCGGCCTCGACCGCGCGCGCACCAACATCCACGGCGGCGCCATCGCCATCGGCCACCCGCTCGCCGCCAGCGGCACCCGGATTTCACTGCACCTGCTGCACGCGCTCCGGAAGACCGGCACCCGCTACGGCCTCGGCAGCGCCTGCATCGGCGGCGGCCAGGGTGCGGCCGTCATCGTCGAAGCCTTCCCGGCCTAGGAGGTCCTCATGCCAGTCCTGCTGATCGCACTCGGGATCGCAGTCGCCTATTCCTTCGCCAGCCTCCGCGTCCTGCGGCAGTACGAGCGGGGGGTCGCCTTCTTCCTGGGCAAGTACTGGAACACCAAGGGCCCGGGCCTCTTCTTCCTTCCGGCCGGGCTGGCGCAGATGAAGCGGGTGTCGCTCCGGATCATGGCGCTCGACATCCCGCCGCAGGATGTCATCACCCGGGACAACGTCTCCGTCAAGGTGAACGCCGTCCTGTACATGAAGGTGTCGGATCCCGAGCGTGCCGTGATCGAAATCGAGGACTACCTCTACGCCACCAGCCAGCTGGCCCAGACCACCCTGCGGGCGGTGCTCGGTGAGGTGGAGCTCGACGAACTGCTCAGCGACCGGGAGAAGATCAACGCGGTGCTGAAGCGGATCATCGACGAACGGACCGACGAGTGGGGGATCCACGTGTCGGCCGTCGAAGTGAAGGACGTGGACCTGCCCGAGCAGATGAAGCGCGCGATGGCGCGCCAGGCCGAGGCCGAGCGGGAACGGCGGGCCAAGGTCATCGCGGCGCAGGGCGAGCTCCAGGCGTCCGAGACGCTGGCGCAGGCGGCGAAGATGCTGGCCACCGAGCCGAGCGCGCTGCAGCTCCGGTACCTGCAGACGGTCACGGAAATCGCCGCCGAGAACAACTCGACGACGATCTTCCCGATCCCGATCGACCTGATCAAGCCGTTCCTGCAGATGGCCGAACAGAACGCCGCGGCCGGCAGGCCCACGCCCGCGCTCCCGGCCCCCGATGTGCTGGCGGGTTTCCCGCGCATCGAAGCCGGCGCGAAGAAGGAGACGAGCTAACACCCGATGGCGGACCTGCCCGCACGGATCGACCGCGCCGCCCTCGATCGGATCATCCAGCGCGCCGCCGAGCTCCAGACCGGCGAACACGACGTGGGTGACGCGATGACCGAGGACCAGGTCCTGGCCCTCGGCCGGGATGTGGGCATCCCCGCCCGGTACCTGCAGCAGGCGCTGCTGGAGGAGCGGGTGCGCACCGGGCCGGCGGAGTCGCGCTGGCTCGACCGTACCATCGGCGTGGGGACCGTCACCGCCGATCGCGTGGTCATGGGGACGGTCGACCTCCAGGAGCATCTTCTTCTCGAGTGGATGGAGAAGACGGAGCACCTGGTGGTGCAGCGACACCAGGGCGGGCGGATCAGCTGGGAGCAGATGGGCGGCATCCAGGCCGCGCTCCGGATGTCGGCGGCGGCGATCACCGGCAGCGCCCGGGCCATGCTCGGCAAGGCGGGTACCGTGGCGGCCACCATCACACCGCTCGAGGCGGGGTACTGCCACGTCCAGCTCACCGCCGACCTCCGGATGACCCGCGGGGCGTTCATCGGCGGCGCGGCGGCAATCACGTCGGTCGGCGCGGCCGCGACGATCGTCCTGGCGGTGCTGGCGGTCTTCCCCCCGATCCTCCTGGTGCCGCTGCCGGTGGCCCTGGCGGCGGGCTATGCCGCCACCCGCCCCTATGCCGGCGTGACCCAGCGGGTCCGCCTCGGCCTCGAACGGGCCCTCGACCAGCTGGAGCGTCGTGGCAACCGTCCGCCGACGGCGCTCCCGGCTGACCGGCCCAGCATGATCACCTCACTCGTGCAGGAAGTGCGCAAGGCGCTCAAACCCTGAACCAATCGGAATTCACCATGGCAGAAATCAAGAAGGTCGGCGTGCTCGGCTGTGGCCTGATGGGCAGCGGCATCGCCCAGGTGGCCGCCACCGCCGGCTGCACCACCGTCGTGCGGGACGTGTCCGACGCCGTCATGGCCAAGGGCAAGGCCGGCATCGCCAAGTCGCTCGACAAGTTCGTCGAGAAGGGCAAGCTCCCCGCCGCCGATCGGGATGCCGCCCTCGCCCGGCTCTCCTACGTGACCGACGTGTCGGCGCTCAAGGACTGCGACATCATCATCGAGGCGGTCACCGAGGATCTCGACCTGAAGAACGACCTCTGGAAGGAGCTGGACGCCCTCTGTCCCGCCCACACCATCTTCGCCAGCAATACCTCGAGCCTGACCATCGCCGCGATGGCGTCCGCCACCGCCCGCGCCGACCGGTTCGTGGGGCTCCACTTCTTCAACCCCGTCCCGCTGATGCAGCTGGTGGAGGTCGTGCGCACCGTCACCACCTCCCCCGCCACCTTTGATCGCGCCATGGCCTTTGCGAAGAGCCTCGGCAAGGAGGCGGTGGCGGCCAAGGACAACAGCGGCTTCATCGTGAACCTGCTCCTGGTCCCCTACCTGCTCGACGCCATCCGGGCGCTGGAGCACGGCGTCGCCAGCACGGTGGACATCGACAACGCGATGAAGCTGGGCTGCGGCTACCCGATGGGGCCGCTGACCCTGCTCGACTTCGTCGGCAACGACACCACCTACAAGATCGCCGAGATCATGTTCACCGAGTACCGCGAGACCCGGTACGCGCCGCCGCCGCTCCTCAAGCGGATGGTCATGGCGGGGCTCTACGGCCGGAAGAGCGGCAAGGGCTTCTACGACTATGCCGCCAATCCACCGGTGCCGGTGGACCTCGGCCTCTAGCCACACCGACCACGAAAGACCTCGGGCGCCATGCTCCTTTCCCTGTTCCTCCACGGCGACGCCGCCGCCGCCGGCGGGCTGTTCGGCTACGACGCCCCGCGGCTGCACGCCGTCCTCAACGACTTTCCTCCGGCCCTGCTGGTCGTGGGGATGCTCTTCGAGCTCGCCTATCTCTTCACCAAGCGGGAGAGCCTCCGGAGCGCCGCCTACTGGTCGCTCGTCGTCGGCGCGGCCAGCACCGCCGTCGCGCTCTTCTCGGGGCTTCGCGCCGAGGACGCGATCGAGCACGGACAGGCGATCCACGACATCATGGAGGCCCACGAACGGTTTGCGTGGATTACCCTCGGATGCTTCGGTGTCCTCGCGGTATGGCGTCTGCTGCGCGAAACGAAGATGGGGCGCGGCGAGCGGTGGGGAGCGGCCGCCCTCGGCCTCGTGGGGCTGGTCTTCCTGGTCGCGACGGGCCGGGAGGGTGGCGAACTGGTCTTCGACCACGCCGCCGGCATCTCTACCGAGGCGATGGAGGCGGAACTCGAGAACCGGGCGGCGGGGCACGAGCACGCCGAGGGGGAGGCGCATGACGAGACGATGCCGGCGGCGGCTGGCGACGTCACCGACTCCATCGCCGACGGGGGCGATACCGCGGTGGGCGTGAAGACGCCCCACACCCATGCCCCCGGAACGCCGGACCACCAGGACTGATGCGACTCCTCCGCCGCCCCGCGCTCCTGCTGCTCGCCCTGCTGGCGTGCCAGCCGTACACCAAGCGCCCCAGTTTCGGCCCGCTGCCGACCGCGGCCGAGGCGGTGGTGGACCTCGAGATCCCGAAGGCCACCGCGCTGCTCGCCGAGGCGCTGCGGACCGACTCGATTCCGGTGAGCCGGGTGGAAACGCGGGACGGCTATCTGGAGACGGAGTGGTTCGATGCGCGGACGGGAGCGGTGTCCACCGGACGGGTGCTGGGCGACAGCATCGTGCGGGTGCGGGGGTGGGTCAACGCCTACGGGCATGCCCGGGCGTCGTTCCGGGTGGAGACGGCGATCCGACCGCTCGCCAATCCGTCGCTGCCGCCCCGGGAACTCGACCGGCAGGCTCCGCCCGACAATGTCGCGGCCCAGCGCGTGGCCAAGGTGCTGACCGACATGGCGCGCCGGTATCCGGTGCCGGGGGCGGAACCACCGACGGTCATCCCACCGGGAGCCGCACCAGGCGATTCCACCAGGGCGGCCCCGGCGGACAGCACGGCGACGCCGCCGAAGCCGGGGCCGGCAACCGCGAACTAGCTACGCCCCCACAAACACCTTCACCCACTCCTCCAGCTGCTCCAGGTCCAGCCGCGCATCCTTGCAGGGGCCGGACGGCAGCGTCATCGTGAGCCCCAGCACCGGCAGCTTGCCCGCCACGTCGTGGAGTCCGCTCACCATGTCCCGCTCGCAGGCCACGGCGACGACCGCCCGGGGGCGGCGCTCCTTGATGACGCGCCGGGCCAGCTGGCCGCGGGTGGCCACGAAGACCGGCACCTCGTACTTGCCCGACAGGGCGAGCACGCCGTCGATGGCCGGCTTGGAGAGACAGCGCGGCACGAGGAGGAGCAGCTCACCCTTCCCGACCGCCCTGGCGCGGACCAGGGCGAGGGCGTTGTACACCTTCACGGCGGCATTCTCGACCCAGTCCCGCCGCCCGAACCGGTCCGCCACCCGTGACGTCACGCGCATCAGCCGCAGGAAGAGCCCCCGCTCGGCGAGTCGTCCCGGGAGCAGCGACCGCTTCGTCGCGTAGCTCAGCAGGATCAGGATCCACCAGAGCCAAGCGGCGGCCGACGCCGCGCCGAGGCCGATCCAGAGGGTGCGCGGGAGCCCGGCAATGAGCAGCCCGATGCGCGGCCCGAGCAGGTAGAGGCCGATGGCGACCACGCCGAGTGCCGCGGCCAGCCCCGCCGCCGACCACTGGAAGAAGAGGTGGGGCGGGGAGTCGTAGTTGCCCTCGTTCGGCAACGGCTGCCCGTCCCACTCGTCCCATTCGTGGCCGAGTCGGCGGTCGACTTCGATGCGGATCAGCTGCGGGCGGGAGGTTTCTGCCATGGGGTTCCAAGATAGCAGGCGGCTCCCTCGTTCGCTTGGCGCCAGCGGTGTACCGCCGTACGTTTCGGCCATGCTGACGGGACCCCGCCTGCAGGGCGAATTTCGCACCGATGACCGCGCCCGCGCCGCCTATGCCGAGGGCGCCGGGATCTACCGGATCGTGCCGGCGGGGGTCGCGGTGCCGGTCACCGTCGAGGACCTGATCCGGCTGGTGCGGTGGGCCGGGGAGACCGATACGCCGCTCGTGCCCCGCGGTGCCGGCAGCGCCATGGGAGGGGGCAACGTCGGGGACGGCGTGGTCGTGGACCTCACCCGTCTCGGGCCGGCGCGGCTGGAGATCCACGCGGCGGATCGTCGGGCCTGCGTCACCGCCGGGGTCACGGCCGGGGCGCTGGACGCCGCCGCACGCGAACACGGGCTGCGCTTCCCGCCGATGCCGTCCAGTGGAAGGTGGGCCACGCTGGGCGGCATGGCCGCCACAAACGCCGCCGGCGCGTCGGCGGTCCGGATGGGGAGTATCCGACCGTGGATCGCCGCCCTCGAATGGGTGGCGGCCGACGGCGCCACGCATCGATGGGCGCGCGAGGGACACGAACCGCTGGCGCCGCGCTGGGAGGCGGTCACCGCGCGGATCCACGCCGCCGGGCCGCTGATTCGGGCCAGGTTCCCGAGGGTCCGGAAGAACTCTTCCGGCTACGCCGTGGACGCCGTCCTCGACTCGGGCGACGCGCTGGACCTCCTGATCGGGAGCGAGGGAACCCTCGGCCTCATCACCGCCCTGGAATGCCGCCTCGCACCGATCGCCGGCGCCAGTGCGGGGCTGCGGATCGCACTCCGCTCGCTCGACGAGCTGGCGGACGTGGTCAACGCCCTCCTGCCGCTCCGGCCCTCGGCGCTCGAGATGCTCGACAGCACCTTCCTGGAACTGGTCGCGAAGCAGGGCGGCGAGGTGCCCGCGCTCACGCGCGGCGCCGAGGCGCTCCTCCTGGTGGAGTTCGAGCGTGCCACGGCGACGGCGGCGCGCGGGACGGTGGGGGATGCGGTCCGGGCCGTCAGCGCGTGGGCCACCGAGGTGGAGACCGCCATCACCCCGGAGGATGCCGAGTCGCTCTGGGCGATCCGCCACGCCGCGAGTCCGATCCTGGCCCGGCTCCCCGACACCCACCGATCGCTGCAGGTGATCGAGGACGGTGCGGTGCCGGTGTCCCGCCTCGCCGATTATGTTCGCCTCGTCCGACGGGTGACCCGTGCGCATGGGCAGGAGGCGGTCATCTTCGGGCACGCCGGCGACGGCAACATCCACGTGAACCTGCTGGTGGACACCACGACGACGGGCTGGGAGGCGGAGGTGACGGCGGTCTTGCGGGAGGTCTCGAGCGGCACCACGGCGCTGGGCGGGACGCTCAGCGGCGAACACGGCGACGGTCGCCTCCGCGCCGATGCCCTCGATTCGGTGTTCGGACCCGAGCTCGTGGCATTGTTCCGCGAGATCAAGGCGGCCTTCGACCCCGCCGGCCTCCTCAACCCCGGCATCAAGCTCCCGGCGGGCGAGGCGCCGGTGGATCGCCTGAAGGTCGGCGCCGCCGCGACCGAGATCCCCGCTGATATTGCCCTCGCCCTTCGTGAGATCGAACGCACCGGCGGCTACGCCCGTCCCCGGCTGGAGCTGGCCCGATGAAACCCTACCTCGATCTCCTCTCCCGCATCCTGGACACCGGCGTGGCCAAGTCGGACCGGACCGGGACCGGCACGCGCAGCATCTTCGGCCACCAGATGCGGTTCGACCTGTCGGACGGCTTCCCCCTGGTCACCACCAAGAAGCTTCACACCAGGTCGATCGTCCACGAACTGCTCTGGTTCCTCCGGGGCGACACCAACGTCAAGTACCTGCACGACCACGGGGTCAGCATCTGGGACGACTGGGCCGACCCCTCGGGCGAGCTCGGCCCGGTCTACGGTCGCCAGTGGCGATCCTGGCCGACGCCAGACGGCGGCCATGTCGACCAGGTCACCCTCGTGCTCGAGGAGATCCGCCGGAACCCCGATTCCCGCCGGCTGATGGTCAGCGCCTGGAACGTGGCGGACATTCCCGAGATGGCGCTCGCTCCCTGTCATGCCCTCTTCCAGTTCTACGTGGCGGACGGCCGGCTGTCCTGCCAGCTCTACCAGCGAAGCGCCGATGCCTTCCTCGGCGTCCCGTTCAACATCGCCTCCTACGCGTTGCTCACCCTGATGGTGGCGCAGGTGACCGGGCTCCAGCCGGGAGAGTTCATCCACACCTTCGGCGACGCGCATCTCTATGCCAACCACCTGGAGGCCGCACGGCTCCAGCTGACCCGCACCCCCCGGCCGCTCCCCCGCCTCCGGCTCAACCCGGCGGTCACCTCGCTCTTCGACTTCCGGTACGAGGATATCGAGCTCCTCGGCTACGACCCGCATCCCCATATCCCCGGCAAGGTGGCGGTCTGACCGTCGCGCTGGTGGTGGCGGTCGCCGAGAACGGCGTGATCGGGACGCAGAACGCGCTGCCCTGGCGGCTCTCCGCCGACCTCCGGCGGTTCAAGTCGCTCACGCTCGGGCACACCGTCATCATGGGGCGGAAGACCTTCGAATCGATCGGGAAGGGACTCACCGGCCGCCGCAACCTCGTCGTGAGCCGGAATCCCGAGTTCCGGCCGGAGGGCGCCGAACGGGTGCCAAGCCTTGAGGCGGCGCTGGAAGTGGCGGGACCGGCGGGCGAGGTGTTCGTCATCGGCGGAGCGGACGTCTACCGGCAGGCGATGCCACTGGCCACGCGGATCTACCTCACCCTGGTGCACGCTTCTCCCGAGGGAGACACGCACTTTTCACTGCCCGGGGCGCCGGCATGGAAGCTGGTGTCGACCGAGTCCCATGGCGCGGACGACAGGAACGAATTCTCCTTCGAGTTCCGCGTGTACGAACGACGCCGCTGACCCGGTTCCCGTCTTCTCGTCTTCCTGCCGACAAACGAAGTTCACGAATTTCAAAAAAATCTATTGTGCTTCGCTCCCCTTTTTCTTAACTTGGTATCCGACAACAGCAAGCGTCGGCTGGTCGCAATTCGGCGGCAGCCTTTTTGAGGGGGAGTGTTTGGGAGTTCGGATCGGACTCGCCTACAACCTGAAGCCCCAGGCCGCAGCGATTGCTGGGGGAGACTTCGCCTCCCCTGTTGACCGGAACACCGCCCTCCGCGCCCTCCGCACCGATCTCGACCAGCCCGATCTCTACGCCGAATGGGACGAACCCGGCACCATCGACGCCGTCGAGCGCGCGCTGCAGCCGCTCGGCCAGGTGATCCGCCTCGAGGCCGACGCGTCGTTCCCGCAGAAGCTCGCCGAGTCGCGGCCCGATTTCGTCTTCAACATCGCCGAAGGGCTGTACGGACCGAACCGCGAGGGGCACGTCCCCGCCATCTGCGAGTTCTACGGCATTCCCTGTCACGCCTCCGACCCGCTGGCGCTTGGGCTGGCCCTCCACAAGGGACGCGCCAAGGAAGTCATGCAGGCCCGCGGCGTTCCCACCGCGCCGTTCCGCATCGCCGAGTCGGTGGCCGACGCCGACGCATCCACCCTCCCCTTCCCGGTCTTCGTCAAGCCGGCCTGCGAGGGTTCGGGCAAGGGCATCACCGTCGACAACCTCTGCCATGACCGCGCGGCGCTGGTGGCCCGGGTCACGCACCTGCTCGCCACCTACCGCCAGCCGGTGCTGATCGAGGCGTGGCTCCCCGGGGCGGAATTCACCGTCGCGGTCCTCGGCAACGGTCCGGAGGCGCGCTGCCTCCCCCTCGTGGCCATGAACTACGCCGACCTCCCCGAGGGCGCCCCGCCGATCTACGGCTACGAAGCCAAGTGGCTCTGGGACACCCTCGACAACCCGCTCGACATCTACGAATGCCCGGCGCCGGTCCCGGAAGCGCTGGCGGCACGCATCCGTGAGGCCTCCCTCGGGGCCTATCACGCCATCGGCTGTCGCGACTGGTGCCGCATCGACGTCCGCTGCGATGCCGACGGCAACCCGATGATCGTCGAGCTCAACCCGCTGCCCGGCATCCTCCCTGACCCGCGCGACAACTCCTGCTTTCCCAAGGCGGCGCGCTCCGCCGGGATGGACTACGACGAGTTGATCCAGACGGTGGCCGACATTGCCTGGCGGCGGATCACCGGCCGACGGCTCCTGGCTGAGGTGGCGGCTTGAAGGTCGCCCTCCTCCACGACGGGGGGAGCGACGAGTGGACCGCGGCCGACGTGGCGGCGGTCCTGTCCAACGTCCGGGAAATCGCGGCGATCCTCCAGGCCGCCGGACACACCACCGAACTGGTGCCGGTGTACCTCGCCGACCTCGCGTGGGTCGAACGCTGTCAGAAGGCCGACCTGATCTTCAACCTGTGCGAAGGCATCAACGGCCACGCCCGGTTCGAGGACTACGTGGTGGCCGCGCTGGAGCTGGTCCGGGTGCCGTTCACCGGGTGCCGCTCCTGGCCGATCACGATCTGCCACCGGAAGCATGTGGCAAACACGCTGCTCCGGGAAGCGGGCGTGCCGGTCCCGGCCTTCGCCCTGGTACACGAACCGGTGGTGCCGGACGGGGTCCGGTTTCCGGTCATCGTGAAGCCGTCGATGGAGGACGCCAGCGTCGGCATCGACGAGGGGTCCGTCTGCCACACGCCGGCGGCGCTCCTTGAGCGGCTCGCCAAGGTGACGGCGACCTGGGAAGACGTGCTGGTCCAGGAGTATGTGGAGGGCCGCGAGTTCAATGTCGGCTTCGTCGGGACGACGGCGCTGCCGATTTCGGAGATCGATTTCACCGGACTCGGCGAGGGCAAGCCGCCGATCGTGACCTATGCCGCCAAGTGGAATGCAGGCAGCGACTACGACCTGCACACCATTCCGGTCTGTCCGGCCAGGGTCGACCAGGCAACGGCGAAAAAACTGGTCACCGTTGCAGAACGCGCGTGGCGCGCCCTGGCAAAGTGCGAGGGATATGGGCGAGTCGACATCCGCCTCGATGCCGACGGCACCCCGTGGGTGCTCGAACTGAATCCCGATCCCGACCTGTCGAGTGACGCGGGACTGGCGCGGATGGGCCGGGCGCACGGATGGGATTACCCGGCGCTGGTGCTGCAGATCGCGGAGGAAGCGCTGGAGCGGGGACGGATTGCGCTGGCGGACGGTGCGCTGGCGGGCCGGGTCACCTCGTGACCCGCGCGGTGGCGGCGGGGCAGCTTCGGGGCATGACCGCCGCCGACCGCGGTCGGCTGGAGGAGATCACCAGGGCGGTGGGGCTCTTTCGGGACGACGAGGTGCCGGTCGCGCTTGAGGTCTTCGACGCCGCGGTCGCCGGCAGTCCCGACTACACGGCGCTGGGCGTCGAGGTGGACGGCCGGCTGGCGGGGTGGATCTGCTGGGGACCGACGCCCTGCACCCTCGCCACCTGGGACCTCTACTGGATGGCGGTCGATCCGGCGCTGCACGGGCATGGACTCGGCACGCTGCTGGTGGACGAGATGGAGCGCCGGCTCGCCGGGGTGGCACGGCTGGTGGTCGTGGAGACGGCGGGTCGTGCGGACTACGCGCCGACGCGCGCCTTCTACGAGGCCCGGGGATATCGGGCCGTGGGCTTGATCCCGGACTTCTACGCCCCGGGCGATGACCAGGTGACGTTCGTGAAGTATTTCGAGGCCCCCGCAACACACTGAGGGTGAGGTTCTGGCATGGAGACTTGGCAGGAAGTCCTGCGTAAGAACTCGATCGCGTCGCTCGACACGCTGGCCAGCCGGTTCGGGGCCGAGAACTTCCCCGAACTCGACCGGCTCCGGCTGGCGGCGGAGAATTTCGAGTTCCGGATCTCGCCGGCGATGGTGGACCTGATCAAGTCCCCCGACGACCCGATCTGGCGTCAGTACATCCCCTCCGTCCAGGAACTGGAGGTCCACGACGGCATCGTGGACTCCCTGAACGAGGACGAGGACAGCCCGGTGCCGAACATCACGCACCGCTATCCCGACCGGGCGCTCTTCCTGGTCAGCCCGGTGTGCGCCAGCTACTGCCGGTTCTGCACCAGGCGGCGCAAGGTGGGCGACCCCGAGAAGATCCCGATGTCGCAGTTCGAGTCGGCCTTCCAGTACCTGGAGAGCCACACCGAGATCCGCGACGTCATCATGTCGGGTGGCGACCCGCTGCTCCTGAACGACCGCCGGCTGGACGCCATCCTGTCCCGGCTCCGGAGCATCAAGCACATCGAGATCATCCGGATCGGGAGCCGCGTCCCCTGTCACCTCCCGGAGCGGATCACGCCGGAACTCTGCGCCACGATCAAGAAGTACCATCCGGTGTGGATCAACACGCATTTCAACCACCCCGACGAGCTGACGCCGGCCGCCATCAAGGGCCTCGGCATGCTGGCCGATGCCGGCATCCCGCTCGGGTGCCAGACCGTGCTCCTCCGCGGCGTCAACGACAGCCCCGAGGTCATGAAGCAGCTGATGCACAAGCTGATGATCGCACGGGTCCGGCCGTACTACATCTACATGGCCGACCAGGTGGCGGGCGCCGAGCACTTCCGGACCAGCGTCCAGACCGGCCTGCAGATCATGGAAGCGCTGCGCGGCTGGACCAGCGGCCTGGCCAACCCGCATTTCGTCATCGACGCGCCCGGCGGCGGCGGCAAGATCCCGCTCCTCCCGGAGTATGTCGAGTCGATGAGCGACGAGGAGGTCGTCCTGCGCAATTTCCGCGGCGACCGGTTCGTCTACCGCCAGCCCAACGAGGAGGAGGCGATGGTGGCCATGGGCCGGCGCACCGATCCCGAGTATCTCTTCCAGCCGACGCTGCAGCTGAAGAAGCCAGCGAAGCGAACCAGCAAGACAGGCACCAAGACAGCGAAGCGGAAACTGGCCTGAGCGCCGGGCACCGATCCTGGTGCATCACTGGAAGACCCCCGCCCGGCCGTCGCCGGGCGGGTTTTTTCCGCCCCCCACTTGCCCCCCACCCGTTTCGGTGGAACACTTCGGGGTATTCTCCCGAATGGCGAGGCTCGCATGGCGCTCGGCGGCAGGAGCTGGGACGAGTGGATCTCGCAGTACGCCACCAGCCACCAGCATACGGTCAACCGGGTGTGCCACACCATCGGCATCCCGCTCATCGCCCTCTCGCTTCCCCTCTTCCTGATCGGCATCTGGGTGCCCGGGTTCTGGCGGGTCCCGCTGACCCTGTTCGTCGTAGGGTGGGTCTTCCAGTTCGTCGGGCACGCCTTCGAGGGCAAGCCCCCCGAGTTCTTCAAGGACTGGCGGTTCCTCTTCGTCGGGCTGCGGTGGTGGATGGCCAAGATGCAGGGGAAGGCGTGAGCCTCTCCCGCCGGTCGTTCGTCGAAGGCGCCACCGCTGCCGCGCTGGGGGCCGCCCTTCCCGGAAGCCTGGTCCCCGTGCATCCAGACAGGCTCGGACGGATCGGCATCCAGCTCTATACCGTGCGGAACGCCCTCGAGGCTGACTTTGCGGGGACGCTCCAGCGACTGGCCGCCATCGGCTACCAGGACGTCGAGTTCGCCTGGAATCGGGGCGGCTCGCCGGCCGGCACGCGGCAGCTCCTTCACGACCTCGGGCTGCGCGCCCCTGCGGCCCACCTCGAAGTCACCGACTTCGAGGCGGGTTGGGATGCCACCGTGACGGCGGCACGGGCGCTCGGGGCGGAGTATCTCGTCCTCGCCTGGATCGACGCCGACCAGCGGAGGACGCTCGACGACTACCATCACTGGGCCGAGCGCTTCAACGCCTGCGGTCGGAAGGCGCGGGACGCGGGGTTCCGATTCGCCTACCACAACCACGCCGCGGAACTGAGCCCGATCGACGGCCAGGTGCCCTACGACCTTCTCCTCGCGAATACCGATCCCGACACGGTCGGCTTCGAGATGGACATCTACTGGGTGCTGGAGGGGGGCGGCAGCCCCCTGGCCTATTTCGCACGGTGGCCCGGCCGGTTCCCGCTGCTGCACGTGAAGGGGCGCGCGGCCGACGGCGCCATGGTGGACGTGGGTGCCGGCCGTGTGGACTGGGCGGCCATCTTTGCCCGGCGAGCAGAGGCGGGCGTCAAGCACCTCTTCGTGGAGCATGACGAGCCGGCGGACCCTCTTGCCTCCGCGGCCGCCAGCTACCGGTACCTCCGGCATCTCCGATTCAAGGACGCCTCGTGACTCGTCTTGCTCGAACCTGGCTGGCGGCGGCGGTCGTGCTGGGAACCGCAACTTTCACCGCGCCGGCAGTCGCCCAGGACAACGCAGAGGTGCGGAGAAACGTCGTCCTCATCACCATCGACGGCACCCGCTGGCAGGAGGTCTTCGGCGGTGCCGACGCCGCGCTCAACAACAGGGAGCACGGCGGCGTCGAGGACACCGCCGCGCTCCGGCGCGCCTACCTGGCGGGCGATGCCGAGGCCAACCGCCGGGCGCTGATGCCCTTCCTCTGGGACATCGTGGCGACAGCGGGGCAGCTCCTCGGCGACCCCGCCTCCGGCAGCGACATGGTGGTCACCAACGGATACAAGTTCTCCTATCCCGGCTACAACGAGATGCTGACGGGAAGGCCCGATCCGCGCATCGACCGGAACGCCTACGGCCCCAACCCGAACGCGACGGTGTTCGAGTGGCTGGCCCCGCAGCTGGCGCCGCGCACGACGGCGGCGTTCGGGACCTGGGACGTCTTCGCTGACATCTTCAACCAGGCGCGCGCGCCGATGCGGGTACACGCCGGGTGGGAGCCTCCCTTCCCGGGCAGCGCCGTGCCCGCCCAGGTCCTGCTCGACACCCTCTACGCCACCACCACCCGGCTCTGGTCGGTCATGCCCTACGACGCCTTCATGCAGGCGGTGGTGACGGAGTACGTGCGGACGGAGCGCCCGCAGGCACTCTTCATCGGATTCGGGGAGACCGACGAGTGGGCCCACGAGGGGCGGTATGACCGCTACCTGGAGGCCGCCCACCGGGTGGACGGGTTCATCCGCGACTTGTGGAACACGATGCAGGCGATGCCGGAGTACGCCGGCAACACCACCTTCATCATCACAACTGATCATGGACGGGGGAGCGGATTGCAGGACTGGGGAGACCACGGTGCCGACGTGGATGGCGCGGAGCAGGTCTGGGTGGCGGTGCTGGGGCCGGAGACACCCGGGCTCGGCGTGCGGCAGGCAATGCCGGAACTCCATCAGGCACAGATCGCCGCCACGGTGGCCCAGGCCATCGGCTTCAACTGGTCCGCGGCGTCCGGCGCGGCGCCGGCGCTGCCGGTCTATTGAGGGTGGGTCGCCCCTCGACCAAGCCCGTTACAGCCGGCGGCGATGGGAATGGGCCGGAGGGGCGTCGGTCCGCGTCCCCCGCAGAGACCGTGGCTCGGAGGGGGCGCGGACCGCAGACCCGGAGGACCATCCCGAGCCGTCGGTGCATGGATGGCACAGCCTAGAATACGAACATCACCCCGCCGCTCACCTCCCCCTGCGTGAAGAAAACCCCGTTGGACGCGACGATCACGCACCCGCCCGGGAGGGTGCACCAGAAATTGGTGTCACTGGAGAGGGTGCTCATCCAGAGCCGGGCCTGGGTCCGGAGCCCGACATGCTGACTCAGGTAGAACTTGAGTCCCAGCGCGGCCCCGAACGAGAAACGCCATTCATCGCCGACAGCGGAATTCTCCGCGGCGAAGCGGGTCCCGCCGACCGTCAGGGCGAAATAGGGCTTCGTCACCTCGTCGTTCCCGAACTCGAGCGCGCCGCCAAGCTGGAAGTACTCGATGGAGCCGTCGCCGACCGTCACCGACGCCCCGCCATCAGGGTGGAACTGGATCGGTGTCGACTGCCGGCTGTAAACGAGCTCCACCAGCCCATCACGCTTGACCCGGTAGCCCAGGGTGGCGCCCCAGTCGACATTCGGATCGACGGAGAACTGGCCGGTTTCGCTGCCGACGGTGCCCCCGAAGCGATACCCCACCGTCGGCGTGATTTCGACGCCCGACTGGGCGGCGAGGGGGGAGGCGAGGAGCGCCGGCAGGAGGAGGGGCAGGAATCGTCGATGCATGTGTGCTCCGCTCGGGTTGAGGCACGCTGTAGAATAGTCGGTTCGCCCCTGCTTCCGTTCCGCCCCTGCGCGCGCCATCTTAGGGGGCAATGACCACTCCCTTCGACCGGGTCGCCGCCGCGCTGGCCGACAACTACCGCCTCGAGCGTGAGCTGGGCCAGGGCGGGATGGCTACCGTGTACCTGGCGGAGGACCTCAAGCACCACCGGAAGGTGGCGGTCAAGGTCCTGCGACCGGAACTTGCCGCGTCGCTCGGCCCCGACCGGTTCTTCCGGGAGATCGAGGTCGCCGCCCAGCTCCAGCACCCCCACATCCTTCCTCTGTTCGACAGCGGCGCCTCAGGCCGAGCCACGGCTTCAGCCGCGGACGACAGCTCGGCTGAGTTCCTCTGGTACGCCATGCCGTTCGTGGACGGCGAGACGCTCCGCGACCGGCTGGCCCGGACCGGCGAACTGCCGGTGCACGACGCGATCCGGATCCTCGTCGAGGTGGCCGACGCCCTGGCCCACGCGCACACGAACGGCGTGGCCCAC
This sequence comes from Gemmatimonadota bacterium, assembly GCA_024641745.1. Classification (GTDB taxonomy): domain Bacteria; phylum Gemmatimonadota; class Gemmatimonadetes; order Gemmatimonadales; family GWC2-71-9; genus SPDF01. The sequence continues at coordinate 7,557 of JAHECL010000002.1, read as the reverse complement.
CGCGACATCAAGCCGGAAAACATCCTGCTGTCGGGACGGCACGCGCTGGTGAGCGACTTCGGCGTGGCCAAGGCGGTGAGCGAGGCCACCGGCCGCCAGCAGCTCACCACCGCCGGCGTGGCGCTCGGCACCCCGGCCTACATGGCGCCGGAGCAGGCCGCCGCCGATCCGCATCTCGACCACCGGGTGGACATCTACGCCCTCGGCGTCCTGGCCTACGAACTCCTCACCGGCCGGACGCCGTTCAGCGGGCGCACGCCGCAGGAGACCCTCGCCGCCCACGTGATGCAGACGCCGGAGCCGGTCTCGCGGCTCCGGCCGGGGATCTCGCCGGCGTTCGAGGCGATCGTGATGAAGTGCCTCGCCAAGCGCCCGGCCGACCGGTTCCAGAGCGCCGAGGAACTGGTGACGGCGCTGGAACCGCTGGCCACGCCGAGCGGCGGAATGACGCCGACCTACACCCAGCCGGTGACGGGTGTGGCCCCCCTGGTGCCCTCGAGTCGCAAGTGGGCAATGGGAGTGGCGGCGCTGGTCGTCGTGGTGGGAAGCCTGGGGCTGCTGCTGGCGCGGCGCACCGGCGGCGGGCCCGAGGTGGCGCTCACCACCACGACCCGCCTCACCAGCGCGCAGGGGCTGGAGGTCCTGCCCGCCATCTCGCCCGACGGGCAGTTCCTGGCCTATACCGGCGCCCGGCCTCGCGAACCGGCCAAGATCTTCCTCCAGCCCGTCGATGGGGGGCGGGCGATCAACATCACGGAAGGCATGCGCGGCGGCCAGATCTCGCCGGACTGGTCTCCCGATGGACGGCGGCTGGTGTTCGTCTCCTACGATTCCAGCGGGGCGAGCATCGTCACGATGCCGCCGACCGGAGGAGATGTTCGCCGGGTTCGAGGTTTCTCCTACGACGGGAGCGTGCCGGATGCCCCGAAGTGGTCGCCCGACGGTTCGCGGATCGCCTTCGAGAAGGGCGACAGCGTGATGGTCATGGCGGCGGACGGGGGCGAACCGGTGCTCCTCGCCCGGGTCCGCGACGTCCACTCCCTGGCCTGGTCCCCGGACGGTCAGTGGCTGGCGGGCGTCCGGGGGAACTCCAGTTTCGCCTATAGCGCGGATGCCTTCGGCAACCTCGCCGCGAGCACTGTCTTCGTGATGCCCGCCACCGGCGGCACCCCCGTCATGGTGAGCGATTCGACCTCCCTCAACCTCTCCCCGGCGTGGCTCCCCGACGGCAGCGCTCTGCTCTATCTCTCAAGCCGCGGCGGGGGTCGTGACGTCTACCTTCAACGAATCCGGCGCGGAGGACGTGCGGACGGCGTGCCGAGGCGGGTCACGACGGGGCTCGACGCCCATACCTTCGCCCTGTCGAAGGACGGCTCGCGACTGGCCTACTCGAAGTACACCCGGGATCTCAACATCTGGATGGTGCGGCTCTCGCCTACGGGAAGCGTGAACGCGCGCTCGGGGGTGGCGATCACCCGGGGGAACCAGGCGAGCGAGATCCTGCGGCTCTCTCCCGACGGCAAGTGGCTGCTCTATGACTCCGACCTCAATGGCAACGGCGACCTCTTCATCGTCCCCTCTGACGGCGGTACGCCTCGGCAGCTGACCGACGACCCCGCCGACGACCTGAGCGCCAACTGGTCGCCCGACGGTTCGGAGATTGCCTTCCACTCGTTCCGCACCGGCAACCGCGACGTCTTCACCATCCACGCCGACGGCACCGGCCTCGCGCAGGTCACCACCGACACCCTGAGCGACTGGTACGCCGCCTGGGGCCCGGACGACAACACGCTCGTGTATTCCCGCGGAGAGGTGCCCGCCCTCGAGTTCGTGGAGATCCGGCGCAATGCTCGATCAATGCCATGGGGCCCGCCGACACGGGTCGGGCGGGGGCTCGTCAACTTCATGACCGCCGACCGAACCGCCTACCTGATCTGGACCAGGGACAGCCTGCCTCGCCTGCTCGCCGTGCCTGCGGGGCGACGCGCCACCCCGGAGGTACTCTTCCAGGCCCCCCACTGGTTCAGCACGACCTGGGCCCAGAGCGGCCTCGGCGGTCAGGGGCTCTACAGTTTTTCGCTGGACTCACTGGGGGTACCCGCCTACTGGTCCATCGACACCGCGCGGGGAACGCTGCGGAAGATCGTCGCCTTCGACCCCGCGGACACCTGGGTCACCCGCGGGAACTTCGACACCGACGGCAGCCGGTTCTACTTCGTCGCCGGCGAACACCAGGCGGACATCTGGGTGGCGGAGGTGGAGGAGCGGTGACACGATTGCTCACGTTCCTGATTGTTGCGCTCGCCACAGACGCCGGTGCCCAGGCCCCTCTCCCGCTCATCCCGTATCCCCGAATCGTCATCCGCGACACCGGATACATCCAGCTCAAGGCTTCCGTGCGGATCGAGGGCGCCGCGTCGGCGGATCTCGACGGGCTCGCCGACTACGCCGATGCCCTGGTGGCCGCGGAGATTGGACGCCGCCTCGACTCGCTGACCGAGAAGAGCCTCCCCGGCCTCACCCTTCGGCTCACCCCACCCGATTCCGCCCTCGGCGCCGAGGGCTACCGCCTGGACGCGGCTGACGGCGGCGTGACCATCTCCTCCCCCACCGAGGCGGGGCTCTTCCACGGGCTGCAGACCTTTCGACAATTGCTGCATGCCGCGTTCATCGGAACCGTACCGCGGGTGCGGATCGAGGATTCACCCCGCTTCCCCTACCGCGGCATGCATCTCGACGTCAGCCGCCACTTCTTCCCGGTCGCGTTCGTCGAGCGCTACATCGACCTCCTGGCCCGCTACAAGTTCAACACCTTCCACTGGCACCTGACCGACGACCAGGGATGGCGGATCGAGATCCAGCGCTATCCGAGGCTCACCACCGTCGGCTCCTGCCGCCGGGAAACGATCCTCGAGAAGCACTTCGATCCCTACGTCGGCGACGGGATTCCCTACTGCGGCTTCTACACCCAGGCCGAGATCCGGAAAGTGGTGGCCTACGCCGCTGCGCGGCACATCACGATCATCCCCGAGATCGAGATGCCGGGCCACTCCCTGGCGGCCCTCGCCGCCTACCCCGAACTGGCCTGCACCCCAGGCCCCTTCGAGGTCGGTACCGTCTGGGGCGTGGAGGAGGACATCCTCTGCCCCGGCGAGGCCACCTTCACCTTCCTCGAGGGCGTCCTGACCGAGGTGATGGCGCTCTTTCCCGGCCCCTACATCCACATCGGCGGGGACGAGGCGCCCAAGGCGCGCTGGAAGTCGAGCGACCTGGCGCAGCAGGTGATCAAGAAGGAGCAGCTGGCCGACGAACACGCCCTGCAGAGCTGGTTCATCCAGCGGATTGAGCGGTTCCTGAACGCCCACGGCCGGCGGATCATCGGCTGGGACGAGATTCTCGAAGGGGGACTGGCCCCCGACGCCACGGTGATGAGCTGGCGCGGCGTGAGCGGCGGCATCGCCGCCGCGCAGCAGGGGCACGACGTGGTGATGACCCCCACCAGCCACGCCTACTTCGACTACGCCCAGGGCGACCCGACGCTGGAGCCCTTCTCGATCGGCGGCAACGTGCCGCTCGAGAAGGTCTATGGCTTCGAGCCGGTTCCTGCCGAGCTGACGCCGGCGCAGGCCCGGCACGTCCTCGGCGCGCAGGGCAACGTCTGGACCGAGTACATGACGACGAGCGACCGGGTGGAGTGGATGGTTCTTCCCCGGATGCTCGCGATGGCGGAGGTGACCTGGAGCCCGGCATCGGCCCGCGACTGGGACAGCTTCATCGCCCGGCTGCCGTCTGCGCTGGCCGCGCTGGACCGCCTCGGCGTCAGCTACCGGACGCCGAGCGTGCTCGGGCTCGAGCGGGACCGGATCACGCTGGCGGACACCGCCGTCGTGACCCTCCGGAGCCCGCTGCCCAACGGACAGATTCGATACACTCTGGACGGCACCGTGCCCACGGTCGAGTCGGCCCTCTACACCAAGCCGCTGGTGCTGCGCGTTGATACGGTCGGGACCGTCATCACCGGGGCGGTCTTCCTGCCCGGCGGCCTCTCCAGCCCGCCCCGCCAGGCGCGGGTGCGCCGGACCACCCTTCGGCCGGCATCGCGGATGCCGAGCGAAGGGCTGAAGCCGGGGCTGCGCGTGGCATACCACGAACGAGAATTCCCCGGTGCCCGGGCTGTGGCGACGGCAGCACCGACGCGTGTGGCCACCGCTGACGCAATCGCCCTGCCGGGATTCCAGCGGCAGGAAACCTATGGCCTGCTGTTCACCGGCTACCTGCGGGTGGAGCGGTCCGGGCTCTACACCATCGCCCTCTCCTCGGACGACGGCAGCGTGCTCGAGATCGGCGACCGCGTCGTGGTGGACAACGACGGCTGGCACTCGGAAGCAGAGCGCGCCGGGATGATCGCGCTCGAGGCCGGCATCCATCCGCTGACCGTCCGGTTCGTGCAGGGAAGCGGCGGCTCGGCACTCTCCGCGACGATCGCCTTCGAAGGGGCTCCCCCCGTCCCGCTGGCCGGCGCCTTCCTCGCGCAGTAGGTTCCTCCATCCCCTCAATCCGGAACCGCTGATGACACTCCAGGATCAGCCGAAGGTGTACGACGTCTGCATCGTGGGCTCCGGTGCCGGCGGCGGCATGGCGGCCTACATGCTCACGCAGGCGGGCGCCGACGTGGTGCTGCTCGAGGCCGGCGGCCCGTGGAACAACTTCTCCGATTCCGCGATGCTCACCTGGCCATTCAACACGCCGAAGCGTGGCGCCGGCACGAAGGAACGACCCTTCGGCGAATTCGACGCCTGCATCGGCGGTTGGGAAATCGAGGGGGAGCCCTACACCGTGGCGCCGGGCTCGACGTTCGGCTGGTGGCGGGCCCGGATGGTGGGCGGCCGCACCAACCACTGGGGACGCATCTCCCTCCGGTTCGGTCCGAAGGACTTCAGGCGCAAGAGCCTCGACGGCCTGGGCGACGACTGGCCGATCGGCTACGACGACCTCGCCCCCTACTACGACCGGGTGGACGACCTCATCGGCATCTTCGGCAGCGCCGAGGGCCTGCCGAATGAGCCGGACGGCCACTTCATGCCCGCACCCCGGCCCCGCTGCTACGAGCTGCTGGTCAAGCAGGCCTGCGACAACCTGAAAGTCACCTGCATCCCGGCACGACTCTCGATCCTCACCCAGCCGCTGGGCGACCGCCCCGCCTGTCACTACTGCGGACAGTGCAACCGCGGCTGCGGGGTCAACGCGAACTTCTCCTCCACCAACGTCCTGATCCCGCCGGCGATGGCCACCGGCAAGCTCACGATGATCACCAACGCGATGGCCCGCGAGGTGACGGTCGGCGCCGACGGGCTCTGTGACGGTGTGACCTACGTGGACAAGACCACCAACACCGACCAGCAGGTCCGGGCCAGGGTGGTGGTCCTGGCCGCCAGCGCCTGCGAGTCGGCGCGGCTTCTCCTCAACTCGAAGAGCAGTCACTTCCCCCACGGCCTGGCCAACTCGAGCGGCGTGGTGGGCAAGTACCTGACCGACACCACCGGCACCGACGTGGCCGGCTTCATCCCCAGGCTCGAGAACGGCATCCCGCACAACGAGGACGGGGTCGGCGGCGGACACCTCTACAGCCCCTGGTGGCTCGACAACCGGAAGCTCGACTTCCCGCGCGGCTACCATATCGAGATCTGGGGCGGCCGCGGCCAGCCGTCGTACGGCTTCATGGGCGGCATCCAGAACTACCCCGAGTTCGGCGGGTACGGGAAGGCGCTCAAGGATTCCTACCGCCGGCTCTACGGCACGACCATCGGGTTCAGCGGCCGCGGCGAAATGATCCCCAACGCCGATTCCTACTGCGAGATCGACCCGGAGACCACCGACCAGTGGGGCATCCCGGTCCTGCGCTTCCACTGGAAGTGGAGCGACTACGAATACCGGCAGGTGAAGCACATGCAGGAGACCTTCCGCGCCCTGATCGATGACATGGGCGGCGAAGTCTTCAGCCCGATGCCGACGAAGGAACAGGGCTATGGCATCGCCACCGGGGGGCAGATCATCCACGAACTCGGCTGTGTGCGGATGGGCAACGACCCGGGAAGCTCGGTGGTCAACGCGAACTGCCAGGCGCACGACGTGAAGAATCTCTTCGTGGCGGACGGCGGGCCCTTCGTGTCGCAGGCGGACAAGAACCCCACCTGGACCATCCTCGCGCTCTCGATGCGCACCTCCGAGTACATCGCGGCCCAGCGTCGCCAGGGGGCCCTGTGACCGACCTCAGCCGCCGCGACATGCTGGGCCTCCTTGGCGTGGCCCTCGCCGCCGGCGCCGCCGGCTGCCGTCCCGACACCCTCCGCCGGGCAGCCGACCGGGCCGTGCCCTACACCCCGACCTTCTTCACGCCCGAGGAATACGCCACCGTGATCGTGCTGGCGGATCTGACCCTGCCGGCCGACGAGCGGGGCCCCAGCGCCACCGAGGCCGGCGTGCCGGCCTTCATCGACTTCGTGATGTCGGAGGAGATGGACAACCGGGAGCGGATGCGCACCGGACTGGCCTGGCTCGACACCGCCTCGCAGGCGCGCTTCGGCGTGCCGTTTGTGAGCGCATCGGAGGCCGACCAGAAGACGATCCTCGACGACATCGCCTGGCCGAAGCAGGCGACGGAGGAGTTCAGGGAACCGGCGGCATTCTTCAACGAGTTCCGCGGCCTGACCGCCACCGGCTACTGGTCGAGCAAGGTCGGGGTCGAGGACCTCAAATACATCGGCAACACCTTCGTGACCGAGTGGAAGGGCTGCCCCGAGCCGCAGCTCAAGAAGCTGGGCGTCAGCTACACCTGAACGGAGCACACATGGCCACGCGTCGCCTTGGCGTCGGATTCATCGGCAGCGGCTTCAACACCCGGTTCCACATGCAGGGCTGGCAGGGGGTGCGCGATGCCGACGTGCTCGGCGTCTGGAGTCCCAACAGGAAGAACGCCGCGGACGCCGCTGCGTACGCCCGAAAGCTCGACGTGGGACGCGCGAAGGCATACGGCTCGATCACCGAGATGGTGGCCGATCCCGCCATCGACGCCATCTGGCTCTGCGGGCCCAATCACGCCCGCATCGAGAACGTCGAGGAGATCACCGACGCCGTCCTCCGCGGCAAGGGCGAGCTGCTTGGCCTCGCCTGCGAAAAGCCGCTCGCCCGCACCGTGAAGGAGGCGAAGCAGGTCGCGGCGATGACGAAGAAGGCCGGCATCGCCCACGGCTACCTCGAGAACCAGCTCTTCAGCCCGCAGGTGGAATACGGCCGGATGCTGATCTGGGCCCGCGGTGCCGCCACCACCGGCCGGCCCTACCTGGCGCGCGCCGCGGAGGAGCACAGCGGGCCGCACATGCCGTGGTTCTGGCAGGGGAAGCTGCAGGGCGGCGGGGTGCTGAACGACATGATGTGCCACTCGGTGGAGGTGGTGCGCCATTTGCTCACCAAGCCCGGCGCACCCCGCTCCTCGGTGCGCCCGGTGGCCATCACCGGCCGGATCGCCAGCCTCAAGTGGTCCCGTCCCGAGTACGTCAG
>JAHECL010000151.1 GCA_024641745.1 Gemmatimonadota bacterium | reverse complement strand
ATTTGACAGCTGATCTCCCGGCCTATCTTCAAGTCCTCAGCGGACTTGGGACCCCATCACGAGACAATTTCGAGCCCTCCTGGACGCGGAGATGGTCCCGCGCCAAAGTCGGCACGCCACTTGCCCCCGACTGCCGTGGAAGTTCGAGCCGCACACCGATTTCCCCAGCGTTCTCCTAACCAAAGGACCCGCAAACCATGAACACCGCCTCCAAGCTCGCCCTCGCCCTCGTGGCCCTTGCCGCGGTTGCGACTACCTCCGTCCAGGCTCAGGGTGTGTCCAACACCATCACCGCGACGGCGGCGGTCCAGACCCCGCTCACCGTCACGGGCACGACGACCCTCGACTTCGGCAACGTCTTTCCCGGCGTGAACAAGACCATCGCCCCGACCGATGCCACCGCGGGCAAGTTCACCGTCGGTGGGCAGAGCAGCGCGCAGGTGAACGTCACCTTCAGCGTCCCCTCCAACCTGGCCAACGGGATCAACAACCTCCCGATCAATACGTGGGTGGGCGGGTACGACACCGACAACACTCAGCCGAGCCAGACCGTCCTGAACACTGGCGGGACGACCACCACGAACCTCGATGCGGGCACCGGCGCGCTCTATGTGTGGCTCGGTGCCACGGTTGCGCCGGGCGCGGCCCAGGTGGCCGGAACCTACAATGCCCTGGTCACCATGACGGTGGCCTACACCGGTCTGTAGCAGCGCACCGTGAGGCGGTGATGCAGGCGGCGCGGGCCAAGGCCCGCGTCGCCTGTGCGCCTTTCGGATCCATGCAGAATCAAGGCATTCTGACCGCGGGGGTGCTTGCCGCGGCCCTGATGGTGAGCCCCCTGTCCGCATACGCACAGGGGCGTCCGCTCCGTGTAACCGGCACGCGGGGGATCAGTTTTGGATCGGTGATTCCCGGCCTCCCGCTGCACGTCCTGAAGTCCGATCCGGCGAGAGGCGGAGCGTTCGAGCTTCGCGGAGAAAAGTTCTCGGTCCTGCAGCTCGTCTTTGCCCTGCCCGCGACCATGGCCGGGCCAGCGGGCGCGACGATGCCGCTCACCTTCGACGCCGCTGACGGTGGCTTCTCCGCCGAAGCGTCGATCACGGCCCAGGCGACCTTCGACCCGCGGGCTCCCGCGTTCGGCCAGCTGTCGAAGATCGGTCAGGCGAGCGTCTTTCTCGGCGGTACCGTGCGGCCCGCTTCTACCCAACGCGCTGGCGCCTACAGCGCCATCATCACCCTCACCGTGAGCTACACCGGGACGTGACCACGATTCGCCGCCTGCTCCCCGCGCTGTTGCTGACCCTCCCTGCCCCGGCCCTGGCGCAGGGGGTGCTCGTCGCGCCGCACGCGGTCTACATCGATCACGCGACCCGCTCCGGCATGATTACCGTCTTCAACCCGGGCGCCGATCCGGTCGAGGTCGGTGTCACCTTCGCGTTCGGGTACCCCACGACCGATTCCGCCGGCAACGTCCGGCTTGACCTGGTCGACAGCGCCCCGGCGGGACAGCCGAGCGCGCTGGGATGGCTGCAGGCGTTTCCTCGCCGCGTGACGATCGCTCCCCAGGGACAGCAATCGATCCGGCTCCTCGCCACGCCGCCTTCAGACCTTCCCGAGGGGGAATACTGGGCACGCCTGATCGTCGGGGCGAAGGGGGGCAGGATCCCGGTGGCGGGCATTCCGGACTCCTCCGAGATCAGTGTGGGCCTCACCCTTGAAGTCCGCACGGTCATCGGGGTCTCGTATCGGAAGGGCTCGCTGTCCACCGGACTCTCGCTGACGCCCCCGACGGCCGCCTACGCGGGTGATTCTGTCGCGGTTCGGGTGCCGATGACCCGGACCGGCTCCGCCGCCTACCTGGGGACCGTGAGAGCGCAGGTCATCGGCGCCGGTGGGGAAGTCGTGGGGCAGTCAGAGCGCGCGGTGGGCGTGTACTATTCGCTCGACCCGCGCATCGAGGTGCCGGTGGGCTCCCTGCCGGCGGGCACGTACAAGGTCAGGGTCGGCGTCTCCACCGACCGGTCCGACCTGCCTCCCAGGGCCGCCCTGCCGGCACCGCCGGTGCGTGACTCCGTGGAGTTCACCGTCCGATGACACGCTTCTTCCTCATCCTGCTGCTGGCCGCCCTCCCGGCGGGAGTCCACGCGCAGGTGGCCGCGACGACGACACAGGTGACGGCCAACGTCATCAGCGGACCGATCACGGTCCTCAGCATCCGGAACCTCAACTTCGGCGTCGTCGGCCTTGGCGTCGCGAAGACCGTGCCCTACGCGAACGCCTCCGCGGCCAAGGTCCAGCTCAGCGGAAGCTCGAACGCCTTCGCGCAAATCACCTTCACGCTGCCGACGCAGTTGCCCAACATCCAGGCGCTGCCGGGCATCAACATGCCGATCAGCTTCGGCGCCGGCTCGGCGGCGTGGAATCGCGACCAGGACAACGCTGGCGCGGCCACCGCGTTCAATCCGGCCGGCCCTGTGGTCGGCCGTTTCGGGCCCCCACCGCGGCCCTGGCTCTGGATCTATCTTGGCGGAACCGTGAACCCCTCACCCACGCAGGCCCCAGGCATCTACCAGGGAACGATCATCCTGACCATCACCTACCTCTAGCATGCTGGTTGGGGTGCTGGGCAAGCTGGTCGCTGCACTGGCGCTGATTCTCTTTGCCGTCGGCGTGTACGTCGGCGGACAGAAGCTCGTGTCCCTGCTGGCCAGCGCCTCCGCTCCTGCCCCGGTCACCACCGTTCGCCCTCCTCCTGTCGCCGACCCCCCCGCTGTCGCCGAGACGACGGCCAGGCCCGCGCGCCTCGCTCCACCACGGACGGCGCCCACGACCACTCGAGCGGCGTCACCGCCGCGACCGGCCGACCGTCCACCGGTCTCCGCACCGGCACCCCGTCTCGACCCGACTCCGGCCGCCCGGCCCCCTGCTGTGGCGGCCGTGCCCGTGGTACCCCGCCCCACCCCACCCCTCATCGACCCGGACGGCGCCCAGACGGTCCTCGTGGACCTCCGCCTGGGGCGACTGGTGAGCCGGACGGTGGTGGCGTACCGCGAAGCCGACGAGGCGCTGATCCCGCTTTCGGCGTTTTTCGAGCTGGCCGAGATCGCCTACACCCCTGACTCGAGTGGCGTGTTCCGGGCGCGGCTGGAGCCGAGCGGCGAAAACATCCGCATTGCGGCGGGCGAAGACTCGGTGCGCATCGGGAACCGCCGCGTCGCGATTGCCGTGTCGGATGTCATCGTGCGCGACGGCGCGATGTTCATGGCGACGGCGCCGCTCGGAGCGATGCTGGACCTGCAGTTCGAAGTGGACTGGCCCGACCTCGCGGTGACCGTCCTGAATCCCGACTCGCTCCCGGTGGCGCGCCGGATCCGCCGCGACCGGATGCGCGCGCTCCTCGCCGAACGGAACGGGGCGACGCCCGACACCGTCCTCGGACGGAACCGGACGCGGTGGGACGGCCTGGTCTTCGACTACAACCTGGCGTTCCCGATTTCCGACAACCTGGTCGGGGGTTCATCCTACCAGTTCAGCATGGGCGCCCAGGTGGACGGCGGCGCCCTCGAGATCGGGGTGCGCAGCCTCGGCTCCCTCGAATCGGGCGAGGTGGAGTTCGCCGCGACCTGGCGGGGCGTCTGGATCGACAACAGGTGGGTCAAGCAGCTGACCCTCGGCACCGCCACCCTCACCGGACCGCGCTACTCCGGCATCCGGGGCGTCGCCGTGACCAATTCTCCCTACATCCGCCCCACCTACGTCGGCCAGCTCGACTATTACGGCAACCTCGAACCGGGCTGGCAGCTCGAGGCATACGCCGGCTCCCAGCTGGTGGCCTTCGATTCGATCGGCGCCGGCGGGGACTACTCGATCAGCCTGCCGGTCGGCTACGGCGAGAACGCCGTGGACTTCATCGCCTACGGCCCCACCGGGCAGGTGCGCCGCTTCAACCAGACCTATCGCGTGGTCGGCCAGCAGCTCCCCGACAGGCAGTTCGAGTACGGCATCTCCGCGGGTGCGTGCATCGCAACGCTGTGCAATACCGCGTTCAACGCCGACGCCCACTACGGCCTCTCGCGCCGCGTCACGATCCGCGGCGGTGTCGAGGGGTACACCCGCGACAGCCTGTCCGACCTGATCCACCCCTACGCCGTTGCCACCGGGCTGCTGGGCAACGCCCTCACGCTGGAGGGCGAAATCGTCGGCAACGGATGGATGCGCGGCGCCGTACGGCTGGAGCCCTCGCTCGACCTTCGCCTCGGCGTCGGCTACACCACCTTCGACGACAACGTCGAGCGGCCCGTCATCGCCCCGCAGGGTCGGCGCTCACAATGGCTCTTCGACGCCTTCCTGCGGCCGATTCCCTCCCTCTCCTCATTCTACCTCCAGGCGATGGCGGAACTCGACAAGGGAGTGAAACGCGACATGACCCGG
>JAHECL010000150.1 GCA_024641745.1 Gemmatimonadota bacterium | reverse complement strand
CCCGGTCGGACCCGCGGTAGCCGAGGGGCTGAACTGGCGGACGCTCGAGGTCATCGGCCGGGTCAACGGCGAGGAGCGACAGCGGGGACGCACCGCCGAGATGATCTTCGCCATCCCCCAGCTGCTGGCCTACATCAGCGACATCATGACGCTCGAGCCGGGGGACCTGGTGGCGACGGGGACCCCGGCGGGCGTCGGGCCGCTCGCGCCTGGTGACGTGGTGGAAGTGGAGATTCCCGGCATCGGCATCCTGTCCAACCCCGTACGGAGCGCCGCCCAGTGATGATTACCCCCAGCGCACGCCTGCTGGCCCTTCCGGGCTATCCGCTCGCCGAATTGCCGTCGATCAAGCGACGGCTGCTGGCGGCGGGAAAGGACATCATCGACGTGGCGGCCGGCGACAACGACACGCCGCCGCCGCAGGTGGCGATCGACGCTCTCAAGCAGGCGATCGACAATCCGGCCAACAGCAAATACGGCTTCCAGCAGGGCCATCCGGAGTTCCGCCGCGCCGCGAGCGACTATGTGCACCGGCGCTTCGGCAAGCGGTTCGACCCCGCCACCGAGATCCTGCCGCTGATCGGCTCGAAGGAGGGGCTGGCGCACATGCCGTTCGCCTTCCTGAACGTCGGCGACGTGGCGGTCATGCCCGAGCCCGGATACCAGGCCTACCTCGGCGGGACGGTGCTGGCCGGGGCCGAGCCCTACGTCGTGCCGCTGCGTGAGGAGAAGGGGTTCCTGCTCGATCTCGATGAAGTGCCGGTCGACGTCCTCAAGCGGACCCGGCTGCTCTTCCTCAACTACCCCAACAACCCCACCGCCGCCGTCGCGACGCCGGAGTACCTCGAACACGTCGTCGCCATCTGCCGCCAGCACCAGATCGTCCTGGCCTACGACAACGCCTACTGCGACATCGTCTTCGACGGCTACCGGGCGCCGAGCATCTTCGAGATCCGCGGCGCGCACGAGGTGGCGGTCGAGTTCTTCTCGCTCTCGAAGAGCTTCTCGATGACGGGATGGCGGATCGGGTTCGCGGTCGGGATGTCGAACCTGATCGGGCCGCTCACGACCGCCAAGACCTACAAGGACACGGGCCCGTTCCTGGCGGTGCAGGAGGCAGGTGCCGTCGTGCTCGATCATGCCGAGGAGTTGACCGCGCCGATCTGCGCGGAAATCGGGCGACGCCGCGATGCGGCGGTTCCGGCGCTGCGGGCGGCGGGTTTCCGGGTCGAATTGCCGAAGGCGGCGATGTACCTGTGGGTGGCGCTGCCGCGGGGCATCACGTCCAAGGCGTTTGCGCGGCATGCCCTTGAGGTGGAGGGTGTGATGGTGCTGCCGGGCAGCGCCTTCGGACCTGCGGGGGAGGGGTTCTTCCGGATCGCCCTGACCGTTCCCCCGGCGCGCCTCGAGGAGGCGGTCATCCGGCTCACCCGGGCGCTCGCCGGCGTCCAGGAAGATGGGGGCGGACAGGCCGCCTGACCTCGTACTCCCCCGCCCGCCACGGTGGCCGGCGTGGGCGCTCGCCACGAGCGTCGCCCTCCATGGGCTGGCCCTCGTGGGCCTGCTCCTGTTGTTTGTGCCGCTCCGCGAGCGCCGCGAGCGGCACCTGCTGTCCTCCCTGACCCGCGCTCCCGGGTCCCGGATGCAGGTGGTGGTGCTTCCGCCCTCCGCTGCGCCGGCCGTGAACGCTGTCCCCATTCCTGCTCCAGCGCGTGCCTCAGGGTCGGCGGCGTCCGTTCCCGCTGTCCCGCTCCGGCCGTTCACCGTCGAGGGTGTCCCCGATTCACCCATCGATCAGCGGTCTGGTGCGGCGTCGACCGCCGGCCTGGCGCCCTCACTGCAGAGCGGGGTGCTCTGGGACCGGCGCGAGGCGCCGCCGGCTCGGGTGGGCCGGACGCACGCCCAGCTCACCGACAGCGCCGCGAAGGCGGCGATCCGGGACTACCTCGACTCGCTCGCCGCACTTCCGAACGGGGGGCGCATCCTGCCGCCGTCGTGGAAGGGGACGATCGGCGGCCGGGAGTATGGGCTGGATGCGATGTGGGTCACGGTGGCGGGAGTGAAGATCCCCGCGCTCCTGCTGGGGCTGATTCCCCTGCCGGCCGGGGGCAACGAGTCGAAGGCGCTCGACAAGTCGGGGCAGATGCGGGCGGAGGACTACCGGATGGCAATGCCGAGGGACGCGATTGCCAAGGACCAGCAGGCGGAGATCAGGAAGATCCGGGAGCGGCAGGAGGCCGAACGGGACCTCAACCGGAAGCAGGGGGAGGCGCCGTAGCGCGGGGGCGAAAGCAGACCCAGGTCTCGAGGTCGGGGGAGACCCGGTCGTGGCCGGCGACGCAGTAGCCGAAGTACTGGTAGAGTCCGACGTTCTTCTCGAGCTCGGTGCTGAGCGACACGCCCGCGGACTGCGAGTCGGCATCGGCGACGGCGTGCACGTGGTCGAGGAGCACCCGACCCAACCCCGTGCCGTGGTGCGAGTGCCGCACTCCAATCATCCCGAGGTGGTGGTGGGGTGGCGTGACCTCGAACTGCTGGGTCGCCCGGCCGAACGCCTCGTATCGCGCTCGCTCCTCCATGCCCAGTGCCGCCCAGACCTCTTCACGCCGCCGACGCAGCCAGGCTGGCTCCTCCGGTGGGCGCGGCAGGTTGACCAGCGCTGCAGCCACCAATGCGCCGGAGTCGTCCGGGATCCCCAGCAGCAGTTCCTGCTTCGCCACGCGATTCGCCACGAAGAACCCGACCAGCGTCTCCAGCCGCTCGCGGTAGCCGGGGCGGCTGCCGAGCACGGAACGCATCACCGGGTAGTCGAAGAAGGCGTCGCAGAGGACGTCAGTGACTTCGTCGGCGCGGTCATGGGGAAGCGTCAGGACCGGGATCGGGACCTCCTGGCGGACGGCTTGCGGCGCTGCGGGATTCTCCGTAACTAGTATACGGACAGGGACGAATCAGGGAAGCGGTGTATGTCAGGCCCGTGGCATCGTCTCCATTCCGACCCCCCGCCCACGCCTTGATCCAGGACGTCCATGGGCTCCATTCGCAGATGCATTGTCACTGCCGGCGCGGCCCTGCTGCTCGCCGCCTGCAACGAACCGCCGGTTGGCCCCACGCCGACCAGCCTCGTCGTCGTCCAGGCGCCGTCCGGCGTCGGCGCGCCGGGGTGGGAGCTGATCGACACTCTCACGGTGCAGGCGCTAGACGAGAGCGGGCATCCGCGCGCCGGAGTCGCGGTGAGCTGGACGGTGCGGCAGGGCGGGGGGAGCGTCGCGTCGCTCGCCGATGAAACGGATGCGAACGGACTCGCCGCCGCCGTCTGGACCCTGGGGGGGCAGGCAGGCGCGAATATCGTGCGGGCGAGTGAGCCGGTTGGGGAGTACGTGGACTTTCATTCCACCGGCGAGGCATTCAAGGTCGACCGGCTGGTGTCGCAGTGGGGGATCGGTTGTGGCCTGGTTGACGGGGCCATCTGGTGCTGGGGCGACTATTTCTGGGGCCGTGGGGATCCGGTGTCCCATACGGAGGAATTCGGATGGGGCGACTATGGCCCTGAACGGGTTGCGGGAGGCCCATCCTTTCTGGATCTCTCGGTCAGTCCGGAGGCCATGGTGTGTGGTCTCGATGCGCAGTCCGCAGTCTGGTGTGCCACCAGCACGTCGCGCACCTTGGCCCCTGTCACGGGCTTGCCGCAGATGCGGGACATTGTCGGGGCCGGGTATTCAGGGCACTGCGGCCTCGCCGTCAGCGACTCGACGCCCTGGTGCTGGGGGACGGATGGCCTGGCGACCCAGTTGGCGGGGATCCCGTCCTTGAGCAGGGTCTGGATCGACGACGGGGCTGCCTGTGGACTTCGCGCTGACTCCACAGCCATCTGCTGGGGTCGTGGGCTGCTCGGCAATGGTTCCACTGGCGACTCGCCAACGCCTGTGGTCGTGAACGGTGGCCACCGATTTGTCGAACTGACCGTCGCCTATGGCCACGAGTCCTGCGGTCGCACGGCGACTTGGGAAATGTGGTGCTGGGGTGTGGATGATGACGGGACCTCGCCAGGGCTGCTGGTCGAGCCGACCCTGATCTTCACTGGGGCAAGGGCCTTCGCTACATGGTACCAGATGGTTCAGGTACTCGACCTGGATGGCAATGTTCTCCGGTGGGAGGGCGCCGACTTTGGACCGTTGCAGACACTGACCGGGCTCGCCGGGCTGCCGATCACCCGATTGGCCGCGAACAACAATGTCGCCTGCCTCCAGCAGGTCGATGACCAGGTGACCTGTTTCGACGAGATGTTCGAGAATTCGTCCGCGGCGGGTTGGTTCAGCTTCTCTCCAGTGCAGCCGCTGCGGCAGGCGCCGCTGACCACGCGGTAGCCGGCGCCGCCAAGGGAAGTCCGCTTCCGGGCGCCGACTCCACTACCATCGATACGGCCCGCAATCCCCACCACACGCCGCCTGGCCGAGGGAAATT
>JAHECL010000149.1 GCA_024641745.1 Gemmatimonadota bacterium | reverse complement strand
CCAGCTTTCCTTCGTATTCGGCGCGCAGGGTCGCGCTCCGGGACTCGAATTCCTCCTCGAGCGAGCTCGCCACCATCTCCCGCACCGCTGGGGAAATCTCGAGTCCCGCCAGCTGCCGGAGTTGCGACCAGAACTGCTGGCGCTCAGTCGCGAGCTGGACGATTTCCCGTGACACCTGCAGCCGGCGCAGGGTCCGATCCTTGGTGAGCGCCAGGATGTACGGGGTCAGCCCCTCCCGCTCCTCGTCCGCCAGGCCGAAGTACTCGTGGAAGGGGCGCATCTCGTCGTGCCACTTGGCCGCCGGGATCTCCTTGAAGTGCTGCTTGAAGCGCGCTTCCGTGGCGGCCCAGTCGGCGATGGTGACCGGCAGTTCCAGCTCCTGCTCCGCGCCCGCCTCGTCGAGGAAGCGCAGGGTGTAGGTGGGCCAGGTATCGTCCACCGCCGGGTTGCCGTCGAGCGAGAGCTGGTCGGCATAGGTCGGGCCGGCGTCGGGATCGAACGTGAGGAAGGGAAACGCCCGGCTCTCGAGGGCCAGTCGCGCCGCGTGCTGCGACCAGTCGTCGGCGAGCCCATGCTCGACCGGGCAGGGGGTATAGACGTTGATCAGCACCGGCCGCCGCTTGTGGAGGCCGCGGAGGACGCCGCCGATGAGGTGGCTCGCGGCGGCCTGGGAGGTCTGGTGCACGTACACGCCGCGGTGCGCGATCCCGAGCAGGGCCAGTTCCTTCCGCACCTCGGTCTTGCCGTGCTGCGCCTTCCCGAAGCCGGACATGTCGGCCACCTGCCCGGTGAAGCCGGAGGTGCAGGCCTGGCCGCCGGTATTCGAGTAGACCTGGGTGTCGAGGACCACCACCCGGATCGGCTTCCCGGACGCCAGCAGGCGCGACAGGTTCTGGAACCCGATGTCGAGCATCGCCCCGTCGCCGCCCATGGCGAGGATCGGCGGGCAGAGCGCGAATTCGTCGTCGGTGAACTCGGCCCACGTCAGGGACGAGAGTGCCGGGGCGTGCGTCGCCGCGTCATAGCTGCCGTCGCGGATCAGTTCGGCCCGCCGGACGGTGGCGATGTTGTCGGCCATCTTGCGCATGTGGGCCTCGAACAGGCCGATGGCGATGGACGGGGCGTCCTGGAAGAGGTGGTTCACCCAGGGGAAGGGGTACGGGTTGTAAGGGTACGTGCTGCCCCAGACCGACGAACAGCCGGTGCTGTTGGCCATCCCCATCGGCGCCCGTCCCTGTCCGCTCGGCCCCGCCTCGTAGCGCCACTTGAGATCGCGGAGCTCGGCGATGGTCCGGGTGAGGAGGGCGAGCTGGTCGCGCTTGGCCGCATCGACCGGCACGGCGGCCGCTTCGCCTCCCCGTGCCGCCGCCTCGAGGTCGGCGCCGGACGCCAGGAGCTCCCGCGCCGAGGTGTCGAGGGCGGTGATCAGTTCGCCGAGGTGGGTCACCTGCGCCTCGACCCTGGGCTGCATCGCGGCGAAGATGGCGGAGACGATCAGGTGGACGGCGGTCTTCTCGCCACAGCCCATGCAGGCGCCGTCGCCGCCGACCATCGACCGGTAGGTGCCCTTCTTCAGGAGCAGCGAGGAGAGCACACCGATGCCTTCGTCGACGTCGGAGACATTGACGAACCGGTCGTCGGTGTCGGGGAGCTGCTGCCAGACCTCCCAGTTGCGGCGGAGGAGTCCGAGGTTGTCGTCGTCCTGCCGGACGGTCACCAGGGCGCCGTCGGGACAGACATCCACGCAGAGGTTGCAGCCCTTGCACGCTTCGGGATTGACGGTGACCGACAGCAGGCCGCCCGTGCCCTTCGTCCTCCCCTCGACCGCGTCGAAGAAGGGGCGGGTCCGCGCGATCGGGAACTCGGTGACCCGCTGCAGGACGCGTCCCGCCTCCTGGTCGGTGGCCGCCCGCCGCTCGGCATCCCAGCCCATCTTGTCGGCCACACTGGCATAGCCCTTCGCGAAGGCGTCGGAGACGGCGAGCGACGGCTCCCTCGCCAGCAGCTTCTGCGTCTCCCGGCCCCACGGCTTGACCACCGGACGGAGCCGCTCGAAGCGCTGGCCGTTGGTCGCGGCCCCCACCACCGCGGCGAGCACATCTTCCGGACTGTTGACCAGGCCCGGAATGGCGGCGTCGGGGCACTGGGTCCAGCACTGGGCACACCCGGTGCAGTTGGCCGGCACGAAGACGGGGATCTCCATCCGCACGCCGCTCATGTCGCGCACCGCGCCGGTGGCAGCGGGAATCGCACTGATGGCGGCGAAGGGATCGGCGATGCCGTCCTGGCCGCCGACGCACATCGAGCACACCTGCTCCCAGAACCGGCCTGGATTGCCGATGCCGGGCTCCGCGTCCGCCACGTCGAGCATCTTCGGCATGTGGGGCACCGTGCCCGGCGCGCCGTTGCCCACCGCCTCGATGGCCACGACCGGCTTGATCTCGTCGAAACCGCGACGAATGACGCGCAGGTTGTCCTCCACCACCGCCTTGCCCCGGTGCCCGAACTTCTTCTCGAGCTGGTCGGCGATCCCCTCGAACAGGCGCTCCTCCGTCACTTCCTCCCGCTGCAGGAGCGGCGAGGCGACGAAGAAGGCTCCCATGAACGCCGCCCCCTGCATCCGGTAGCGGAGGTCCACGTCCTGGGCCTCCTCCCGGGCGATGGCGAAGGCGTCCAGCACGAACACCTTGATCTTCCGCTCCCGGATGGTCTTCCGCGCTGTTTCGGGAAGTGTCAGCCAGAACGCCTCGGGGGTGAGGTCGCTCTGGATCACGAAGACGCCACCTTCCGCCAGCCCGGCCAGCGGGTCGCTGTGCCGGAAGACGTTTGGGTCGGGGGAGAGCACCACGTTCACGTGCTTCAACTCGCAGTTGAGCCGGATCGGGGCGTGGGCCAGTACCGCGTAGAACGTGGTCGGCTGCCCCTTCTTTTCCGAGCCGTATTTCGGGTTGGCCTTGATCTCCATCCCGAACATCTCGAAGGCGGTCATCGCGAGGTTCTTGCCCATCGTGATGGCGCCCCAGCCGCCCACGGAGTGGATCCGGACGGCGGTGGAGCCCGGGGGCAGGAGGTTGATGTCCCCGGCCGATGGGAGCGAGAGGCCGCCGAGGTCGGGATAGCTGTCGAGCATCCGCTCCTGCCAGATCTGCAGCTTCGGCAACCGGGTGTCGGTGCGGACGAAGTCGATGCCGAGGTAGAACTGGCGCTTGCGCGCGCCGGTCGGGAGCATGTTGTCCACGGCGGCGACGATGTCGCCGGGCTGCAGGTCCCGGCTGCCGAGCCCGAAGCACCCCGAGAAGAAGTCGGGCACCCGTTCGGTCCGCAGCGCCGCCACACCCGCATAGGGAAGGGTGGCGCCGGCAGGCACCCGGCCGTTCTCGACGGCCTGGGACATCGCGCTGCGGATCTCGCGCAGCAGCGGCGGGTCGACCGCCAGGGGCTGGTCGGTCCGCTCCAGCACCACGACCCCCTTCTTGCCGGCCAGGGCATGGCTCACGAGGTCGGCGGGGAAGGGCCGGAACATCGTGAGGTTGAGCACGCCCACCGCCAGGCCGCGTGTCTCGCGCAGGTGGTCGGCGACGGCCTCGGCGTTGGAGACCACCGAGCCCTGACCCACGATCACGTACTCGGCGTCCTCCATCCGGTAGCGGCCGATGCGGGCGTAGGTGCGCCCCGTCAGCGCCGCGTACTCGCTGAACGCCTGGTCGGTCAGGCCGACGATGTGATCGAAGTAGAAGGGCCGCTGAGCCGCCACGCCCTGGGCGTAACTCTCCTGGTTCTGCACCACGCCGAGCATCGCGGGATAGTCGAGGTCGAACATCTCCGGGATCCGGCGCCGCGTCTCGCCGAACACCATCTGCTGGGCCGGCGTGGGGGACGGGATCCGGTCCGCGGGATCGCCGAGGTATTGCTTGATCAGCTCGCGCTCGGGCAGCCGGAGCGACTCGATGACGTGGGAGGTGAGGAAGCCGTCCTGGGCGCAGATGCCGGGGTTGAGGGACAGCTCGGCGATCCGGTGCGCGATCAGGTTGAGGTCGGCGACCTCCTGGACGTCCTTGGCGAAGAGCTGGAAGAACCCGGTGTCGTCGACCGCGTGATAATCGTCGTGCCCGGCATGGACGTTCAGGGCGTGCTTGGTGATGGCCCGGGCGGCCACGTTGAGCACGTAGGTCAGCCGCTTGCCGACGGCGGCGTACAGCGATTCGTGCATGTACGCGATGCCCTGGCCGCTCGAGAAGTTAGTGGAGCGGAGGCCGGCCATCGACATGCCGGCGGTGACGGCGGCGGCGGCGTGCTCGCCTTCCGGCTCGAAGAAGAGGAGCCGGCGTCCGTTGACGTTGAGGGTACCGTCGGCCACCGCGGCCGCCCACCCCTCGCCCATCTGCGTGGAGGGAGTGATCGGGTAGGCGCCGGCCGCCTCGCCGGCGGCGGTCTCCATCGCCACCACCGCGTAACTGCCGTCGAGCG
>JAHECL010000148.1 GCA_024641745.1 Gemmatimonadota bacterium | reverse complement strand
CCGACCGGATTTCGGCGGCCCCACCGCGCCACCGGTTCGCGACGAGCAGGGTGTCAGTGCCCCGCCGTTTGTGGTCCCGCCGGCGGCCCCGATGCGGAACAGCACGCCGGTGCACGCCCCGTCGTCGGGGGCGCCGCATGTGCGTCCACCGTTCTCGTCCAGGCCGGTGAGCATCGTGGCGCCGACGGCACCGCGCACCTCCGTCTCGCGTCCGTCCGTCAACCCCTTCCTGTCGAAGGATCCGGGCCAGAAGGCGCGGCGCCTGGCGCGCGCCCTCGTCTCCGACATCGCGGTCTACCACCCGGAGAAGCGGCTGGAAGGGCTCAGGCACGGGACCCTGAAGCAGATATTCGACGAGGAGATCAAGAAGAGCTGGGAAGAGTTTGCCGGGCAGGTCGGGCGGGAGATGGCGGAATCGACGACGCACTTCAACGACGCGCTGAACGAGATCCTGGGAGACGGCAGCAAGATCTTCTGACGCGGCGGATCCGGCGTGAAACGCGGAACGGCGGCGTGGGTGCGCTCCGGTTCCCGTTTCACGCCTTCTGCTTTTGTGGAACCTATGATCGATCGAGGATGGCCATGGCAGGTGTGACCGAGCGACTGGCAACGGTGCGGGAACGAACCGATGAACTCCGGAGCTTTCTTTGACGCCGACGGCCGGCAGTCACGGCTCGCGGAACTCGAGTCGTCCCAGATGGACCCCGCCTTCTGGTCGAACCAGGAGCGGGCCCGCGAGGTTGTCCAGGAGATCAAGCAGCTGAAGTCGTGGGTGACGCCGTTCGCGGAACTGGCCTCACGGACGGCGGACGCCACCGACATGGCGGAACTCCTCGCGATGGAGCCCGATGCGGGGATGGCTGCAGAGCTGGAGGCGGAAGTGGGGCGCGTGGAGGCGCTGGTGGCGGCGCTCGAGGTGCGGGGCATGCTGCAGGGGCCCGACGATGCCCGCGACGCCATCCTGACCATCCATCCCGGGGCGGGCGGGACGGAGTCCCAGGACTGGGCCGAGATGCTGATGCGGATGTACGTCCGCTGGGCAGAGCGGCGGGGGTACGGGGTCAGCGTCCTGGACCTCGTCGAAGGGGAGGAGGCCGGCATCAAGTCCGCCACCCTCGGCATCACCGGCGAGTTCGCCTACGGATACCTGCGCGCCGAGAAGGGCGTGCACCGGCTGGTCCGGATCTCCCCATACGATTCACAGGCCCGCCGGCACACCTCCTTCGCCTCGGTCTTCGTGTACCCCGACATCGACGACACGATCGAGGTGGACCTGCGGGAGGAGGACATCCGCATGGATGTGTTCCGCGCCTCCGGGGCGGGGGGGCAGCACGTGAACAAGACGTCCTCGGCGGTACGACTCACCCACGAGCCTTCCGGACTCGTCGTCTCCTGCCAGCAGGAACGCAGCCAGGGCAAGAACAAGGCGACGGCCATGAAGATGCTCCGCGCCGCGCTGTACCAGCGGAAGCTGGAGGAGCAGGAGGCGGCGCGGGCGGTCGTCGAGGCCACCAAGACCGACAACTCGTGGGGCAACCAGATCCGGTCCTACGTCTTCCAGCCCTACACCATGGTCAACGACCATCGCACCGAACTCAAGCTGAGCGATGTCCACAAGGTCATGGACGGGGACATCGACCCATTCATCGAGGCGTACCTGAAAGGCGCCGGAGGGACGGCCGCGTGACCGACGACACCCGCTCCTTCGTGGAGGAGGCCCGCCGCGCCAAGCTCGACGAGCTGCGCGCCGCCGGCATCGAACCCTACGGGTATGCCTTCAAGCGGACCTCCACCGCCGCCGCCGCCGTGGCGGCCTACGACGATGCCATGGGGGAGGACGGGCCGGAGGTCGCCGTGGCGGGGAGGCTGGTCTCGTATCGCCGCCAGGGGAAGACCGCCTTCGCGCATCTCGAGGACGTGTCCGGCCGGGTGCAGCTCTACTTCCGGCAGGACGCCCTCGACGCCGCCTGGGGGCTGGTCCAGCTGCTCGACCTGGATGACCATGTCGGGGTGCACGGCCGGGTGTTCCGGACCCGGACCGGCGAGGTGACGGTCCGGGTCACCGCCGTGGAGCTGCTCGCCAAGTCGCTCCGGCCTCTCCCGCGGGGGAAGACGCAGGTGACGGAGTCCGGGGAAACGGTCACCTTCGGCGGGCTCGCCGACTCCGAGGTCCGCTACCGGCAGCGGTATGCCGACCTGGCGGTGCACGCCGAGGTCCGCGAGGTCTTTCGCCTCCGGGCGCGGGCGGTGTCCTGGCTGCGCAAGTTCCTCGACGAGCGGGGTTTTCTCGAGGTGGAGACGCCGATCCTGCAGCCGCTCTACGGCGGGGCGGCGGCGCGGCCGTTCGTCACGCACCACAACACCCTCGACATGCCGCTCTTCCTGCGGATCGCGGATGAGCTCTACCTCAAGCGGCTGCTCGTCGGCGGTCTCGAGCGCGTCTACGAAATCGGACACGACTTCCGGAACGAGGGGATGGACCGGACGCACAACCCCGAGTTCACGATGCTGGAGTGCTACCAGGCGTACGCCGATTACCGCGACATGATGGACCTGACCGAGGCAATGGTGAGCGGACTTGTGGAGCACTGCTGCGGCACGCTGCGGCTGGAGCGCGGCGACGCCGTGCTCGACTTCACGCCGCCCTGGCCGCGGGTCTCGTTCGTCGAGGGGGTCCGGTTGCAGAGCGGGCTGGATGTCTGCGAGGCGACCGACGCGGAGATGCGCGCGCGGCTGGCGCGGACCGGGGTGCCCCGCGAGGAGGCGGAGACCTTCAGCGGGGGCAAGCTGCAGGACGAGATGTTCAAGGCGTTCCTCGAGCCGGGGCTCATCCAGCCCACCTTCGTGGTGGACTACCCGAAGGCGCTCTCTCCGCTGGCGAAGCCGCATCGTGCCGACGCCCGCCTGACCGAACGGTTCGAGCTGTTCGTGCAGGGGAGGGAACTCGCCAATGCGTTCAGCGAGCTGAACGATCCGGACGACCAGCGGCGTCGTTTCGAGGACCAGGCACGGCAGCGCGCGGAGGGTGACGACGAGGCCCAGCAGCACGATGCCGACTACATCCGCGCCATGGAATACGGCATGCCGCCGGCGGGCGGGCTGGGGGTGGGGGTGGACCGCCTGCTGATGGTCCTCACCGGGCTGCCGTCGATACGTGACGTGATCCTCTTCCCGGCGATGCGACCGGAATGAGCACCGCCCCCGACCCGCCTCCCGGCGGCCGCCAGCCACCGGCCAGCAGCCTGGTGGAGCTGCTCCGGTTTCCCTCTCGGCTGGAGCGCCGGATCGCCATCCGGTACCTGCGGAGCCGGCGGGGCCGGCGGGGCGCCTCCCTCAGCACCACGATCTCGATCGGCGGCATCGCGGTGGGGGTCATGGCGCTGATCGTGGTCCTCGGCATCATGAACGGCCTGCGGGACGACCTCCGCGAACGGATCCTGGTGGCCAGTCCGCACCTGCGCATCCTGACCTACGGCGGCAGTCTTCGGATGGACAACTGGACCGGGGCGCTGGCGGCGGTCCGGGCTGCCCCCGAGGTGGTGGCCGCGGCTCCCGAGGTGGTCAGCCAGTCGCTGGTGATCAACGCCGCGGGCTACCCGGAGGCCGTCAATGTCTTCGGGATCGACACGACGGCGCTGTCGCTTCCCGTGACCCCCTTCCCGTCGAAGGTCGTCGAGGGAGACCTCTCCTTCCAGGTGACTGACACCTCGGCGGACGCGGCGGTCCTGCTGGGCGAGGGCCTGTCCAACCGGCTCGGCGCCTATCGCGGCGACATCGTCCAACTCGTGCCCCCGACAGCGGCGAAGGTCAACCCGGCCCTGGGCTACGCGCTCCCGCGGTTCTGGCGGTTCCAGGTCGCGGGGGTGTTCCGGACCGGGATGTACCAGTACGACAACCAGTTCGTGGTGATGGACCGGGAGGTCGCCCAGCGGTTCGCCGGCCTGGACAGCGCCATCACCGGCATCCAGGTGCGGGTCCGCGACCCTTGGGAGTCCCCGCGCATCGGGTCTGCATTGGAGGAGCTCCTCGGCCTGCCCTACCGGAGCTTTGACTGGCAGGAGCAGAACGGGGCGCTGTTCGGGGCGCTGCAGCTCGAAAAGCTCGCCATGGGGCTGGTGATCCTCTTCATCATGATCGTCGCCGCCTTCAACATCGTGGGGACACTGACGATGGTGGTGGCCGACAAGACCCGGGAAATCGGGATCCTCGAGGCGATGGGCCTCCCGGCCGGCGCCATCGGGCGGATCTTCCTGGCGCAGGGCGCCATCATCGGGGCGGTGGGCGTCGGTATAGGGGTGGCGGCGGGTCTCCTGGTCTCCTACGTCGTCGATCGGAGCGGCCTGGTGCGCATCAACCCCGCCATCTATTTCATCGATCGCCTGCCGGTCCATGTGGAGCTCGGTGACCTGCTCGTAGTGATGGCGGCGGGGTTCCTCCTCGCGCTTGTGGCGACGCTCTACCCCTCCCGCGCGGCCACCCGGTTGACGCCGGTGGACGCCATCCG
>JAHECL010000147.1:3306-4572 GCA_024641745.1 Gemmatimonadota bacterium | reverse complement strand
GGGCGGTTCTCGCTCGAGGGCCACCGCGCTGAGCGGGCGGCCGATGTTCCCGGCGGCCGCCGCGCGCACCCCTCCCGTGGAGAGCAGGTGCGCGAGCAGCGCCGTGGTCGTTGTCTTCCCGTTGGTGCCGGTGATCGCGATGATCCGGGTGTCAGGCAGGCACCGGAGCCCGAGCTCGGCTTCGGCGAGCACAGGGACACCGGCGTCGCGCACCGCCAGCAAGGCCGCTGCGTTCGGGGGGATGCCCGGGGACACGATGGCCGCCTGCGACCGCCGGAGGCGCGCGAGGTCATGCCCGCCGACGTCCGCGTCCACTCCTTCCCCCCGCAACGCCGCCGCCTGCCCCCGCAGGGCATCGGACTCGCCGCCGTCGGAGGCGTACACGGCAATCCCGTGATGCCGGAGGAGGAGGGCGGCCGCCGCCCCGCTGCGACCGAGCCCGAGCACCGCGACCTCGAGGCCGGCACCCCGCCACGACTCGAACATCAGCGGACCTTCAGCGTGGCCAGCGCCACCAGCGCGCAGAGGATGCCGAGGATCCAGAACCGCGTGACGACCGTCGTCTCCGCCCAGCCGTGCTTCTCGAAATGATGGTGGAGCGGCGCCATGCGGAACACCTTGTGGGCGTCGGCGTACTCGCGCCCGCGGGTCCGCTTGAACCACTTGTACACCGAGGTCTGCAGCATCACCGACACCGCCTCGGCGACGAACACCCCGCCGATGAGCACGAGCAGGAATTCCGCCTTGAGCAGGATGGCGACGGTCCCGAAGGCGCCGCCGATGGCGAGGCTGCCGGTATCACCCATGAAGACTTCGGCCGGATGCGAGTTGAACCAGAGGAACCCGAGTGCCGCGCCCATGAGCGCCGCACAGAATACCGCCAGCTCGCCGGAACCCGGCAGGTAGATCAGGTACAGGTAGGAGGTGTAGTCCATCCGCCCGAAGAGGTAGGCGAAGGCGGCGAAGGCCGCCGCCGCGATGGCGGTGAGCCCGGCGGCCAGCCCGTCGAGCCCGTCCGTCAGGTTCACGGCGTTGCTCCAGGCGGTGATGACGAACACCACGAATCCGACGAAGAGGAGCGGCGCGAAGTTCACGACGAGGTACTTGAAGAACGGCACGGTCGTGGCGGTCGCGGGGATGATCGTGGCCGGAACCACCGGGAAGAACAGCAGGTACAGCCCAAGGACCAGGCCGAAGGTGCACTGCCCCGCCAGCTTCCACTTCGCCACCAGCCCCCGCGACCTGCCCTGGACAATCTTCAGGTAA
>JAHECL010000147.1:0-3296 GCA_024641745.1 Gemmatimonadota bacterium | reverse complement strand
AGAAATCCGATCGCCCCCATCCAGAGCGTCGCGATCATGGCGACGACCACCATCCGGTTGTCGATCCGGGCCCACAGGAAGGTCGGCAACAGCGTGGCGAGGATGATGACGAGTCCGCCCATCGTCGGCGTGCCCCGCTTCCCCTGGTGGCTGGCCGGGCCCTCCGCGCGGATGATCTGGCCGATCTTGTGCGCCCGGAGGCGGCGGATCACGGCGGGACCGACGAGGAACGACAGCACCAGCGCCGTCACGCCGGCGCCGGCCACGCGGAAGGCGAGATAGTTGAAGAGGTTGAACAGGATGAACTGCTTGCCGAGCGGGGCCAGCCAGAAGTAGAACATCGCGCCTCAGGATCCGTGGGCAGCTCTCGGGGTGAGCAGGGGAATAATACGCTCAAGGGCGACGCCGCGGGACGCCTTGAGCACCACCAGTTCGTCGCCGTGGAGCCGCGCGACGAGGGCGCGTCCGAGCCCGGGCACATCATCCGCCGTGATCAGCCGGTCCCCGAGGGTCGCGCGCTGGGCCTCGAGCGGCGCCACAAACTCCCCGACGGCGGCCAGCAGGTCCGGGCCGAGCGTCACGAGGTCCCGGGCCACGGAGGCGTGCAGCGACGCCGATTCCGGGCCCAGTTCCCGCATCGTCCCGGCGACGAACACCAGCCGCCTCCCGGCGCGCATCGCCTGCGCGGTGGCGATGGCCGCCCGGAACGAGAGGGGATTCGCGTTGTAGCAGTCATTGAGGATCGTGAGGCCGCCGGCCTCCTGCACCTGCCCGCGGCCGCCTGGCACCACCAGCCGCTCCAGCGCCCCCGCGACCGCGCGCGGATCCAGACCGAGGTGCATGGCGACGGCCCACGCCAGCATGGCGTTGGCCGCGAGATGCCTGCCTGGCAGCGGCAGGGTGAAGTCCGCCTGATCCGTCACCACGCGCGCCCGGCCTGCCGCGTCAAGCGTCACCGACTTCGGCCGCAGCTCCGCCCCATCGAGGCCGGCCGTCACCACCCGGCGCGCCAAGCGCCGCGCCCCCGCGGCGAGCGCCGGCGGGTCGGTACCCACCACGGCCAGCGGCACACCGTCCACCAGCGAGAGCTTTTCCGACAGGACCCCCTCCAGCGATCCGAACCCCTCGAGATGACCGGCGGAGACGTTGGTCACCACCGACACCGTCGGCTCGATGATCTCCCGGTACCGGGCGATCTCACCCGGCACGCTGGCGCCCGCCTCGATGACCAGGGCATCCGTGTCGGCGGGGGCTTCGAGGATGGTGAGCGGTACGCCGATCAGGTTGTTGTTGTTGGCCCGTGTCGCGTGCACCCGGAACCGGGTAGCGAGCGCGGCGGCCAGCATCTCCTTGGTGCTCGTCTTCCCGTTGGTGCCGGTCACCGCCACGACGGGACCGGTGAGCTGACGCCGCCTGGCCCGGGCCAGCGCGCCGAGCGCCGGCACCGTCTCGGGCACCGGAAACAGCTCAAGCCCCTCCACGGGCGGCGTGCCCTCACGCACGACGGCGCCACGAGCGCCCCGTGACGACGCTTCCACGAGGTGATCGTGCCCGTCGAAGCGCTCGCCGGCGAGCGCGACAAAGAGCGCCCCGTCGGGGAGTGTGCGGGTGTCGGTCGACACCGCGGTGAACTCCAGCCCCCGAGTCGCCGCGGGAGGGAGGGCGAGCGCCCTCCGGACGCTGGCGCTTGTCCAGCTCACCGGCGGCCCTCCAGCGCGTCATCGACGATCGTGCGCTCGTCAAAGTGGTGCTTGGTCGTCCCGATGATCTGGTAGGTCTCGTGTCCCTTCCCCGCCAGAAGGACCGTATCGCCGGGCCCCGTGTCCGCGAGCACCCGATGGATCGCCTCCTCCCGGTCGGTGATGCGGAGGTGGTGCGCCCCGCCCATGCCCGCTTCCATGTCGTCCATGATCCGCTCGGGATCCTCGGTCCGCGGGTTGTCCGACGTGATGGCCACCAGATCCGCTCCCTCCACCGCGATGCGGGCCATCTCCGGCCGCTTGGCCCGGTCGCGATCGCCGCCGCATCCGAAGACCAGCACCAGCCGACCCGGTGTCAGCGGCCTGAGCGTCGCCAGGACGCGTGTCATCGCATCGGGAGTGTGGGCGTAGTCGCGCAGGACGACCATCGGCCCGTCGGCGAGCCGCTCCATCCGTCCCGGCACCTGCGGCGCCGCGGCCAGCCGCTCGACGACCTCGGCGAGGGGCCGGCCCAGGACCAGTGCGGTCGCGGACGCCGCGAGCGCGTTGGAGACGTTGAAGGAGCCCATCAGGGGAATCGTGATGTCGGCGTTTCCGAACCGGCTCCGCAACTGGAACCGACTGCCCCCCGCCTCCAGGAGCACAGCCAGCGCACGGACATCGGCGTCCGGTGATTCCCCGAATGTCACCCGGCGCGGAATGGAGGGGAGGGCGGCCCAGGCGGGATCATCGGCGTTCACGACCTCCACGCCGTCCGGGTCCAGCAGCGCGCTCAACCGCAGCTTGGCGGCGAGGTACTGCTCCATCGTGCCGTGGTAGTCGAGGTGCTCGTGGGTGAGGTTGGTGAACACCCCGGCTGCGAAACCGAGGCCGTCGAGGCGGCCCTGGTCGAGGCTGTGCGAGGAGGTTTCCATCGCGACGGTGGTCACCCCGCGGTCCCGGAGCGCGGCGAAGGTGGCGTGGAGGTCGACCGGACCCGGCGTGGTCAGGCTGCCTGCGGTCGAGGGGACGCGCTCCCCCGCCCCATCGAACGCTCCGAGGGTCCCGATGCTCCCCGCGGTGCCACTCGCGTTGAACAGGTGCCGCACGATGCCCGTCGTCGTGGTCTTGCCGTTCGTCCCGGTGATGCCGATGAGGCACAGCGCGGCCGCGGGTTCCCCGTACCAGGCGCGGGCGGCGACACTCGCGGCGCGACGGCCGTCCTGCACCACGATCTCGGGGACGCCGACTCCCATCGGTTCCTCCACCATCACCGCGGCGGCCCCATGCGCCACGGCGTCCGCCACAAACCGGTGCCCGTCGACGACGGTGCCGCGGACGGCGCAGTAGAGTTCTCCCGGGCGCACCGCGCGACTGTCGATCGTCAGCCCCTCGAGCGGGGCGCCGGCCGACGGCGCCTCCCGGAGGAGACCCGCCCGCCGGAGCGCGGTCAGCAATCCTGTCCAGTCCACCATCGTCACTCCACCCTGAGGCGTACGGTACTGCCTGGAGCCAGCATCGTTCCTGCCGCGGGGGTCGAACCGGCCACGGTGCCCGGCCCCGCGACCGCCACCTGCAATCCGCGGCGGTGCAGCGCAAGCGCCGCCGCCCGGGCAC
>JAHECL010000146.1 GCA_024641745.1 Gemmatimonadota bacterium | reverse complement strand
CGCCGTCTGCCCCGAAGTCGAAACGCCGTCGCCGTGGCCGGCGCCGGCGCGGCGGCGGGTCCGGCGGCCCACCCCCGACCGGCGGCAGCTGAGTGTCCCGCTTCTACATCACCACGGCGATCGACTACGCCAACGGCGACCCGCACCTGGGCCACGCCTACGAGAAGGTCGGCGCCGATGCGATCGCGAGGTACCGGCGCCTCCGCGGCGACGATGTCTGGTTCATGATCGGGATGGATGAACACGGCCAGAAGGTGGCCCAGGCAGCCGCGGCGGAGGGTCTCGAGCCCCAGGCGCTGGTGGATCGAGTCGCCGCCCGGTTCCAGTCCATGTGGCGGCGCCTGGCCATCTCCCACGACCAGTTCATCCGCACCACCGACCCCGCCCACAAGGCCGGAGTGGTCGAACTGATCGAGCGGATCTTCGAGCGGAATCCCGAGGACTTCTACGAGCAGTCGTACCGCGGACGCTATTGCGTCGGCTGCGAGGCGTTCAAGCAGGAGTCCGAGGTGACGGACGATCGCTGCGAACTGCACCCCACCCGCACGCTCGAGTGGGTGGAGGAGCGAAACTGGTTCTTCCGGCTGTCGCGCTACCGGGACTTCCTCCTCGACCTGGTGGAGTCCGACCCCGGCTTCGTCCAGCCGGAGAGCCGGCGCAACGAGATTCTCGGCCTGCTCCGGCAGGGCCTGGACGACATCTCCGCCAGCCGGGCACGCTTCACCTGGGGCGTGCCCTTTCCCCGGCCGACGAGCCAGGGGGAACAGCAGACGACCTATGTCTGGTTCGACGCCCTCCCGAACTACTGGACCGCCACGCGCGCGTCGGACGCCGGCGCGGCGTGGCCGGCCCAGCTCCACGTCATCGGCAAGGACATCACCCGCTTCCACTGCGTGATCTGGCCGGCCATGCTGCGGGCCGCCGACCTCCCGCTCCCGGCGCAGGTCTGGGCCCACGGATTCGTGTACTTCCGTGGAGAGCGACTGAGCAAGAGCGCCGGCGCCACGCTCGACCTCGGCGAGGCGGTGGACCGGTTCGGCCCCGACGCCTTCCGCTACTTCCTGCTTCGCGAAATCCCGTGGGACAGCGACGGGAGCTTCACCTGGGACCGGTTCACCGATCTCTACACCGCCGACCTGGCCGACGGACTCGGCAACCTGGCCAGCCGGTCGCTGGCGATGCTCGCCAAGTACCGGGAGGGCCAGGTGCCCGCCGCCGATGCCACCTCCCTGGACGGGGCTGGTCTCGAGGCGATTCGCGGGTACGAGGACGCGATGCACTGCAACGACTTGCGCGGTGCCACCGAGTCGGCGTGGCGGATCGTGACGGCAGCCAACCAGTACATCGTGCAGACTGCGCCATGGGCCCTCGCGAAGGCCGGCCAGGAGGCGGAACTCGACTTGGCCCTGGCGGCCCTGGCGCGCTGCCTCTACCGGATGGCCATTCTGGCCAGCCCGCTGATGCCTGGGAAGGCGGAAGAACTGTGGGCGTGCCTGGGGCTTCCGGGATGTGCAGCTGAGGCCCCCTGGAGTTCCCTGCAGGACCCGCCCGTCACCGGCATGGTGACCCACAAGCCAGCCGGCCTCTTCCCACGCCCGGAATCACCCGCAACACACTGATTCGCAATAACTTACGCCAACACTCCCGTGCCTTGACTTTGCCGGTACCAGGGGCCACCTTTCGCGCTTGTGACTGCGCCGGCTCCGGGAATGAGCCCGGCACACCGTTGAGATGGATGGGCGGGTCGGCGCGCGGTTTGCGTATTCCCGCCCCACACGACCACAACGAAGGCTGGTGCAATGGCAGATCGCCGCTGGACGTTCATGGTGGTACCCGAAGGGACTGGCGCGTCCCGGGCCATCCAGGTCTCCCAATCGGTCCTGCGGCTCGGGGCGATCGGGCTGGGCCTGTTTGTGCTGCTTGCGCTCGTCCTGGGCTACGCCACCGTGAGCCGCAGCGTCGACCTGAGCCGCGCCGAGCGGCTTGAGCGGGAAAACCAGCAGCTTGCCACCACGCTGGGCCAGTTGAACGCCCGGATCTCCACCCTCTCCGACACCCTGGGCGCGATCACCCGTCGCGATGCCCGGATCCGCCTGCTGGCCAATCTCGAGCCGACCGACCCGCAGGTGCTCCAGGCAGGGATTGGTGGACCGGCCCCCGCGGCCGCGACGACCGGGCCCCGGACCGAGCTCACCCGGCAGGCGACCGAGGTCAGCGTCGACCTGAACGCGATGATCCGGCGGGCCAATCTCCTCGCCTTCAGCTTCGACGAGGCGGCCGACAGCCTCGCCTCCCATCGCGACCGTCTCGCGGCCTTGCCATCCATCCTGCCGACGCAGGGCTGGCTCACGAGCGCCTTCAGCTCGATGCGCGAACACCCCGTGCTGCACGTGGCCCGGGCGCACGAAGGCATCGACGTGGTCGCCCCGATGGGCGCCCCGATCGAGGCGCCGGCGGCCGGCAAGGTGATCAGCGCCGGATGGGAAACCGGCTACGGCTACTCTGTCTCCATCGACCACGGGTACGGAATCACCACGCGCTTCGCCCACGCCTCCAAGCTCCTCGTCCGTCGCGGCGAGAAGGTGGAGCGCGGCCAGCGCATTGCGCTCGTCGGCAACACCGGGCTCGCCACCGGGCCGCACCTGCACTACGAAGTGCATGTGCGCGGCCAGGCGGTGAATCCGCTCAACTACGTGCTGCCGGCCGGGGTCGTGACGGACTGACGTTCCGGCGCACGTCGGACCCCGGCAGACGCGAAGGGGCAACCATCGACTGGTTGCCCCTTCTCTCGTTCCTGCCTTGCCGCTTCCCTGCCCCGCCATCACTATGTCAGAATTGGACCTTCGGTGCGTCCGCCGCCGCGGCGTTCGTCAGCTCGAAATACTCCTTCGGGGTGGATTCACCGAACATCTTGGCCGTCAGGTTGTACGGGAAGGTCCGCACGAAGGTGTTGAACCCGCGTGCCGCCTGGTTGTAGTCCTGTCGCGCGACGGAGATCCGGTTCTCGGTGCCCTCCAGCTGATCCTGCAGCTGCCGGAAGTTCTCATTGGATTTCAGGTCGGGATAATTCTCCACGATCGCCAGCAGCCGGCCGAGCGGGGCGTTCATCGCCTGGTTGGCGTCCGCCATCTCCTGCAGGTTCCCGCCCTGCACGGCGCCGGCCAGCCGGGAACGGGCGTCGGCCACCTCGGTGAAGATCGTCGTCTCCTGCTTCGCGAACCCCTTCACCGTCTCGACGAGGTTGGGAATGAGGTCAGCCCGGCGCTGGAGCTGGACCTTGATCTGGCTCTCCGCCGCGCCGACCTGTTCGTCCAGCGACTGGATGCGGTTGTAGCCGCACCCGGCCAGGAGGGGGAGGAGGACGAGGGCCGGCGCCAGGCGGAGAAAGCGACGCATCATTGGGACGCTCCAGGGGACAGGGTATCGATGTAGCGGACCGTGGACTCGACGGCCGCGATGTATCCGGCAAAGGACGCCTGGTCGCACTGCCAGTCGCCGTCACCCAGATGGCTGAGGATCGTGACGAGCGGGGCGGACTGGAAGCCGGCCACCAGGCCGGCGGTCGCGACCACGTCGGCGCGGGCCGACGGCACCTGGGCGCCTGCCAGCACCAGCGCGGTGCGCAACAGGACCACGACCGACGGGGCCGTACTCCTCGCCAGGGCCGCGAGCGCGCCTGGATCCCCGGAGAGTGACACATACCCCTGCCGCAGCCGCAGCAGGCGCCCGCGCAGGTCCCGTTCCAGCGCCGGGCGGAGGTCTTCGGGGCGCACGGTCACGTCCGGCAGGGGATCGTCGCCCCGGAGCACCGTGTAGGCGCTGCGAATGTCGGTGATCTCCACCGGAAAGACGTCCGCGGCCCGGCGCCACTCGGTGCGTGCCAGGAGCAGCGGCGGCGCCTGGCGCGCGCGCGCCCACAGGGCGAAGGGGCCGGCCAGCGCCGCGAGCACGTCGGGCGTCGCCGACTCGAGGACCAGGAGGAGGTTCACGTCCGACCAGCCCTCGAGGTACTCTCCCCGCACCACCGATCCGTGCAGCACCGCGCTGTACCCCCGGCCGAGGAGGCGGTCGCATTCACGGAGAAACGGCTCGACCAGCCTCTCGACGACATCAGCCATCTAGAACCTCCCTCCCGCTCCACCACCGCTGAAACCGCCCCCGCCACCGAAGCCGCCGAAGCCGCCGCCGCCAAAGCCGCCTCCCCCGAAGCCCCCGCCGCCCCATCGACCACCCGGTCCGCCCCAATATATGTGGGGAGCGCGGCCGCGGCGGCCACCCGCCGACCCGCCGGAAGGCGGGCCCCCACCCCGCGAGGCGCGGACCATGGTCACCACCACGAGGGCCAGGATCAACCCGAGAAACAGCAGCAGGCCGATGGAGCGTGGAGCCGCGTCCTGCACCGCCGTCAGCGTGCTGTCGGTGGCCCCGAGCCCGCGGGCCACCAGCGCCGCGAGCAGCCGCGTACCGGTCACGAGGCCGGGCCCGTACTCCCCCTGACCCAGCTGGGGAATCATCGCGTCCCGGACCCGGCCGGCGGCGGCATCGGTGACGATCCCCTCCAGCCCCTGCCCCGTGCTGATGAAGATCTGCCCGGAGTTGGGCTCCCCCTCGATACGGGGAACCAGGAGGACCACCAGCCCGGCGTTCCGGCGCGTATCGCCGATCTCGGCGTCCT
>JAHECL010000046.1 GCA_024641745.1 Gemmatimonadota bacterium | reverse complement strand
AGGTCGCCCGATTCCTGCCGGGTCCAGTGCACCTGCGCCATCCTGGTCTCGAGCCGGACGATCGCCGCCGCCTTCGCGTCAGGCTCAGGGACGCCGGCGAGGGCCAGCATCGTCGCGACGTGCCCCTCGTACTTCGTCCGGATGGCCGCCATCGCCGCCGAGGTGTCGACGTAGTAGCTCCGGTCCGGCATCCCGAGCCCGCCCTGGAACAGGTAGGGGGCATACTCGGTCGGGTGGTCGAAATCCTGGGCGACCCAGAGCCCGAAGAGGTTTTCGGTGAAGAGGTTCAGGGCGTTCAGTCCATCGACGTCGGCGCGAAGCGCCGTGCCCATGAACCGCGCCAGGTCAGCCCGGGTGCGGATCGCGGCGATCGAGTCGAGGGTTGGCTGCAGCGGCGCGAGGCCGATCGAGTCAATGGCGACCTGGTCGAGGAAACTCGTGTAGTAGTCGCCCATCTTCCGCGCGTCCGATTGCGCCGGCGCGTTCGACGTGGCGGTCTCCTTGATCAGGTCGGCCACGCGGCCGTCGATCTCCTCGGCGAGGACCGCGAACGCCCCGTAGGCACTGCGGTCCGGCGGAATCGGCGTGTCCCTGATCCAGGTCCCGTTGGCGTAGAGGAAGAAGTTGTTGCCGGGGGCAACGGACCGGTCCATCCCCGTCGTGTCGATGCCGCCTGGGTGTGCTGCCTGGCGGTCCGGCGGAGTACAGGAGAACATCCCGAGGAGGAGGGCGGCAGCGGCGATGCTCGCACGGCGGCGAAGCGTCATGGAAGTCCCCAGTGGAGTCGTGAAGCATGTGGATGGCCAACGATATTTCAATGTACGCTCCGCCGCCGCCCCTGCCACCCGGTGACGATTCATCCCGAAACAGTGCGGCGCGGTCCTCTGGACAAGGCGACAAGTTTGGAGTATCTAGAAAGTGAAACCATTTCACATCGGCAGTCGTTCACCCCGCCCATCGAGGCCCTCGATGCTCGAGTCCATTGCGCTGTGGCTGGATCAGGTCGCGTCCTCCGTCTTCTGGTGGTGTGCCGCGACGGTCGTCCTGATTGATGTCCTGGCGGTCGGCGCGGTCCTGGCGACCCGGAGCCGTGCCCTGGTGGACCGGTGGACCGGACGGGTGCTCGCGGCCAACCTCCTGCTCGCCGGCGCCGGGCTGGGCGTGCCGGCGGTGGCCTACTCGGCCAGGCTCGTCGTGAATGCCGTCAGCCCGGTGTTCGCCTCCGCAGCCGTCGGACCCGCCCCCAAGGCGGAACCGGTCCGTGTCGTCGAACCGTCGCCCTTCTCGGCCGTTCAGAGGTAGCTGAGCCAGGCGGCCCGACTCCGGGCCTTCAGGTCGGCGAACCACCGGCACGGCCGGTAGAGCAACCCCACCGCCACACCCCACCACAGATACAGCAGCCCGAGACTCCAGGCGTATCCCGCCGGGGCCTCGGGATTGGCCATCGGGTGGTTGGTGAAGAGCCAGGCGATATCCGCGGGGCTCCGCACCACCGCGACGAGGACCGCCAGCGCGTGGATCAGCGGGATGTGGAGGAGATAGAAGAACATCGGCACCCGGCCGAAGGTCGTCAGCCATCCGGCGACCGGCCCCCGGGCCCGCTCGAGCAGGGGGATGAGCGCGATGGTGGGCCCGAGCGTCATCAGCAGGAAGAGCAGGGACGCCGGGTACTTGTTCGTGTTGAGGAAGGCGAGGAGCGCCGGCATCGGCGGCCGCCCGTTGGACGGGTGCACGGCCTGCGTCCAGGCGAACGGGTCGCCGTAGAGGTTCCACCCGCGGAGGACGAGGAAGAGGGCGGCGGCGGAGAGCCCGATCTGGAGGCAGTGTCGGTTGCGGCGTGACGGTTCCATGACCATGATCGCGCCAAAGGCGTACCCGGCGGCCATCACCCCGACCCACGGGACGATGGAATAGAGCACGTGGAATTCCGGCCCGCCCGCGCCCAGCGGAATCGGTCCGGTCCAGAATCCGAAGTACAGGATGGTCCAGAGCCAGGCGAGGCCGCCCTCCCGGGCCGCCGTCGCCGCCTCCCAGAAGGACGGATCGATCAGGTTGTGGCCGGCGACGATGAGCAGGCCGATGACACCCACCATGCGCACAGGGAGCTTGACCAGCCCGGCCAGCAGGATCATGCACCAGCCGATCGCCCAGATGACGCCCGCCAGCAGGTACTGCGAAAAATCGAGGTTGAAGGTCCAGCCGATCCGGATCACCGTGAGCTCGAGAAAGACGAGCCAGGCGCCCCGGATGACCAGGAACCGTGACAGTCCCGGACGCTTCCGTCCGTAGAGGAAGGCACTGGTGCCTGCGAAGAAGATGAACGCCGGCGCACAGAAGTTGGTGACCCACCGGGTGAAGAAGATTCCCGGGGTCGGTCCCCCGGCGGGGAGTCCGGAGTACACCCGCACATGATCAAGGGCCATCAGCACCATCACCGCGCCGCGGATGAGGTCGAGGGACGCGATGCGTCCGGACCGGACCGACTCGGCCCCGGCGCTCATGACTGCGGCGTGAGCAGCGAGAGGCGCAGCTGGACAATCCCGATGAACCTGAAACAGCCCTGCATTGCTATCCCCCCCCGCGGTGGTGGTCAGCCGAGCTGGTGCCTGTGGATGAAGCTCTCGAGCGCGCGTGCCGCCTGCCCCCGGATGGCGCGCCGCACCGGCGGCGTCCATCCGAGCAGGAACCCCTTCGCCCCCAGGGCCTGGCGCGTCCAGCGGTAGAGGCCGAAGCGGTCCCGGTGGTGCAGGATCCGCCCGTCCCGGAACTCGAACGTCGCCCGAATGACATTGTGCACCGGCCGTCCGGTCGCGGAGAAGGTGTACCATGCCTCCCACCCCGCGGAGCCGCGAGCGGCGTCGGCCTCGACGTCACCGAACGCGATGCGCAGGTCCGACCCCCGCTCACAGAGCATTCGCCACATCGCACCGATGGCCGCCCCGCGCAGGTCGGGGAAGACCGGATCGGCAAAGGTGGCGCCTGGTGCATAGCAGGCGGCCATCGCCGCGTGGTCGCGGCGCTGGAATGCCCCATAGAAGCTGCGGATCAGCTCCTCAGGTGCCTGCATGTGCCTCCCCGAACGCATCGAGGCCCGGCACGCAGTGCCGGGCCCCGATGTGGTGCGTGTGCATGTGGCGACTGGACCTCGATCAGCTCGCGGCAGCCAGGCCGCGGATCGTCTCGGCCAGGGTCTTCACCTTGGCCGGGTCGCCGGCGCTGGCGGCATCGGCCGCCAGCTCGCTCGCCAGCTGCGTCAGGGTCGCCTGGCGCTTGCCGCCCGACTCCTTCGCCGCCTTGTCGAGCGCCTTGCGCGCCGAGGCGATCGTCTTCGCGTCGAGGCCCTGCGACCGGGCCAGCTGGTCGAGGTAGGCCTGCGCCACGACGGGATCGGCCGGCCAGACGAACTGCGGCTGGCCCTGGGCGTTGAAGTAGTCGAGGTGGACCAGCTTCGCCGCGGCGATCTCGTTCGCCGAGAGCCAGGCACTGGGGGTCAGCTCGAAGATGTCGAGCCCGCGGCCGATCTCGGAGCTGACCATGTAGCCGTTGTACCAGTACACCGACCAGGTCCCACCGCTGCCCATCCGGGTGGAGTCGACCGGTCCGCGGTCGTGGAAGGCGATCTCGACCGGGTGGGAGGCGTCGGTCCAGTCGAACACCGAGACGCCGCCCTGGTACCAGGACTGCACCATGATGTCGCGCCCCGGCACCGGAATGAGCGAGCCGTTGTGCGCGACGCAGTTCTCGAAGGAGGTCTGGGCCGCGGGGAGCTTGTAGTAGCTCCCGAAGCTCATGGTCCGGTTCGTGAGCGTGAAGATCGCGTCGGCGCCCCACTCCTTCTTGTCGGTGACGCGGCACTTCGGCCCGCCGCCGCCGCCCCACTCGTCGGAGAAGAGGATCTTGGAGCCGTCGTTGTTGAACGTGGCCGAATGCCAGTACGAGAAGTTCGAGTCGGCCACGGCGCCGATCCGCTTCGGGTTGACCGGGTCGCTGATGTCGAGCAGGAGGCCGTAGCCCTCGCAGGCGCCGCCCGCCAGCCCGATGGCCGGGTAGACGGTGATGTCGTGGCACTGGGTCGGGCCGGGCCGGATGCCGTCCTTGTCGGCGTCGCTCTCGCCGATCCGGGCCGCGATGATGGCCGGGAGGGCGGTCCGCAGCGCGGCGCTGTCGGCGCCGGTCGGGGCGCCGCTGCCGCCGCGGGCCTTCACGATGCTGTCGAGCATCGGGTTGATGAAGCCCGAGGGCAGCGGGCGCTCGGCGCCGAAGATCTCGGCGGTGTACCCGCCCTTGGCGCGCCATTCGGCGGCGGCCTTCTGGGAGGCGGCGATGTCTTCCGGCGCCTCGCCGTGCCGCGGCGGGGCCACCAGGTCGTTGAAGATCCGCGGGGAGTTCACGATGGCCGCCTGCTCCGGGTGCGCGAGCGGGACCTTGATGACCTCGATCCGGAACAGGGCGGAGTTGGGATCCTCATCCGGCGTCAGGCGGGAGCAGCCGGGGAGTTCCTGCTCGGAGCGGACACCCGCCGAGCCCGACACGTAGATGTAGACGTTCGCCGCATCCTTCGGATCGGCCAGCACCGTGTGGGTGTGGGAGCCGCGGCAGGTCTGCACGTTGGCGATGTACTTCGGCGCCGCGATGTTCGTGATGTCGAAGATCCGGATGCCGCGCAGGCGGTCCGGGCTGACCGGCTCCTTCACCCCCTGGTCGCCGCAGTCGATGCGGCCGGAGGTGCCCTCACCGGACACGAAGAGCAAATTCTTGTACACCGACACGTCGCTCTGCGAGGCGGGGCAGTAGAAGCCGACCGTCAGGGCGGGCGCGGCGGGATTCGAGATATCCCAGACCATGAAGCCGTTGTAGTTGCCCTGGATGGCATACTTGCCGGTAAACGACAGGTCAGAGTTGGTGGAGCCGTCAAACTTCCCCGGCGACGGGGTATTGGACACCAGGCGCAGGTTCCAGGCGGCCTCGGCGGCGTCGTGCATGCCGGCCTTGAGGCCCACACGCGGATCGGGGGTCGGCGCCATGGCGGGCGCCGCCGCCGGGGCGGGAGCGGCCGCAGGGGCGGAGGACGACGAGGACGCACACCCGGCCACCGACAACGCCCCGAAGGCGAAGAGCAGCGGGAGGCCGGCGACCTGGCGCCGGGGCGTGCGGGGGGAGGCGGACGGAACGGTGTGCATTGGCAGGTCCTGTGATAGGGAAGTCGAAGGCGAACGCATCAGGGTCGGGTGTGGCATCAGGTGCCGTCGCTGGCGGGCAGGGCGGCGAGCATCTTTTCCATCCGGGCGATCTCGGTGGTCTGGTCGGCGTAGATATTCGAGGCGAGCCGGAAGGTCGGCTCATCCTGGCCGGCGCCCTCCGTCGCGAAGAGCTCGTTCACCATCACGATGGCGCCCTTGTGATGCTGGATCATGTAGGTCAGGAAGAGCCGGTCGAACTCCGCGCCCCGGGCCGCGTTCAGCGAATCGAGCTGGGCGGCGGAGAGCATGCCGGGCATGTGCATCGCGTGGTCCATCCCCGGCATCATCGTGTGCTGGCCACTGCGCTCGGGGACCGGCAGCTTGCGGTCCTGGAGCCAGGTTTCCATCAGGACGATTTCGTCCTGCTGGCCCACCACGATCCGCTCCGACATGATGGCGATCGACGAGCTGGCGCCGTGCGTCGGGACCCAGCCGGCGATCAGCACCGCCTGTGCATGGTGACCGATCATCCCGGTCATGAACGCGGCATCGGCGGGCACATAGGACTGGGAGGCGGCTTGCGCCGACACGCCGGGTGCCGCAAGTGCGGTGATGATTCCAACAGACCAAACCGCCCGCGAGAGGGAAGACTGCACCTGAGCCGCTCCTGGGAGTGGGGATGGAAGCCGCAACCTGACCACGGGCCTGCGGACCAGCGGCCCGTGGCAACCCTGCAACCTAACTGACGGGGCCGGGTTCGGAAGGGTTTCGATGAAGGAGGCGGGCGCCTCTCCGGTAGTGCTTGCGGAGCCGCCGACGGCAGGCGGCGGCGGATGTGAAGTGGGTCGGGATTTGGGTTGCCACTGCCATGCATATTCCCCGAAGCGAATGTCATGTCACTGTAAGCACTTGACAATCAATAACTTACCAATTATTGTTCGTACATCAAGAACACGGGGAGTGGCTGAGGTGACGCCGCCCCGCCCCATCAGGAAGGTCCTCCGCAATCCAGCGTGACGGACCCCCGGATGAGCCTCGAATGCCTCGCTCGTGGCCCGGCGCTGATGGATCTCTCTGGCGAGCAGATTGGAATATCCCATGAACTACATTCGCAACGTCTCATTCACCGTGAAGTCCGGCAAGACCGCTGAATTCAACCAGGCGCTCACGAACGATGTGCTGCCCACCATGAAGGCACAGCCCGGCTTCAAGCATGAACTGGGTATGCTCAACGGCGAGCACGCCATCGGCCTCAGCGTCTGGACCGACAAGGCGAGCGCCGAGCAGTACGCCACCAAGGTGTACCCGACGATCCTGACGAAGCTGTCGCCTTGGATCGAGGGCACGCCGAAGGTCGCCAATTACGACCTGGCGGTCTCCACGCTCGCGGTGTAACTCCGCCGGACCGTGGAATAGCTGAATAGCACCAGCGGGTGGTCCGGTGACGGGCCACCCGCTCTGCCATTCCGGATCTCGGTCCCGCCCAGTCAGGGCGTGGCAGCGACCGCCTGCACCCGCCCCCCGTCGCGGATTCGATCCGTCGGGTGCCGGATGACCACCGCGCCAGCGTCCAATCCCGCCCGGATCTCGGACTCGCTCGACGACTCGTGGCCGACCGTCACGGCGCGCTCCCGGGCCCGCCCGTCCTCGACCGTGAACAGCGCCCACGCCTCCCCGCGCCGGAAGAGCGCACTGGCCGGCACCTTGAGGACGCCGTCTCCCTCCCAGAGGACCACCCGCACGTCCAGCCGATACCGGTCGCCGAGCCGTCCGGGCACGGTGTCGAAGTCCCCGATCACCCAGACCCGCTGCTCTTCCACGCCAAGGGCGGAAATCTTGGTGAACCCGGCGGGCTCGACCCGCCGGACGCTGCCTCCGAGCGTCCCTTCGCCGCCCCATCCATCGACGAGCAGGCGCTGTCCGGGCGATACCTTCACGGCGTCGGTCGACAGCAGGTCCACGATGACCTCGAGGTCCGCCGGATTGCCGATCTCGAGCAGCGCCTGGCCCGGGAGCACGGTGCGCTCGCTCCGCTCGGGAATCGCGAGCACGCGCCCGCCGATCGGGCAGGTGAGCCGGAGGGTCGCCGCGCCCGATGCCGTGCCGGCGGCCATGAGCGCGGAGCGGGCCCGCTCGACGTCGTGCGTTGCCGCCTCGGCGTGGGCGCGTGCGCCCTCGACCTCCCGCGCGCGCGCGCGCTCATTGAGCTGGAGTCGCTCCAGGTCGGCCGGCGCCAGCCCGCCCCCCGCGGCGAGTGCTTCGCCGCGGCGCAGGTCCAGCCGGGCCTGCTCGAGCGCCGTGCGGGCCTCCTGCTCCGCTGCCACGCTCATCCGTTCCAGGTCCCGCGCGGTTTCGAGCGCGGCCTCGGCCTGCTGCCGGCTGCGTGCGTCGAGGGGAAGCGGCGCGAGGCGCGCGACCACCATGCCCGCGGTGACGGTGTCCCCGACCTCCAGCGTGATCCGCTGCAGCCGGCCGGCCAGGGGCGCGCTGATGATGTGCCGGTGCCGCACGCGTGTCTGGCCCTCGTCGCCGACCGTCTCGACCAGTGGCCCCACCGCGGCCGGGGCGACATCCACGGCGATGCGCTCGGGTCGGAGCATGCGCGCACCGATCCAGGAGACCGCCAGCGCGCCCGCCGCATACCAGAGGTGCTTCCATTGCAGCCGCATGCGTTCACTCCCTTGTCTTCAGCACCGCGATCAGGTCGAGCCGGTGGATCCGCCGCCGCACGGCCAGCGCCGAGAGCAGCGCCGCGCCGAGGACGACCGCCAGGCTGTACACGATGGTGGTCTGCCGGATCACGAGCGGAATCCGGAAGAGGTCCGACTCGAACCGGTAGGCGACCAGCCAGGCCAGGAAGTAGCCCAGCAGGAACCCGCCCGGCAGCCCGCCCAGGGTCAGCAGCACCTGTTCGCCCAGGAGCAGCCGGGTGACCTCGCCGCGAAAGAAGCCGAGCACCCGCAGGCTGGCAAGTTCCCGCCCCCGCTCGGACAGCGCCACGCGGGCTCCGTTGTAGACGATGCCGGCCGCGATGATGCAGGCGAACACCACCATCATCGAGATCGAGATCCAGAAGCTCTCGGCGATGGTGTCCTCGAAGCCCCGCATGACGGCCTCCCGCACGACCACACCGCTCACGGCGGGCGTCTCCTTGAGCGCGCGGTACACGGCCGGGGCCTTCCGCTGGTCGAGGGCCAGGTAGGCGCCGGACAGCGTCCCTCCCTCGCCGAGCAGGGCGTGCAGCGCTTCCAGGCTCATCGTGGCCGAACTGCCGATGATGTCCCTGGACACCGCGGCCACGATGACGGTGCGCACCGGGCGCTTCCCCTCCAGCACCTCGACGGTCACCGTGTCGCCCACCGCCGCGCCGAGCTGGCTGGCCAGCACGTCCGAGACGAGCAGACCCCGTGGGGGCACCTGCCGCACGGCGCCGTCCCGGTCCACGAGGCGCTGCAGCTCGCTGCCGGGTGCGAGCCCGAGGAGGGCGGTCCGCTTGGTGAGAGGGCCGCGGCGGAGCCGCACCGGCACCACCCGGAACGGCTCCACCCGCCGGACACCGTCGAGATGGACCAGGTCCCACCCTGCGCGGGCGGAGCGGGGCAGGTCGAACACGACCATGGCGTCATACCGCTGGACCGACTCGAACTGGATCTGCTTCATCACGTCGATGGCGTCGAACATGAACCAGCCGGTCATGACGATGGCCGTGGCGAGGGCGATGCCGGCGGCGGCGAGCAGCGCCCGGAGCGGGCGACGCTCGATGTTGCGAAGGATGATCCGCTCGGCCGCGGGCACCCACCGCTGGAAGCCGAGGCGCTCGACGATGCCCGCCCGATAGGAGGCGGGCGCCTCCGGCCGCATCGCCTCGGCGGGCGGCAGGCGCACGGCGCGGAGGACGGCTCCGAGCGCGCCGACCAGCGCCGCGCCGCCGGCCACGAGGAGCGCCTGGGCGACGACGCGCCAGTCCTGGGTGTACTCGGCGACCGGGAACTGGTAGAAACGCGCATACACCCTG
Source organism: Gemmatimonadota bacterium (assembly GCA_024641745.1). GTDB lineage: Bacteria > Gemmatimonadota > Gemmatimonadetes > Gemmatimonadales > GWC2-71-9 > SPDF01. The sequence continues at coordinate 8,778 of JAHECL010000046.1, read as the reverse complement.
GCGAGCGCAGCCGCCAGCCAGATGCCGAGCCCGCTCCCCGCCCCGGCGCCGAGGACGACGGGGCCGAGCGCCAGCTGGAGGTAGTGGACCGCGATCGCCGGGCTCCCGTAGCCGAACGCCTTGAGGATGGCGATCTGGTCGCGCTGGGTCGCCACCAGGCGGGCCAGCACCATGTTGAGCAGGAACGCGGTGACGGCCAGGAAGATGGTCGGGATCAGCACGCTGGTGATTTCGGTCTCCTCGATCTCGCTCGAGACGAAGAGGTCGGAAATCTGGTCCGCCCGGCCATAGGCGCCGGTGCCGCCGTACGGGGCCAGCAGCCGGTCGACGCCGTCGATCACGTCCGCTTCCGTCGCGCCCGGGGCCAGGGTGAGCGCGGCGTCGTTGAACGCCCCTTCCATCTGGAAGGCGGCGCCCAGCGCGCGCTCCCCCATCCAGAGCACGCCGAAGCGGCGGTTGTCGGGAAAGACGTCACCCAGCCCGCGGATCTCGTAGATGTACTCGGGGGAGAGCGCGATCCCGACGATGCGGAGGCGCTGCCACCGCCCGTTGAGGACGGCCGGGATGGCGTCGCCCGGCACGAGGCCGTTGGCCCGGGCGAACGCCTCGCTGGCCAGCACCTCGTCCTCGTGACCCGGCTGGATCCAGCGGCCGCTGCGGAGGTAGAGGTCGTTGAGCATCGGTGCGCGCTGCTCCGGGATCCCCACCAGCCTGCCGGTGCCCGGTTCGTCCAGCCCGGGGAGGTCGAGGGTCACGTCCATCACCACCCGGGTGCGCACGGCCCCCACGCCGGGCAGGGCCGCGATGCGGCGCGCGAGGGAGGCGGGCGCCCGCCGGGCGCTGGCGAAGACGTCGGCGAAGCGGTAGGCCTCGTAGTACTGCGTCTGGGTGCCGCGCAGCCAGCCGTGCATCGACCGGAGCGTGACGAACATCGCGATCCCGCAGGCCATCACGACCGCGACGGCGGCCATCTGGCTGCGCAGGTGCCAGAGGTCGCGGAGCACCTTGCGGTGCAGCGGCCGAAGGCCCGCTACCACGTGAGCTCCGTCGGCGCGAGACGGTGGGCGTTCCGCTCCACCTCGGTGATCCGCCCGCTGCGCATCCGGATGACCCGGTCGGCCATGCCGGCGATGGAGGCGTTGTGCGTGATGACGGCGACGGTGGTGCCGAGCCGCCGGTTCACGTCCGCCAGCGCCTGCAGCACGATCAGGCCGGTCTCGTAGTCCAGCGCCCCGGTGGGCTCGTCACACAGCAGGACGTCGGGCTGCTTGGCGATGGCCCGGGCGATGGCCACGCGCTGCTGCTCCCCGCCGGAGAGTTGTGCCGGAAAGTGGTGCACGCGCTCCCCAAGCCCCACCAGGCCGAGCGCCTCGGCCGGATCCATCGGCCGCTCGGCGATGTCCGTCACCAGCGCCACGTTCTCGAGCGCGGTGAGGGAGGGGATCAGGTTGTAGAACTGGAAGACGAAGCCGACGTGCTCCCGGCGGAAGCGGGTCCGTGCCCGGTCGTCGTCGACGGTCAGGTCGTGGTCGAGGAACCGCACGGTGCCGGCCGTCGGCGTGTCGAGTCCGCCGAGGATGTTGAGGAGGGTGGACTTCCCGCTGCCCGACGGCCCGAGCAGGACCACGAACTCCCCGGCGAACAGGTCGAGGTCCACCTCCCGCAGGGCGTACACCTCCACCTCGCCCATGCGGTAGACCTTGGAGAGTCCCCTGGCTTCGAACACGGCTGGCGCGTCCATGGCCGGAGTATGGAGGTGGCCGGGTGAAGGACTCGGGAAGTCGGCTTACAACTGCCTTCATCCTGTTTTTACCGGCCGGATGGTATGTTGGACTTGAAAGCGGGAGTGCCGGGCATCCAGGATGGCCCCGTACCCATGGGAGCCTCCGAGGCCGGTGCAGCACAGACCGGCTCCCCAAGGGTGCCTCCCAGCACCCGCCTGGCCTCGCCGCTTTCGCACCGCCCGGGCTTTCCGCCGGGCGGTGTTCTTTTTGCTGTACCCGACGGTCCTGCAGAAGCGGTCGCCGTGGATCGAGGGCACACCAAAGGTGACCTGGCCGTGTCGACGCATGCGGTCCGGCGGCGGGCCGCCCGTAGTGCGTGGAGCCTATTCGGGCTGCACGTCCACGACCTCGTAGACGTTCTTCCCGTCCTTCTGGACCGGCAGGTAGTAGGTCTCCCCGTACTTGACGTAGGTCTGGTCACCGACCTTCACCTCTTCGGCGCCTTCCGGGAGGTTCTCGACGATGGTGCCGGCCGTCGGGGGCACCACGGTGTACCCGCCGTCCGACTTCTCGTAGTACGTCCCGCCGTAGTAGTAGTTGTTCGTCGTCTCGTTGACGACGACCGGTTCGGCATTCGCGGGCAGGGTGGTGATCGTCGCGCCCACCGGCGCCTGGACCACGGTGTACCCGCCGCTGGACGCCGTGTAATAGACCCCGCTGTCATAGTGGTACTGCTGGTTTGCAATGCTGATGATGATCGCAGTCGTGGCGATCCGTGCCACGAAGTATCCCCACGGATGCCACGCCGGGCCCCAGGAATAGGGGCGGTACGGGTGGTAGTAATAGGGGTGATAGGCGTAGTACCGGTGCCCGCCGTAGACATGGGGGGGCCGGTTGTAGCGGATGCTGTTGTTCCGGACGACCGTCGTGTTCCGGCTGTTGTCGATGTTGATGGTATTGCCCCCGCGGCCGGCGTTGCCGGACGGGTTGGTGGGTCGGGTCGACGGCCTGGCGCGATTCCCGGAGTTCTGGTTGCTGCCATTGATGGTGGGCCGCTGCGACGACGACGGTTGCCGGCTCGGCTGTGCGCCGGGCCGGCTGGGTTGTGTCGTGGGGCGGCTTGGCTGCGTGCTGGGGCGGCTCGGTCGGCTCGTCGGGCGACTCGGCTGCGCGCTGGGCCGCGCCCGCGAGGCCGATCCGCCCCGCGATCCGTGGCTCATCCGCTGGGCCTGTGCCGTGGACGGCAGGAGCAGGACGACGGCCGCGACTGTCAGGCCGACGAATGTGGTGTTCCGCAGAAGCTGTCGCATGGTCAGTCCCCCGATCCAGTGGTGGGAGTGCGGGGCAGGATGTAGAGCGGTGTGGCACCCGGCGGCGGCGTGAACTGGTAGACCGTCGGCGGAATGTCGGGATTCAGCACCCAGTCGGCGAAGGTGCCCTCATACTGGGCGTTGGCGTTCGTGTGATCGGTGATGATGAACTTGACCGGCAGGAAGGTGGCATCGTTGGCGATCCAGAGCTGCACCGTCTGGTCCTTCCCCTGGGCCACGATGCGGAAGCATTCGCGCCCCTCCATCTGCACGGTACCGAGGTAGCTGATGCGGGTGCTCTGCGCGGCCAGGTCGTCGGTGAAGGAAGGATAGAAGAAGTCGGCCGCAGGGAAATCCACGCCATACTCGGCGTGAATCTGCTCGATGGTGGCCATGATGTTGTCCGGGGCGTCCATCTGGCCGTAGTTGTTCTCGGTAAAGCTGTAGTACGTCACCTGGGCGCCGTCGTACCAGTAGCCGACGTGCCGCACGTCGTTGACGGTGTTCACCTGCATCTGGTCCGGTCCGGTCATGTACACCTGACTGGTGCCGAATCGGGTGATGGTGCCATAGTCGGGGTCCACCACATCGTGCTTCGTCCGCACGGTGTAATTGACGGAGGTCAGGCTGCCGATCATCTCGACCATGTGGTCGAGGATCAGGCGGGACCCGGTGTCGATGATGGAATCCGCGCCGGTGGCGGCGCCGCCGTCCTGGGCGGCCGCCGGGACGGCGAGCGCCGACAGGAGGAGGGCGCCGAGGATCCCCAATGTCGAGAATCGTGAGGACATGATGTCTCCGTCCGGGAGGTTGAGGGCCGGGCGGGGAGATGCCCGGCCTTGATTCTGGGCGCTCAGGGTCAGCAGGCCCCCCCGAAGCTCCCACCCAAGCAAGAGTACTCCCACCGCCGCAATCCAGCTACCCGCCACCCGCACCGCCGCCACCAGTGCCACGATGAACAGGAGGACGAGGATCGACTCGATGTGCACGGCGGCGTCGGGTTACGAGGGAGAGGCATCCGTGGGGGGAGCGGTCCTCGGCTGCCTCCCGGGCTTCCCCTCGGTCGGGTTCGCGTAGAGCCGCGTCGTCGGGTAGGCGAAGTCGACGTCGGCGCATCGCGCGACGGCCTCGAGGATTTCCTGCCAGAGCCGGTCGGTGACCTTCCGGCGTTCGCGGGGAGGGCAGGGGGTGCGGAGGGTCAGGAGGACGCCGCTCGCCTCCACCGTCACATACACCGAGGCCGCCGTGGCGCTCTTTGGCAGCGCATATCGCACCGTGGTGGCGGCCTGCGCCGACCCGAGCGCCTCGGCCGTCGAGCGGGAGTGCCGGGCGGCGATCTCCTCCAGCAGCGACTTCGCCTTCTGCCAGTCGCTCTCGAAGGTCACCAGCACCGGCAGTTCCGTCCAGATGAAGGCGAATCCCCGGGTGTAGTTGGCCAGGGGCGCGGTGAAGAGGAGGGCGTTGGGCACGTGGATCAGCCGCCCGGTGCTCTGGTCGGCCTGCACCCAGTTGCCGATTTCCATCAGGGTGAACTGGAACAGGCGAATGTCCACCACGTCACCGGCGTGGTCGCCCAGCTGGACCCGATCGCCCACCTCGAAGGGCCGGCGCCAGAGAATGAAGAGCCAGGCGGCGAGGTTGGCCAGCGGATCCTTGAGCGCGATGGCCAGGCCGGCCGAGAGCAGGCCGAGATAGGTGGCGAGCCCCGCGAAGTCCACCAGCCAGATCCGCGCGGCCAGCATGGCGCCGAGCAGGACCAGCACATACGCCACGCCCTTGTGCCAGCGATACCGGGCGTGGAGATCGGACACCCGGCGGTGTACCGCCTTGAGGACGGCCCAGCGCAGCGCCATGAGGACCACGACCAGGAAAAAGGTGCTGGCGATCCGCACCAGCATCTGCGGGCTCAGGCCGAACGTCTCGGTGGCCCAGGTGGTCACGGCCTGCATCAGGACCCTTGCACCGTGATCGGTGGCGCGGCGACCAGCTCGAAGGTGGCGGACGCGAGCTGCACCTGGCCCCCGGAGGCGTCCACCCGGTCCATGATGCCGTTATAGAGGGCATCCTTCACGCCGCGGCGCCGGCGGTAGTCGACGACGTACCGCAGCGTAAACTGCAGCCAGTTGTCGTTGGCGACCATCGTGACCATCGGCGTGACCATGGCGTCCTCGATCCGGTACTTCTTGACCATGCCCCGCCAGGCGGTCGAGGCGGTGGTGGCGTACTCCCCGACCACCCGGTCGGCCACCTCGGTGATGATCGCGCGCGCCTCCGCCCGGTCGCTGCCGAAGCGCACCGGCACGGTGATCTCGTCCCAGAGGAAGGGGAAGTCACCGGAATAGTTGAAGACCGGCGCCTTGAACACGAAACTATTGGCCACGCGCACGATCCGGCCGTTGTAGAGGTCGCCGTCCACCCACTGTCCCAGCTCCATCAGCGTCGTGCGGAGGACGCCGATGTCGATGACGTCCCCCTTGATGCCGCCGAGCTCCACCCGGTCCCCGGGCTGGTAGAAGTTGGAGAAGGTGAGCGCCAGCCAGCCGGCGATGCTGGCGATGACCTCCTGGAGCGCGAAGGCGATCCCGGCGCCCGCCACGCCGAACGCCACCGTGAGGCCGCCCAGCTTGTCGCTGAAGAGCGCCGCCAGATACAGGAATCCGGCGAGATACCCGGCGAATCCCAGCGCCTTCCGGATCCGGTAGCGGGTGGTGTTGTCCTCGATCCGGCTGGCGAGCGCGCGCTGCGCCGTCCGGATGACGGCGACGATGACCGCCAGGCCGAGGACCATCGCCACCAGGCGGCCGACGTTGGCGTCGAAGAGCCATTCCTTCAACGTGGTTTCCAGTCCTTGCATCGGGATGGCCCCTCTGGTCTGCCAGGCGCGGCGGGGAGGTACGGAGACGGCAACGGTCTCCGGAGTAACCTGCCGGCTGACCGGGGCAGGGGCAAGGTGCCGACCGCCTACACCACCGCGCCGAAGAGCCGCCCGATCAGGGCGGTGCACCCCATCGCCACCGCCCCCCAGAAGGCCACCCGGAGCGACCCGCGCATTCGCGGGGCGCCCCCGAGATGCGCGGCGAGGCTTCCGAGCCCGAAGAGGAGCGCCAGGGTCACCACCGTGACACCCCAGGCCAGCGCGGCGGTGGACAGTACCGCTGCGAGGATGACCGGCGGCGCCGCCCCGGCCGCGAACGCGGCGGCGGACGCGAGCGCGGCCTGGATCGGACGGGCGCGGGTGTGGTCGTGGATCCCGAGTTCGTCGCGGGCATGGGCGCCGTGTGCGTCGTGGGCCGTCAGTTGCTCGGCCACCTGGAGGGCCAGGGCGCGGGTGAGGCCCCGGCTGACGTAGATCCCCGTCAACTCCTCCTTCTCCTCCTCGGGCGACTCCGCGAGCTCCCGGCGCTCCCGGGCCATGTCCGCCTCTTCGGTGTCCGCCTGGGAGCTGACCGAGACGTACTCGCCGGCCGCCATCGACAGGGCCCCGGCGGCCATCCCGGCGACGGCCGCCAGCAGCACCGCCGCCCGGTCCGGCTGGGCCGCCGCCACGCCCACGACGAGGCTGCTCGTCGAGATGAGCCCGTCGTTGGCTCCGAGGACGGCGGCGCGCAGCCAGCCGATCCGGCCACTGCGGTGCGCTTCGTTGTTCATGGCGGCCCCTTCGGTACGTGACCTGCCTCCAAAATAGCACCGCGGGGGCGGACCGCATCGCGATCCGCCCCCGTCGGTGTGAGCCGTCGCGCCGAATGCGTGACGCGCTACTGCATCTGGAGCGCGAAGTTGATCGTGCCGGTGTAGCTGGCGAAGGTGACGCGCACTTTCCACGGCCCGGCGATCCCGTTCGGGGGCGTGATGTCGCCGCTCGGCGGAATCGGTCCGTTGTACACGAGCGTCCCTGCCGCGTCCTTGATGTTGAGCGTCAGGGCCCCGCTCGCCGTCGTGGTGGCGGGGTGAATGACGATGCTCCCCGACGACACGCTCCATGTATAGACCAGGTCGTCGCTGACGTTCGCGAGTCCGGTTGCCTGGAAGCTGAACGCCACATTCGGGGTGTTCACGACCTCCGGCTGGAACTGCGGGGCGAGGGCATTCGTGTCGCTGCCGCAGCCCACCGCGAGAAGGGCGAGGCCCAGGGCCGGCAGCGTACGGCGCAGGATGGTGTGCATGATCGCGTCCTCCGTTGTCAGGGGCAGCCGCCGGTGAGCGAGCCTCGCAAGGCGGCCACGGTACAACGGACTACCTCGGCAATCGACGGGCCGGATTCGGTGAAATGGTGGCCAAACGTTTGACATTCAAGGCTTTGCGCGACTATTCTAGGCAACCTGACACCGGGGAAACCTCCGGTTGGATGTATTGATTCGATGCAGATGCCTCGAGCCGTTGCGATCCGACAGGATGGCGACGCCACCAGGAGGGAGCCCCGCCGCCGTGTCTGCCGAGTCCGTCAATCGACTCCAGGAACTGCTGGCCGGTCAGTACGAATTCGAGCGGGAGCTCGGTCGCGGCGGCATGGGGGTGGTCTGCCTCGCGCGCGACCTCCGGCTCGACCGGCTGGTGGCCATCAAGGTCCTGCCGCGCATCCACGGCACCAACCCCGAGCTGCGCGAGCGCTTCCTCCGCGAGGCGCGCACCTCCGCCCAGCTCTCCCACCCGAACATCGTCCCGATCTACCGTGCCGACGAGATCGACGGGCTCGCCTTCTTCACGATGGGGTATGTGGAGGGCGAGAACGTCGCGGACCGGCTCCGGGCGCGCGGGCCCCTTCCCCCGGCGGAGGCGGTCCGGATCCTTCGTGAGGCGGCGTGGGCGCTCGCGTATGCCCACGCCCGGGGCGTGGTCCATCGCGACGTGAAGCCCGAGAACATCATGATCGAGCGCGGGTCGAATCGCGCCATCGTGACCGACTTCGGGATCGCGCGCAATCAGCTCGCGTCCTCGCTGACGCAGGACGGCATGGTGCTCGGGTCAGTGCACTACATGAGTCCGGAGCAGGCCGCCGGCGACAAGCTCGACGGCCGCAGTGATCTCTACTCCCTCGGTGTGGTGGGTTTCCAGCTGCTCTCGGGCCGGCTCCCCTTCGACGCCGAGGAGGCGGCGTCGGTGATGGCCCAGCAGGTGACCCGGCAGGCCCCCTCGCTCGCCTCGCTGACGCCCGACCTGCCCCCGGCGCTGGTGGCCGTCATCGATCGGAGCCTGCGCAAGGCGCCTGCGGAGCGCTACCCGACCGGCGAGGCGTTTGCGGAGGCGCTGGAGTCGGCGCTGCAGTCGGCGCCGCGCAGGGAGGCCGGGGGTGCGGCGGAGGTGGTGAGCACCGACCAAGCCCGGGCAATCTGGCTTCGCGCGGCACAGCTCCAGGCCGATGCCACGACCCGGCTGCAGGCACGCTATCGGGAGCCGGATGCCGCGGCGGGACCGCTCCCGAGTGGCGGCTACCGCATGCACGACGTGGAGCAGGCGGCCTCGGAGGCGGGCATCGCGCCGGAGTTTGTCGCGATGGCGATTGCCGAGCGGCCCGCCGGGATTGCCACAGCCAGTGCGGTGGAGCTGTCGAATCGGGAAGACCGCATCCTGACCCGGATGCTTGGCACGCGGGAACGCAGTCTCTCGTGCACCCGCGTGATTCCTGCCAGTCCGCAGGCGGTGCTGGAGGCCGTCGGGCGCGTGTGCCCTGGTGCGCCGTTTGAGCTGCGCCTGCGAACCACGGTCGGGGGGCATCCGCTTGACGGCGGCATCCTGGTGTTCGACGT
>JAHECL010000145.1 GCA_024641745.1 Gemmatimonadota bacterium | reverse complement strand
CAGCGCGCAGATTCCGCCAAAGAGGAGCGACCAGCTCACCTCGCGGAACCCGGCTGCCGTCATGCGCCCGGCCAGCGCCTTCGGCTCCGGAAAGGCGAGCACCGACTCCGGCAGCCAGGTGTAGGCGTTGGAATGCCGGGAGACGAGGCGACCGATGGTCGGCAGGAGATGACGGAAGTAGAACAGGAAGAGCCCCCGGAGCGGCTGCCAGGGCGGGATGCTCATCTCCAGGATCACGAACCGCGCGCCCGGCTTGAGCACGCGGGCGGCCTCACGGAGGCCGGCGTCGAGATCCATCAGGTTCCGCACTCCGAAACCGACGGTGGCGCCATCGAAGGTGGCGTCGGCGTGCGGCAGTTCGAGGGCGTCCGCCGTGACGCTCACGATGCGCTCCGCCTTGCCGCGGCCGAGCTGGAGCATGCGGGGGACAAAATCGGAGCCGATCACCCAGCCCCCGAATCCCGGCTGCCGTGCGAGCGTCGCCGCGAGATCGAGAGTCCCCGCGCAGAGATCGAGGTAGGTCCCATTCGGGAGGTGTTCCCAATTGAGACGCTCGACCGCCTTCCGCCTCCACCGCTTGTCGAGGTTCAGGCTGAGCAGGTGGTTGAGAAAATCATAGCTCGGCGCAATGGCGTGGAACATCCCCCGGACATAGGAGCGCTTTTCCGCGCCGCCCGACACTGGTAACTTCCTGTCCGTGGCTAACATAGGCGGCCAATCTACCCTTCACGGAAAGCCCACCGCAAGGCGGGGGGACACCCGTGGCTAAGCCCGGCATCGACCTGGCCATCGCATCCGATCAGGATGTGGTGCTCGAGGCGCGTGCCGGGCGACAGGCGGCGTACCGCGAACTGGTGCGCCGCTATGAACGTCCGATCTTCTCCCTCATCTACCGCATGGTGCGCAATCGCGAACAGGCGGAGGATCTCTCCCAGGAGACCTTCGTCAAGGCGCTGAACGCGATCGAGTCCTACCGTCCCGAGTACAAGTTCTCCAGCTGGATCTTCAAGATCGCCAACAACGTCTCCATCGACCACCTGCGGCGCCGGGAGCTGGACACCCTCTCCCTCGACGGGTCCCCGCATGCCCTCACCCCCGAGGCGATACAGGCCTCCGCCCTCCAGCTGGGCGACCGGCAGGAAACGGCCCTTGAGGAGCTCGAAGCGAAGGAGCTGGGCGGGGAGATCGAGGCGGCGATCGCGACCCTGCGCCCGGAGTATCGAGCCTGCATCCTGCTCCGCCACGTCGAGGGTCGGCCGTATGAAGAAATTGCCACGATGCTGGACCTCCCGCTGGGCACGGTGAAGACCTACATCCACCGGGCCCGTGGGGAACTCAGGCAGGCCCTGGCGCATTTGCGCCAGTGAAACCCCGGGCCCGGCGGGCCCGTAGGAGGGGCGTCATGACGGACCACATTGCCACCCATCTCACACCGGACGAGCTCGACAACTGGCTCGCAGGGTCGCTCGCGCGCAACCGCGAGGCCCACCTGCATGCCTGTGCCGACTGCAGGCGCCTGGCCGATGCCGACCGCGCGCTGGCCCACCTGATCGGGTCGCTCCCGCTCTTCAGCCCGGCCGAAGGATTCGGCGACCGGGTGATGGCGCGGGTGGAAATCCGGCACAGGGCCCGTCCCCTTGCCATCGCGGCCGCGCTCGCCGCGGGGCTGCTCCTGCCGATGGCGGCGAGCGTGGCGTGGAGCCTGGCCTATCCCGAGACGCTGACCCAGCTCCTCCAGGGAGCGGGCAGCGGCATCGGCGGGCTGGGGCTGGCAGCGGTCCGTTCCCTCGGAACCACCCTCCTCGCACAGCCATGGTACCCCTGGGTCCACGGGCTGTTCGAGTCGCCCGCCCGTCTCGGCCTCGTGTTCGGCGCTTCCGCCGCTGCCTATGCCGGCGGCGTGCTGGTGCTCCGTCGCCTGATGGCCCTGCCGATGCCGCGGGTGGCTCATGTGCAGGGCTGACCGGCTCTTCCTCGCCACAGGGCTGCTGCTCCTGATCGGGGCGCCCCTCCCTGCCGCGCCCAGACGCATCCAGGCCTCCCATCCAGCCCCCCAGGCCATTCCCGAAGCCCCCGAGGGCGGACCCAGTCTTTCGCTGCGCGACCTCTCAACGCCAACCCGGCTCGAGTCGGCGTTGCGAGACGCGCTCCGGGATTCGAGGTCGCCGGGGTTCGCGCTGACCGTCCCGGGTGGCATCGCGCGCATCGGCTCGTATTCGATCGGGTCGGGCGAGACGCATCGGGGGGATATCCTGGTCCTGAACGGCGACGCCGACCTGTACGGCCGCCTCACCGGAAACCTGGTGACGGCGGATGGGAACATCACGCTCCACCCGGGGGCCTACGTCTCCGGAAGCGTCTTCGCGTACGGCGGCACCGTGTACCAGGAAGGCGGGCAGGTCACCGGCGACATCCACACGCTCGGGACGATCGAGCCGTCCGCCGACCGATCCACGGCGGCGACCACGCCCCCACCCCTCCTGCTGGCCCTGCGCAACGTTGCCGGGCTGGCCGGCGTCTTCCTGACCCTGCTCGGCATCGGCTTCGGCCTCGTCCTCTTCGGCAAACCCAATCTCGAAATCATCTCCGACACCGTCTCGCATACCTTCGGCCGTTCCCTGGCAGTCGGTGTGCTGGCCCAGGTCCTCATCCTCCCGACCTTCGGGGTGCTGGTTCTGGGGTTGATCCTCAGCGTCGTCGGCATCCTCCTCGTCCCGTTCGCCGTGATCGCCACGATGCTCCTGGTGCTGGTCGCGGTGCTGGCCGGGCTCCTCGGGGTCGCACACGCACTGGGGGAGAAGTACACCCGCCGTCGCCTCGCGCAGGGCGCCATCGGCGCGCCCAACGGCTATCGGCATGTGGTGATCGGCCTGGCGGGAATGATCCTGCTCTGGGGGGGCTGGGCGGCCTTTGGGTGGGTGCCCGTCCTGGGATGGATCTCCTTCACGGCCGCGGCGCTGGTGACCTGGTTCCTGTTGACGGTGGGGCTGGGAGCGGCGCTGCTGAGCCGCCTCGGGCTGGCCGGGCACTTCGCCGGGCGGTTCATCGCGCTGGAGGCCCTCACCGACGAGTACCTCTGGGCCACCCCCCAATTCGGCGTGCCCGCCGCCCGGCGCCCCGGCCAGCACAAGACCCCGCCACCGGTTCGATGAGCCGACGTCCGGGACTCCTGGTCGGCCTCCTGCTGATCGGCGCAATCGGCACCGGTCGTCTCGATGCGCAGGCCCTCAAGCAGTACACCACCGCCCGCCAGTTTCATGGGGAAGTCAGGTTGAACGCCCGCATCGAGTTCGGCGGCGGGTCGCTGCAGGTTGCGGCCGGCGATCCCGGCTCGCTCTACTCGATGCGACTCGCCTATGACGCGGAGCGATTCCGGCCCGTCAGCCAGTGGAGTGCGGAGCGCACGGCCGTCACGCTGGGCCTCGCCAATCCGGGAAACGGCTCGATCGGCGTGAGCGGGACCATCCAGGGGCAGCAGGCGGACATCCGCTTCTCGCCCCAGGCGGACCTGGAGCTCTTCCTCGTCCTGGGTGCGGCGATCTCGACCGTGGACCTCGGTGGATTGCGTCTCTCCTCGCTCGAGCTGGAGACCGGGGCCAGTCGGACGGAGGTGCGGTTCTCGAAGCCGAACGCGATCCGCTGCACGGCGGCGGGGTTCCGGGCCGGTGCGGCGGCGCTCGCGGTGACGGGACTCGGCAACAGCCGCTGTGACCGGGTGAGCTTCGAGGGGGGGATGGGAAGCGTCCTGCTCGACTATTCCGGGAACTGGCAGGGTGATGCATCGCTGGCGGCCACGCTGGCCGTCGGGGGGCTCACCCTGCGGATCCCGCGCACCATCGGGGTGCGCATCACCACCGACCAGTTCCTCGCGACCTTCCAGCCCCCGGGATTCACGCGGGAGGGCAACCGCTATACCTCCGCCTCCGAGGCCGCCGCCTCACATCACCTGGACGTCACCCTCTCCACGTCGCTCGGCGGCGTGACCGTCGAGTGGGTCGACTGACGGCGTCAGCCGAGCCGGGCCCGCACCCGGCCGCCGACGCCGAGACCGAGACGGCGGGCCGCAGATCCATCGCGGACGGCGATCTCGACCTGGCCTCCCGATCCGAGATAGGCCACGAGTTCGCCTGAACCGACATCGCTGAAGGTGCGACGGAGCGGGCCGATCGTGGTGTCCTCCGCCTCCAGCACGGCGTAGTGGGGCACCTCCTCGCCGGTGAAGTTGGTGATCAGGTTGCCGAAGCGGTCCACGGAGATGACCTCGCCGACCACCACCTTGCCCTCGTAGAACGGCGACGGCAGCACCAGGCGGACCGGCAGGGTCGGAAGCGGCTCGCCAAGTTCCTCCAGCCGCCCACCCAGCGCGATCGCCGCGGCAGCCGGCGCGAAGAGATCGCGGCCGTGGAAGGTGGGGGCGGCGTCCGCGGATGCCCGGATCGCGACCGCCGGCCCGTGCAGATGATCGAGCGCGGCGGAGAAGACGCCGTTGTCGGGGCCGACGAACCAGTGGCCTCCACTCCCGAAGGCGATGGCCGCCCGCCCCGTCCCGACCCCGGGGTCGACGACGATCATGTGCACCGTGCCCGCGGGAAACCGGTGCCAGGCGCGGCCAAAGAGATAGGCCGCTCCGGCCACGTCGCCCGGGGAGACGCCGTGACTCAGGTCGGCAAGCGTGACACTGGGGGCGCGGGAATAGAGGACACCGCGCAGTTCCGCGACATAGGGATCGGCGGTGCCGAAGTCGGTCAGCAGGGTGATCAGGGCCA
>JAHECL010000144.1 GCA_024641745.1 Gemmatimonadota bacterium | reverse complement strand
CTCGAGCGTCGCGGGATGCCGTGGCGATACGGCGGGCCGGTGGCGCGGGCGCAGGTGAGCGACAGCGGGCCGCTGCTCGGTCCGGTCGGAGTCACCCGCCGGCTGCGCCTGACCTACCGCGGCGGGGCCGAGCGCGGCGTGGATGTCACCGTCGCCGGTGAACCGTGGATCGTCCATGCGGGCGACATCGTCCTGCTCGGCAGTCGCATCGATCCCGCGTGGACCGCCCTGCCCGGCGCGGCGGGGTTCGTGCCGCTGCTCGACGCGCTGGCGAATCGCCTGGTCCGCGGGGAGCAGGCGCTGGTCACCGGGACGCCTGGCACCCCGGTCCTCCTGCCGGATGCCGCCGCCGAGGTCGTCGGAAGCGACCGTACGTGGCGGGTCGAGGGAGGCGCTGCCTGGCGCCCCCCGGTCACGGGCCTCTACCTCCTGCGCGCCGGGACGGACACGATCGGTGCGGTGACGGTGGACCTCGATCCGCGGGAGTCGCAACTGGAACGGGCGACCCCCGGCCGCCTCCGGTCACTCTGGCCGTCAAGCCGCCTCGTGTCGCTGGACCGGATCGGCGAGGCCTCGTTCGGATTCGGCGCCCGGGGCCATCTGCGGGGCGCCTTGCTCGTGCTCGCCGTGCTGCTTGGGCTGGTCGAGGTCGCACTTGCCAGCTACCGGACCCGCCGCGCATGACCCTCTCCGTCCTGCTGGATGCCTTTGACCGGACGCCGACGGCGCTCGATGCGGCCGAGCGGCTTCCGGCGCGCGGGGGGCGGCTCGTCCTCGGCGGCCTGCCCGGCTCGAGCGGGGCCGCGCTGATCGCGTGGCTGGCCCGCCGTTTCCCCGAGCGGCTCTTCACGGTGATCGCGACGACGCCCGCGGAGGCGGAACGCTGGTTGAGCGACCTGCAGCGGCTCACCGACGCGCCGATCGCGCTCTATCCCCAGCGGGAGGGACTCGGGGAAGAGGAGCCCCATCACGAGATCGCCGGCGAGCGGGTGGAGACGCTGCAGGCGCTGGTGGAGGGCAGGATCCGGATCCTCGTCACCACGGCGCGCGCCTCCGCGGAGCGCACGGGTATCCCGGCCTGGCTGCGCGCCGCCACCCTGCGGCTGGCGGCAGGCCGGGCCGGGACACCGGGGCTCACCGCGGTCGTGTCGGCGCTCGAGGCGATGGGCTATCGCCGGGTGCCGACGGTGACGGAAGTGGCGGAGTTCAGCGTCCGCGGCGGCATCGTGGATGTCTACGGCTTCGGGATGACCACCGCGGCCCGATGCGAATGGTGGGGAGACACCCTCGCGTCGCTGCGGGGATTCGACCTGACCACCCAGCGATCCCTGGACGACCTCGACGAGGTGACCGTGCTCCCCGTCGCCGGCGTGCCGCGTGGCGTCGGGGCCGAGTCGACGGCGCCGCCCACCCGGAGCTCCCTGCTGGAACTGCTGGCCGCGGACACGCTGCTCGTGGAGGAGGCCGACGGTCCCGACGCCGACGAGGTGGATCGCGCCTGGTCGGAAGCGGCGCATCACCTCGAGGTCTCGCGCCGGATGGGCGAGGATGTCCCCAGCCGCGCGGAGCTCTACGAGTCGCCGGAACGGTGGCGGGAGCGCCGGGCCGGATTCGCGCGACTCGCCCTGCGCGACGAACCGGTGGATCTCCAGATGGGCTTCCTCCCCCCGGAACGCATCGACCGGGAGATCCCCCGTCTCCGTGCGCTGCTGGCCGGGGGACAGCCGACGCTGCTCCTCTGTGACAACGAGGGCCAGCTGGAGCGGCTCGAGGAACTGCTGAGCGAGGGCCACCGCGGACCGCACGCCTCGATGGCCGTGGGCGCGCTCGACGGCGGCTTCGTGCTGCCCTCGCTCCGCGTCCTGACCGATCACGAGATCTTCCGCCGCGCCCGACGGCTTCGGCGCCCCCGGCGGTACCGCCAGGCGGCCCCGACGGCGGCGACCGGCACGCTCGCCGCGGGCGACTACGTGGTTCACCTCGACCACGGCATCGGGGTGTACCGCGGCATCGACACCATCACCGTCGGCGGTGGCCTGCTCGAAGTCGCCGTGGTGGAGTACGAGGGGGGCGACCGCCTCAACGTGCCGCTCTACCGCCTGGACCAGCTGGAGCGCTACCGCTCGGCGGGTGAGGACGGTGACCGGCCGCCGCCCAAGCTGCACCGTCTGGGTGGTCCCGCCTGGAAGCGCACGCGGGAGAAGACCCGGCACGCCATCCGCCAGATGGCGGCGGAACTGCTGGATCTCTACGCCCGGCGCACCGTCCAGGCAGGCTTCGCCTTCCCGCCCGACACCAAGTGGCAGCGTGAACTCGAGGCGAGCTTCCTCTACGAAGACACCCCCGACCAGGCGAAGGCCATCGAGGAGGTCCGGCGGGACATGGAGCGCCCGGTGCCGATGGATCGCCTGCTGGTGGGCGACGTCGGCTACGGCAAGACGGAGGTCGCGGTCCGGGCGGCGTTCAAGGCGGTGCAGGGCGGCAAGCAGGTGGCGGTGCTGGTGCCGACCACGATCCTCGCGGAGCAGCACGGCCGTACCTTCACCGAGCGGATGGCCGACTTCCCCGTCAAGGTCGAGGTCCTCTCGCGGTTCCGGAGCGCGCGGGACCAGAAGGCGGCGCTGGCGCGCCTCGCCTCCGGCGAAACCGACGTGGTCATCGGGACGCACCGGTTGCTCTCCCCCGACGTGCACTTCAAGGACATCGGGCTCCTGGTGGTGGACGAGGAACACCGGTTCGGCGTCAAGCACAAGGAACGCCTGAAGGCGCTCCGCCTGGCGGTGGATGTCCTGACCATGACGGCCACGCCGATCCCCCGCACCCTGCACCTGTCGCTCTCCGGGATGCGGGACCTCACCCTCATCGAGACGCCGCCGCGCGACCGGTCCCCGATCCTCACCTTCGTCGAGCCGTGGGACGACGCCCTGCTCGAGGAGGCCTTTGCCCGCGAGCTCGACCGCGGCGGCCAGGCGTTCCTGGTCCACAACCGGATCGAGACGATCGACACCTTCGCCGCCCGGGTGGAGGCGCTGGCGCCGCGGGCCCGGGTCGGGGTGGCGCACGGGCAGATGACGGCCGACAGGCTCGAGGCGGTGATGCAGCGGTTTGTGGCCGGGGAGATCGACATTCTCGTCTCCACGATGATCGTGGAGTCGGGCCTCGACGTGCCGAACGCCAACACGATGGTGGTGCACGACGCCCACCGCTTCGGCCTGGCCCAGCTGTACCAGCTCCGGGGCCGGGTGGGCCGGAGCCACCGGCGGGCGTACTGCTACCTCCTGGCCCCGGATGAGGTGGATCTGCTGGCCGAGGAGCGGCTGAAGGTGCTGGAGCACCACAGCGACCTCGGTGCGGGGTACCGTATCGCCCTCAAGGACATGGAGTTGCGTGGGGCGGGCAACCTGCTCGGCGCGGAGCAGTCGGGGCACGCCCATGCCGTCGGCTTCGACCTCTACATGCGGTGGCTGGAGGAGACGGTGCAGGCGCTCCGGGGCGATGGAGGGATCGAGGAGCCGGTGCCGCCGGAGGTCGTCCTGGACCGGCCGGCCCGCCTGCCGGACGACTACGTCCCCGACGACGAGTCGAAGCTGGACATCTACCGCCGACTGGCGCGCACGACGTCATCTGGCGACATTCAACAGCTTGGCGCGGAATTGCGGGAGCGGTTCGGCCCGCTGCCGCCGGAGGCGGAAACGCTGTTGCACCTGAGCCGGTTGCGCGCGGTCGGCGCCCGGCTCGGGTTGCAGCACGTGGTGGCTCGCGGCGATGAAGCCCGGCTCACCTTCCGCGCGGGCACCGCGCCGCGGATGGCGGGGTTGGCGGCGGCGCTGGACGATGTCCAGCTGGCCGCCGATGTCCGTCGCACCGTGCCGCTGTCCCTGCGCCTGACGCGCCTGGGCGGAGAGGCGTTGTTGCCCGCGCTGGTGCGCGCGCTCGAAATGGTCGGGGCCTAGGGGCCCGTCGCGAACTTACAAACCGGAGAAATCATGCGCAGGATCGTACTGGCGGCCAGCGTGCTCGTCCTCGCGGGCTGTTCCAACTTTGGCGACCTCTTCTCGGCGCACGCCGACGTCGCGGCCACCGCGGCCGGGCAGACGCTCACCGCGGAACAGCTGGCGGCCATGATGGGCCAGGCCAAGGGCGCCCAGATGACCGTCGAGACGGCGGAGTTCATCGCCACCGTCTGGAGCGACTACACGCTCTTCGCCCAGTCCGTCGCCCGCGACCGGCTCGCCACCGACTCGGCCATGATCGCCGAAGTCCTCTGGCCGCAGGTGGCCGAGGCCAAGGGCGCCGTCTGGTACGACACCCTCTCGGCGCGCCGGGAGAAGATTCCGAGCGCCGTCGCCGACTCGGCCTTCCTCGCCGACACCGTGCGGGTGCTCCAGCACATCCTCTTCGGGGTGCAGGCCACCGCCTCACCCGAGGATCGCAACACCGCCCGCCAGAACGCCCGCGTGGCGCTCGCCGAGCTCCAGCAGGGCGCCGAGTTCAGCCTGCTCGCCTCGCAGCTCTCGGACGATCCGGGGAGCAAGCGGGACGGCGGCTGGCTGCCGCCCGCCAAGAAGGGCGCCTACGTCACCGCATTCGACTCGGCCGCCTGGCGCCTGGCCCCCGGCCAGATGACCGGGCTGGTGGAGACACCCTTCGGCTATCACATCATCCGCCGGCCCACGATGGACGAGGCGCGCGACCGGATCCTGGCGTTCCTCCTGCAGGACGCCGCCCGCCGGCTCGACAGCATCTACATGGACAGCCTCGCGGTGC
>JAHECL010000045.1 GCA_024641745.1 Gemmatimonadota bacterium | reverse complement strand
CTGCCGCGGCGCGAGGTGATCCGGACGGTCTCGCCATCGGAGACGCCCAGGGATTCCACGTCGGCCGGATGCATTTCCACCGTCGGCACCGGCTCGCGCGCGTCGAGGCCGGTGGACCGGCGGGTCATCGTGCCGGTGTGCCAGTGGTACATCTGGCGCCCCGTCCCCATCACGAACGGGTAATCCGCGTCGGGCAGTTCGTTCGGCGGGAGGAACTCGACGGGGACGAAGAGGGCGCGCCCGTCCGGGGTGGGGAATCGGTCCTCGAAGAGGAAGGCGGTCCCGTCGGAGTCCGGCGTGAGCACCGGGTACTGCAGGCCGAAGTTGTGGCGGCGAAGGCCGTCGTAGGAGACGCCGCGCCACGACGGGGTGACCGAGGCGATCTCCTGCATCACATCCTCCGCGCCGCCGTACGGACTCTTCAGGCCGAGCCGCTCGGAGAGATCGATCAGGATGTCCAGGTCCCGCCGCGCATCACCGGGGGGAGGCAGCGCCGGGGAGGAGAGCTGGATGCGCCGTTCGGTGTTGGCAAAGGTTCCCTCCTTCTCCGC
The DNA here is from genome assembly GCA_024641745.1 of Gemmatimonadota bacterium. Taxonomy (GTDB): domain Bacteria; phylum Gemmatimonadota; class Gemmatimonadetes; order Gemmatimonadales; family GWC2-71-9; genus SPDF01. Next base: position 17,950 of record JAHECL010000045.1, on the reverse strand, counting down.
GAAGGAGGACCCCGGCAGGACCACGTCGGCCCAGCGCGCCGTCTCGGTGAGGAAGAGGTCCTGGACGCCGAGGAACTCGAGGCCCCGCACCCACTCCTCGGCGTGGGCCACGTCGGGGTCGGAGATGACCGGGTTCTCGCCCATGACATACAGCCCGCGCACGCCGCTCCCGGGCTTCGTCATCTCGGTGACCATCAGCCCGTCTTCCAGCGACAGCGACTCCTCCGGCACCCCCCACGCCGTCGCGTACTCGGCGCGGTGCTCCGGCCGGGTGACCGAGCGGTAGTCGGTGTAGGCGAAGGGAATGGCGCCGACGTCGCTTGCCCCCTGGACGTTGTTCTGTCCGCGAATCGGGAGCATCGCCGCGCCCCACCGGCCGATCATTCCGCAGGCCAGGAGGAGGTTCAGCAGGCTGGCCACGATGTCGGTGCCGGTGGCGTGCTGGGTGAGACCCATCGCCCAGAGCGTCGAGGTGTTCGGCCCGGTGGCGTACAGTTCCGCGGCCTGGCGGATCTTGTCCGCCGGCACGCCGGTGAGCTTCTCGCCCAGCTCGAGGGTGTAGGGCGCCACCGCCTGCCGCACCGATTCGAACTCCTTCGTGCGCGCGGCGATGAACGCCGTGTCCTCCAGCCCCGTCCCCAGGATGTGGTTCAGCATGGTGCTGTACAGCGCCACGTCGGTGCCGGGCTGGAGCTGGAGGTGGACATCGGCCAGGGCCGCCAGTTCCGTCCGCCGGACGTCGGCCACCACGAGCTTGGCGCCGCGGGTCACCGCGCGCTTGATCAGCGCGCCGAAGACAGGGTGGTTCTCGGTGGTGTTGGCACCGGAGATGAAGATCACGTCGCACGCCTCCTCGATCTCGCGCATCGACCCGGAGGCCGCCGAGGTGCTGAGGGCGCGGCTCATCGCCGCGACGGACGTGGAGTGGCAGAGCCGGGTGCAGTGGTCCACGCTGTTGGTGCCCAGGGCGCCGCGGACCATGCGCATGAAGAGGTAGTTGTCCTCGTTGCTGCACTTGGCAGACGAGAGAGCGGCGAGGGAACGCGGACCGTGCTCGGCCTTGATGCGCGACAGCTCCTGGGCGGTCAGGCTCATCGCCTCGTCCCACGTCGCCTCGCGGAAGGCGTCATACCACTCCGGTGGGGTGGTGGCGCGGTCCCGGACGTCGCCGTCGCCGATGATCGGGAGTCCGGTTTGCGGCGGCTTCCCGATGCTCCGCTTCGGGGGGCGCGGTTTCTTCTGCCCGCCCATCTCCTCGATGGTGTGCCAGGGGCCCTCGCGGTGACGGGGCAGTTCCCCCGTCCAGCGCCAGCGGCCCTTCTCCTGCACCCATCCCTTCCGGATGAGTGGCACCGTGAGCCGGTCGCGGTGCTGGGCGTAGTCGGTGCCGAACCGTCCCTTGACGCAGGTGCTGCCCTGGTTCGGCGTGTCCTCCTCGATCCATGGGGAGGTCACCCGCACCAGCTGGCCGTCCTTCACGTGCAGGTCCACCTGGCAGCCGACGCCGCAGTAGGGACAGACCGAGCGGGTGATCGTGTCGGGCGCCCGGACCGCCGCGGCGCCGAAGCGCTCGCGCGGGATGACCTCGAAGATCGCGCCGGTCGGGCAGACCCGGACGCACTCCCCGCACCAGGTGCACCCGGCGTGATCGGGGTCGCCGTCGCCGCCGACGATGATCTCGGTGTGGGCCCCGCGCTGCCCGACGTCCAGCACGCCGACTTCCTGGATGTCGTCGCAGGCCCGGACACAGCGGGTGCAGAGGATGCAGAGCGACATCTCGTGCTGGATCATCACGTCGCCCGGCCGGGTGTCGCCGCCGCGCAGCCCGAGCAGCTGCTCGGTGGGCAGGGGCACGTCATACCGCCGGACGTATTCCTCGAACTCATTCTGCGGCGGGGGCGAGTCGCCATTGCCCGCCAGGTGTGCGAGCGGGTAGCGCTCGAGGAGCATCCCCAGCACGCCGCGGCGGTTTTCGACCGCGGCTTCGCTCTCGGTCTCCACCACCATGCTGTCCGCCGCCGGTGTCGCGCAGGCGGGAAGCAGCTTGCCCTGGCCCTCGACCGAGACGAGGCAGAGGCGGCAGTTGCCGACGTTCGGAAGCTTGGGATACCAGCAGAGTGTGGGGATGTCGATGCCCTGCGCACGAGCGGCGTCGAGGATCGTGGCGCCGGGCGCAATGGGAACGATCTGTCCGTTGACCGTCAGTGATGGCATCGTCGGGCGCGGCTCACATATGCAGAGGTTGGATCGAGTTTACGGGACTCCCGGCTTCGTTGCAAGGGCGCAATCCGCCGTCCCGCAACGACTTCCCCGGGTCAAAGGTATTGCGCGAAAACGGAAATGCGCGATCTTGTGATTGGGTGGAAGAGCCGAGCGGCTCTTCCGCATTGCCGTTCGGCCACTCGGGCCGACGGAGCTACTCGACACCGGAGGTCAGCATGGCAGTCAAGAAGCGGGCAGCCAAGAAGGCGGCCAAGAAGGCGCCTGCGAAGAAGGCGGCCAAGAAGGCCGTGAAGAAGGCACCCGCGAAGAAGAAGGCGCCTGCCAAGAAGAAGGCACCGGCCAAGAAGAAGGCACCGGCCAAGCGCGGCAAGTAGTCTCACAAGGTGCAACGGGGTCGGCCAGCTGCCGGCCCCATGCCTTGCACCGCGCATCGACCTCCAGATACGCAGAGCCCCCGGTCAGTTGACCGGGGGCTCTTTCGATTGCAGTTGACTGACGGCGATCAGGCGGCGTCGCGTTCCACCGGCACCCGCTCGTGCCACGGCCGGCCTTCGCTCGCATCGTCCGAGGCCCAGAGATAGGCCCAGAATCGCACGGGGCGCGCCGCGGCGTTGGGGGTACGAATCACGATGCCGCGAGCCGACTCATCAAGCAACAGGGGGAGGCTGGTCATCCGATACATCCTTGCGATGGTGAACCCCGGTCTCGTACCGGGACCATCGCTACAACGCACCGTGCATGCCGCGTTTCCTGTCGTTGTAACCTGTTGAAGGTGATGGTCTTACTATGGTGACCCCAGGAGGGCTGTGTCGATCTGACACGCGAAAAGTGGTCACTCGGTGTCGTTTCGACCCACGGGCAGGGAGAAGAGCAGCCCCTCGCGCCGGCCCTTGCCACCGCCCGGTCGCTCCGCTTCTTCCTCCCAGCCCGCGTAGAGCGTCCGGAGTGCGTGGGGTGCCAGGCCGCGCGTCGGGAGGACGGCGTGCACGCCGCCGGGCTCGGTGAAGCGCTGCATCTGCTCAATCACGGCGCGGCGGGCATCGGGTTCGAGCGGAGTCAGCTCCGAGGCATCAACCACGACCAGCTGGACGGGGGGCACGAACGACGAGATGTCGCCGCCCACCTGGACGACGTAGGCCTGGAACTGGCTGCCCAGCGACTCCGACGCCATCCGCGACTCGACGCGTTCGACCGTGCCGATATTGCCGGCTACGAAGGTGACGGTGACGTCGTGGGCTGCCAGGAGGTAGGTCGTCGGCTCCGCACCGGTGCCGAAGACCAGCGCCGAGTCCCCCGGCTCGAGACGCGGCAGGATGCGGGAGACGGGGCTGCCGGGGTCCACGCCCCAGTGCATCGGCTCACGCTGGGCCGCGCGCAGGGTGAGGTACTGCTCCCGCCAGCGTGCGTAGGAACGCAGTCGCAGCCGCTTGATGATCAGCCGGTCCACCTGGTCGACCATGAGCACCTCGGTCAGCGTGAACTGACCCTCGATGGTCGCCTGCATCTCGGACACCGCCTCGTCGCCGAGGCGCAGCAGCTCCTCCCGTGACATGGAGTTCTTGAACCCCTCCACCCGCTGCATCACGAACTCCTGGTACTGCTGCTTGAGCGACGGCGGTGACCGTCGCCGGCGCTGCTGCCGGAGCTGCGCGAGGGTCAGCATGGCTCGACGTGCACCTGGACGTGGTTGAACCCGAGCTCGTCCCGGAGCTTGTCTTCCACGGCGTCGGCGATGTGGTGGGCCGCCGTGACGTTCTGGCTGCCGTCCACGGCAATGGTGACTTCGGCGAAGGTCAGGGCCGCCGCGGTGCGCGACCGGATCGCATAGGCGGACTGGACCCCGGCGATCCCTTCCGCCGCCACGCGGATCGTCGGCTCGTCCACCGCCGCGCCGTCCACCAGGGTCGGCATCGAGTGGCCGACGATTTCCCAGCCCACCCGCACGACGAGGAAGGCGACGACGATCGCGAGGATCGGGTCGGCGATCGGATAGCCGAGGTGGGCCAGCCCGAGGCCGCCGAGGACGGCCAGCGTGATGAAGACGTCCACCCGGGTATGGGCGGCGTCGGCGAGGAGGATGGTGCTGTTGAGCCGCCGTCCTGCGCGGGTCTCGTACCAGACCACCCAGATGTTGATCGCGAGGGTGATGCCCAGCAGTGCGACCTGCACCGGCGTGATGACGAGCGTCGGCGCCCCGTCCCAGAGACGGGCCCAGGCGCCGCGCAGGAGTTCGAAGACGGAGAGGGAGAGGAAGACGACAATGAGCAGGGCGCCGAGGCTCTCGAACTTGGCGTGGCCGTACGGGTGGTCGGCGTCGGGGCCCTTGGAGGCGAAGCGGACGACGGCGAGGCCGAAGAGATTGTTGATCGCGTCCACCGAGGAGTGGACGGCGTCGCCGACGACCGCGAGTGACCCGATGCCGAACCCGACCCCGAACTTGACCGCGACCACGGCGAGGTTGGCGAAGAGGACGCCCAGCAGAACGCCGCGCACGCGACGGGTGCGCTCCTGGACGGCGGGATCGGGGCGGTGCATGGGGGAAAAGTCATACCGGAGGGGGAGCAGGGCAAGGCGGCCGGGAGCCGACGGGACCGGGGAAGGGTTCCAGGTTGACTTAGATACTTAGACGAATATCTTAGCGTAATGATCGACCAGACCTTCAAGGCGCTCGCCGACCCCACCCGCCGGGCCATCCTGGCGATGCTCCGGGACGGTGACCTGCCGGCGGGAGAAATCGCCGGGCAGTTCCCGGTGGCGTGGGCGTCGGTGTCGCATCATCTCTCGGTGCTGAAGGAAGCCGGCCTCGTTCTCGCCACGCGGGACGGCCAGTTCATCCGCTACTCGCTCAACACCACCGTGGTGCAGGACGCCCTGCAGCACCTGCTCGAGATCGCCCCACGCCGGAAGGAGCGCCGCAATGCGTAAGATGCTGCCCGCGTTCGTGATCACCGCTGCCGCCCTCGCGTTTGCGCTCTGGGCACTGCCCCAGCTCCCGGAGCGCGTGGCCACCCACTGGGGAATGAACGGCCAGCCCGACGACTGGTCGTCGCCGGCCTTCGCCGCCTTCCTGATGCCGGGACTCATGGCGTTCCTGTCGCTGCTCTTTGCCGTGCTGCCCAGCATCGACCCGCTCAAGAAGAACTATGAGTTTCACGGGTCGGTCTATTTCCTCCTCGTCAACGTGATCGTGGCGTTCACGGGCGTGGTGCATGTGATCGTCCTCGGCGCCGCCCTCGGGTGGCCGATCAGCATCAGCCGGGCGATCCCCGCCCTGATCGGCGTGCTCTTTGTCTTCATCGGCAACCTCCTGCCGCGCATCCGCCCCAACTGGTTCATGGGCATCCGGACGCCGTGGACCCTCAGCAGCGAACAGGTCTGGCGCAAGACGCACCGGGTGGGGGGCTATGCGTTCACGCTCGCGGGGCTCGCATTCATCGTTATTTCCTTCCTGGGTCGCGGCCCCGCCGGGACCAGGCTGATGCTCTGGCTCGTGTTCCCGATCGTGCTGTGGCCGGTGCTCTACTCATACCTCGAGTGGCGGAAGGAGAAGGAAGGGACCGGGTCCGGGCGACCGACGGCGTCATGAACCTCCGGGGCGTCTGGTGCCTGGCCGTTGCCGCGTCCCTCTGCGCCGCGTCGCTCCCCGCGCAGGGGGAGGTTGTGACCGAGCACGATACCGTCGTGGTGACCGGGAAGATCCGGCTGCCGGCGACTCTCTCCATCCCGGCGGGCGTGGCGGGTGCGCCCGCGGTCGTGCTGGTGCACGGCTCCGGGCCGAACGACCGCGACGAGACCGTCGGCGCCAACAAGCCCTTCCGCGACCTGGCGGCCGGTCTCTCTGCCCGCGGCATCGTCGTCTTGCGGTACGAGAAGCGCAGTCGCGCCGCGCCGTTCTCCTTCATGGGACGGTCCTTCACCGTGGACGATGAGGTGGTGGACGACGCCCGCTCGGCCGTGGCGCTCCTCCGGGGCCTGCCGGAGGTGGACTCCGGGCGGGTCGTGGTGCTGGGGCACAGCCTCGGTGGCATGCTGGCCCCCAGGATCGGGCTGCTGGAGCCCTCGCTCGCCGGTCTCGTCATCCTGGCCGGTGCGACCAGGCCGCTCACGGACATGATGGAGGAGCAGTTCGCCTACCTGCGGTCGCTGCCCGGCACTGATACCGTGGCCTTCGATCGCGCCATCGCCCCGATGCGCCCCAGCTTTGCGGCCGTGCGGGCGTTGACCATCGCAGATTCCTCGTCCCGTGCACTGCTCCTCGGTGCGCCGGCCGCCTACTGGCTCGACCTGGCGGCGTACGACCCGGTCGCGACGGCGGCGCGCCTGCCGATGCCGATCCTGGTTCTGCAGGGGGGGCGGGACTATCAGGTGACGATGGTGGACTTTAATGCGTGGCAGGTGGGGCTGGCGGGCGACACCGCGGTGGAGTTCCTGGAATATCCAGCGCTGAATCACCTCTTCATCGCGGGGAGTGGTCCATCGAGTCCCGCGGAGTATGGGGTCGCGGGACACGTCGACCAGCAGGCGATCACGGACATCGCCGACTGGATTCTCGGACTTCCACCTCGGTGAATCCAGCGACGATTCGTGACAACCGGTCAGGCGGGGGACAACCGATCAATCCGCCCGCAGCACAGCCCCCTTCAAATAGCCTGTCTCAGGAATCGTTATCACTTCCGGGTGGTCTACCGCCTGACCGAGCACCCGCTCGAGCGTCATCCGGCGCCCGCTGTCCGCGGCGGCGTTGGCCAGCATCTTGAGGAACTCGGGGCGGTGCAGGTGGTAGGAGCATGAGGCGCTGAGCAGCACGCCGCCCGGCGCCAGGATGCGCATCGCCCGGAGGTTGATCTCACCGTAGCCGCGCAGCGCCTGACCCAGCGCGCCCCGGTGCTTGGCGAACGCCGGCGGGTCCACGACCACCATGTCGAAGCGCCGGCCGGCCCGCTCCCACTCCCGCAGCGCCTCGAACGCGTCCCCCTCCACCCAGTCGATGTTGTCGATCCCGTTCAGGACGGCGTTCTCGGTGCCGCGTGCCAATGCGTCCCGGCTGGCGTCCAGCGCCGCCACCCGTCCGGTCCGCGTCGCCATGTGCAGCGCAAACGAGCCGTGGTAGGCAAAGCAGTCGAGCGCCGTGCCCCCGGGCCGGACCAGCTCGGCGGCGAGCATCCGGTGCTCGCGCTGGTCGAGGAAGGCGCCGGTCTTCTGCCCGTCCCAGGGCGCCGCGAGGTACCGCACCGCGCCCTCCCGCACCTCGATCGCGTCGGGGACGGTACCGGCCGCGAGCACCACCTCCTCGGCCAGCCCCTCCTGCTTCCGGACGGGGACGTCGTTGCGCAGGAGAATCCCTGCCGGTGTCAGGACCTCGCTGAGCGCCGCGACGATGTCGTCGCGCATCGTCTCGAGCCCCGCCGAGAGGAGTTGCGCCACGACCCACCGGTCGTAGCGGTCGACGACCAGCGACGGGAGCGCGTCTCCCTCGCCGTGCGCGACGCGATAGGCGTTCGCGTCGATGCCCTCTCGGCGTGCGAGCGCCGCGCGGAGTTGCGTGCGCCACCAGGCGCGGTCAATCGGCGCATCGCTCCGCTCCAGGAGCCGGAGCCGGATTTCGGAGCGGGGCGACGCGAGCGCCTGGCCGAGGAAGCGGCCCCGTGGATCGGTGACGGGCACCACGCCGGGCTCCGCAACCTCATCGAGCAAATCGCTTCGGAAGATCCAGGGATGGCCGCGGGTCCAGCGGGCCGCTCCCCGGTCGCTGACACGGACGGCCTTCACGCGCGGCTCCCGGGTCGATAGGTTCGGTCGGTCATGACGATCAATCTAGCGGGAGCGCTGAAGCTGGTGCTGGTGACCGACGACGTCCTGGTCGGCGGCCGGGACCTGGTGGCGGTCTGCCTGGCGGCGGAGCGGGGCGGCGTCACCTCGGTGCAGCTTCGCCTGAAGCGGGCCTCCCCCCGCGACCTCGCCGCCTCGGCGCGCGCACTCCTCGCCGCGCTCACCGTCCCGCTCTTCCTCAATGACCGACTCGACGTCGCGCTGGCGGCCGGCGCCGCCGGCGTCCACCTCGGGCCCGATGACGTCCCGGTGGCACTCGCCCGTCGTGCGGTACCACCAGGGTTCGTGCTCGGGGCGTCGGTCGGCTCGGCGGCGGAAGTGGGGCAGGGGCTGCTGGCGGATTATTGGGGTGTCGGCCCGCTTCGAAGCACCGCAACGAAAGCCGATGCCGGTGCCGCCATCGGCGTCGATGGCTTCGCCGCGATCAGGCGCCTGGCGCCGTCGGGAGTCCCCTGTGTCGCCATCGGTGGAGTCCTGCCGGAGGACATGCAGTCGGTGCTGGGGGCTGGTGGGGCGGGGGTCGCTGTCGTGCGGGGGATTCTCGGCGCCGAGGACGCGGAGGGGGCGGCGCGGGCGTACCGGGGCGTCAGTTGATCTCCGGGGGCGGCAGCACCCCTTCCCGAACCCGCCGGATGGCGGTCAGGTGCTCGCGGTAGGTGCGCGAGAAGACGTGGCGTCGGTCGGGGCCGGCCACGAAGAAGAGGTAGGGCACACTGGCAGGGTTGAGCACCGCGTCGATGCTCGCGGTCCCCGGTGAGTTGATCGGGCCCGGGGGCAGCCCCGGGTGCAGGTAGGTGTTGTAGGGGGACTCGAACTTGTAGTCCTTCGTCAGGAGGCGGGTCTTCCGGGCTCCCGTCAGCAGTTCCATGCCGTACTGGACCGTCGGGTCGGCCTGCAGCGCCATCCGGAGCCGCAGGCGATTGAGATACACGCCGGCGATGACCGGTCGCTCGTCATCCACCAGCGCCTCCCCTTCCACGATCGACGCCAGCGTCAGCACCTCGACCCGGGTGAGCCCCATCGTGTCCCGTCGGGCGTCGCGCTCCGGCGTCCAGAGCGCCACCGTCTCCCGCACCATCAGGTCCACGAGGTCTTCGGGGACGATGGTCAGCGGGACCAGGTACGTCTCCGGATGCAGCCAGCCTTCGTAGCTCGGGCCCTCGGCCCCGGCGGCGCGAAGCCGCGCCGTGTCGCGCGTCGCGGCGAGGAAGCTGTCGGCGGCGATGTCCAGCTGCCGTTCCGCCTGTTCCGCCACGCCGAGCAGCGTCTCCCCCTCGGGCACCGTGAAGCGGACGAGCTTCCCGCGTCCCTCGACCAGGATCTTGAGGATCGCGCTGACCCGCTCGCCCTGGCGCAGCTCGTAGATGCCCGCCTGGGCCTTGCGGTCCGCGCCCCTCAGCCTGGCGAGGGTGCGGAACCATCGTGGGTGCTCGAGCACCCGATGGGCAACGAGGGAGTCGCTGATGGCCCGGATGCTCGCCCCCCTGGGGACGGTGACTTGCTCGAGGGGGGCGTCGGGAGCCGGTCCACCGCAGGCGACGGACAGGAGCAGGAGGCCGGCCATCGCCTGGCGGCGACGCCTCACGCGGATTCCCGCCGGTGGTCGAGATACTGCTGGAGCAGGACGGTGGCCGCGAGCGCGTCCACCTCCTCCTTCCGTCCACGGGTCGACCCGCCCATCTCGCGGACGGCGTCCAGCGCGATGGCGGTGGTGAACCGCTCATCGGCCATCTCCACCGGCAGGCCGGTGCGCCGCCCGACCAGGTCGGCGAGGGCGCGCGCCGCCGTGCTGGAATCGGTCTCGCTGCCTTCGAGGGAGATGGGGAGCCCGACGACGATGCCGACCACCGGCTCCGCCTCGAGCAGGGCGAGGAACGGCGGCATCGGGAACCGCTTGCCGGCGCGCCGGGTGAGGGTGCCGAGCGGGGAGGCGAGCACCTGCGTTTCATCGGAGCGTGCGACCCCGAACCGGATCAGACCCCAGTCGAGTGCGAGGATCCGGCCCGTGCGGGGGATCACCCCTACTGCGCCATCGTGGCGAAGAACTCCTTGTTGGTCTTGGTGCGCTTCATCCGCTCCAGCAGGAACTCCAGCGACTCGACGGGCGGCATGTCGGCCAGGAAGTTCCGGAGGAGGTAGACCCGGTTGAGCTCGTCCTTGTCCATGAGGAGCTCTTCCTTGCGCGTCGACGTCTTCTGGATGTCGATGGCGGGGTAGATGCGGCGGTCGGCGAGGCGGCGGTCGAGCACCAGTTCCATGTTGCCGGTGCCCTTGAACTCCTCGAAGATGACCTCGTCCATCCGGCTCCCGGTGTCGACCAGCGCGGTGGCGATGATCGTGAGCGACCCGCCGCCGTCGATGTTGCGGGCAGCACCGAAGAAGCGCTTCGGCTTCTGGAGGGCGTTGGCGTCCACGCCGCCCGAGAGGATCTTGCCGGAGTGCGGCACCACCACGTTGTGGGCGCGGGCGAGGCGGGTGATCGAGTCGAGCAGGATGACGACGTCCCGGCCGTGCTCCACCAGCCGCTTCGACTTCTCGATGACCATGTCGGCCACCTGGACGTGGCGGTCGGCCGGCTCGTCGAAGGTGGAGGAGATCACCTCCGCCTTCACGTTCTCCTCCATGTCCGTCACTTCCTCCGGCCGCTCGTCGATCAGCAGCACGATCAGCACCACTTCCGGGTGGTTCTCGCTGATGGCGTTGGCGAGCTTCTGGAGGAGGATGGTCTTGCCGGCCTTGGGCGGCGCCACGATCAGGCCGCGCTGGCCCTTGCCGATCGGGGAGAGGAGATCCACCACGCGCATGGCGAGGTCGCCGGTGCTCTGCTCGAGGCGAATCCGGCTGTCGGGATACCTCGGCCGCAGGTTGTCGAACGCGATCCGGTGCTTGGTCTTTTCCGGTTCCTCGAAGTTGACGCTCTCCACCTTGAGGAGGGCGAGATACCGCTCCCCCTCCTTCGGCGGACGGACCTGCCCCATCACGGTGTCGCCGGTGCGCAGGTCGAACCGCTTGATCTGGCTGGGCGAGACATAGATGTCATCCGGGCCGTAGAGGTAGTTCCAGTCCTGGCTGCGCAGGAAGCCGTAGCCCTCGGGCAGGATCTCCAGGACCCCCTCGCCACGGATGACGGTATCCGAGTCGAGCAGGGACTGCTCGATGCGGAAGATGAGGTCCTGCTTCCGGAGCCCGGAGTAGTTGGTGAGGTTGAGCTGCTCCGCGAGGGTCTGCAGCTCGGCGACGGACTTCTGCTTCAGTTCGGCGATATCCACGGATGTGGCTCCGAAAGGGGGCGACCGGCCAAGAAAGGGCCGGGGGCAGGGTGATGCGGAATGGGAAGATCCAGTATGGTGATCGGGTGTTGACCGTCTATGGGGAGTGCCCCGCACTGGCGGGGGCGACAATCTCGTTGCGCTGGGGAGTGGGCTGCTAGAGTGGCGGTGTTCGTGCAAGGTACGGGCCCCGGTTTGCGGCGTCAAGTGGGGATCGCCATCCGGCCCGCTGGCCACCCTACCAAACCACTTCCGCCCTATTGCGTAATTCCCTCAATACCATATCTTTAGCGGAGTGTACCTTGCGAGTAAGCCGCCGGCCGCCGGCTTCTGGAAAGGCTCTGCCATGCCACCACAGACCCTCCGTACCGTCCTTGCCCGCGACTCCCGTGAGCCGGTCCTGCTCGACCTCCCAACCATCACATACGCCGGTCAGTCCCTCGCGGTGACGCTGATTCTCCGGCTCGATGAGCACCGCATCTGGCGCGGCCGCCTGCAGTTTCTGGCGGACGGCGTGGATGTGCCCCGTGAGACCTTCGAGATCTTCTGCGGTGCACGCGAACAGGATCTCTGGGACTCGGTGCAGTCCCTGCGCGAGCACCACTTCCGCGACCTCTACCGCTCCCTGGAGTAGCATGGGCGCCGCCGAGCCGATCAACCGCCTGAAACACGACCTTGCCAATCCCCTCTCCGCGCTGCTCGCGGAGGCCCAGTTGCTCCTCCTGAATGAATCGCGGCTCGACCCCGAAACGCTGACCAGCATCCGGGAGATCGAGGCGCTCGCCATCAGGATGCGGACCCTGCTCCGCGACACCTGACACCAGGGCGGGGTCCCACAGCCCCGCCGCCCTGCCGTACCATTTCCCTCCCATCCGGCCTACTTTTCCACTCTCCCTGACGCCCTCGTCCTCAGACAGAGTGGATCCAATGCGTACTCCTGCCCTCCTCCTCGCCGCGCTCACCGTCGTGTCACCGCTTGCCGCCCAGCAACAGCCTGAACGGGCGATCCGCCGGACCATCCCGATCACCCGCTCGATCCAGCGCGGGCTCGAGGCGGGCACCCGGGACTCCACCGGCCAGCCCGGCGCAAGGTACTGGCAGCTTCGGACCGACTATGCCATCGAGGCCCGGCTGGACCCGGCGACCGGCATCGTCTCGGGGCGCGAGACGGTGCTGATCACCAACCCGAGCGACACCGAGTTGAAGGACCTCGGCATCCGCCTCGACCAGAATCTCTTCACGTCGAAGGTGGCGCGCTCCCGGCCGGTGACGACCAACACCAGCGGCATGTCGATCACCCGAGTGCGCGCCAACGGCCGCGAGCTGAACGCCGACAGCCTGAGCCCCCGGTGGAACTCCACCACCCTGGTCCGGGTCCGGCTCGAGACGCCAATTCCGGCCGGCGGGACCGGCACCCTCGAGGTGAGCTGGGCGATGAAGGTGCCGGTGATCCCCGAGGGGATGCGGGGCGACCGGATGGGCGCGTGGGGAAATTCCCTTTTCCAGCTCGCGCAGTGGTATCCCCGGGTCGCCAACTACGACGACCTCCGCGGGTGGGACAACGACCCGTACATGAGCAGCTCGGAGTTCTACAACAACTTCGGCACGTTTGATGTCCGGATTGATGTCCCTGCCGGCTGGCTCGTCGGCGCCACCGGCCAGCTGGTGAACTCCGGTGACGTGCTCACCCCGACGGTGCGTGACCGGCTCGCGCGCGCCACGGCGAGCGACAGCCAGATCGTCATCGTCGGTCCCGAAGAGCGGGGAGCGGGGAAGGCCACCCTCGCCGGCGACCGGCTGGTCTGGCACTTCCTTGCCGACAGCGTGGCGGACTTCGCCTGGGCGGCCTCGATCGACTATGTCTGGGACGCGACGCGTGCCACCATTCCCGGCCGCGGTGCGATCCCGGTCTACCTGCTCTACATGCCCGAGAGCACGCGGTACAAGGAGACCGGTGCCATGGCGCGGCACGCGCTGGAATTCTACTCCAAGCTCTGGATGCCCTACGCCTGGCCGGTCTTCACCCAGGTCGACGGCCCCGAGGGCGGGATGGAGTATCCGATGCTCACGATGAGCGGCCCGGGCTTCGGGGTGACCGACCACGAGATCGGGCACCAGTGGTGGCCGATGATGGTGGGTGTCAACGAGACCTGGTACGGCTGGATGGACGAGGGGTTCAACAGCTACATGAACATCCTCTCCGGCGCGGCCTTCCAGGGTCGGCCCGCGGTGCTCGACGGCGTCGGCCAGCGGTACGGCCGCATCTCGGGCAACGAGTATGAGCTGAACATGATGACGGACGCCAACTTCAGCGGCCCGATGTACAGCTTCACCACATACGGCAAGGCGCCGATGATGCTCTCGATGCTGGGCGGGATCGTGGGCGACTCCGCCGTCACGCGGGCGATGTCGAATTATGCGATGACCTGGCGCTTCAGGCATCCGTCGCCGTGGGACTTCATGTTCTCGATGAGCCGGCAGTTCTCCACGGACCTTGGCTGGTTCTGGTACTACTGGCTCTTCACGACCGAGTCGTCGGACGGGTCGATCGCCGCGGTGACCACCCGCGGTGACCGGACCGAGGTGACCGTCCATCAGGCCGGCGAGATGCCGTCACCGGTGGTGCTCAAGGTCGAGTTCGCGGCGGACGGTCCCCCGATCAAGCCGATGAAGAATGCGGTCATCGACGGAAACACCGCCACGGTCACCTGGCCGGTGGATGTGTGGTTCGGCGGAAGCCGCACCTTCGTGGCCCCGCTCGCCTTCGGCAAGCGCACGATCGAGAAGATCACCCTCGATCCGCACGGCCGCTTCCCCGATCAGAACCCCGCCGACAACACCTGGCCCGCGGCGGCGGCATCCGCCCCGGAAACGGCGCCGACCTCGCCGCACTAGTCGCGTCATGGCCGCCCCGGCCCGGCACTTTGCCAGCGACAATTCCGCCAGCACCCATCCGGAGGTGCTGGCGGCGATCATGGCGGCCAACGAGGGGCATGCGCTGGCCTACGGAGCCGATCGCTGGACCGCCTCGGCGCTGGCGCTCTTCCAGGCGGAATTCGGGGAGGGGTCAGCCGCCTACCTCGTCCTCGGCGGCACCGGGGCGAACGTGGTCGGCCTCGGCGCGCTCCTGCGGCCCTGGGAGGCGGTCCTGTGCGCCACGACCGCCCACATCAACGTCGACGAGTGCGGTGCGCCCGAGCGATTCCTCGGCTGCAAGCTCCTTCCCCTCGCCACACCGGACGGGAAGCTCCGGCCGGAGATGATTCGCGCCGCGGTCGGCGGCCTCGGCGAGGATCACCAGGCGCATCACGCGCGTCCCCGCGTCATCTCCGTCAGCCAATCGACCGAGTACGGGACCGTCTACACGCCGGACGAGTTGCGCGCGTTGTCCGACGTGGCGCGGGAGTTCGGCCTGCTCTTCCACATGGATGGTGCCCGGCTGAGCAACGCCGCTGCGGCACTGGACCTCCCGCTCCGTGCGCTCACCGCCGACGTGGGGGTGGACGTGCTCTCGTTCGGCGGGACGAAGAACGGGGCGATGGGGGCGGAGGCGGTGGTGATGTTCGATCCGGCGCTCGACGAGGCGCTCCGCTTCGGCCGGAAGCAGGCCACGCAGCTGCCGTCGAAGATGCGGTATGTGGCGGCCCAGTTCGAGGCCTTGTTGCGGGATGGGCTCTGGCGCCGCAATGCGGCGCACGCGAACCGCATGGCGCGCCGCCTCGCGCGGGGGGCAGCCGAGGTGCCCGGCATCACGATCACGCAACCGGTGGACGCGAATGCGGTCTTCGCACGGCTTCCCCGCGGCCGCATCGCGCCGCTCCAGGAACGGCGCTCCTTCTACATCTGGGATGAGGCGGGCTCGGAGGTGCGCTGGATGTGCTCCTTCGACACCACGGAGGGCGATGTCGACGCCTTCATCTCGGAGATCCGCGCCGTCCTCGCCTGATCCTCGACGCGCCGGCCCCCCGTTTTCCATCTTTTTTCAAGCTTCCTTCATCTTCAGGCAGGCACGTTGCAGGGGTCAGTCACTCTCAGGAGTCCCCGTGCGCGCCATCCTGACCCCGCTCGACGGCTCGCGGCTCGCGGAGGAGTCGTTGCGCGCCGCCTGCGCGACCGCCCGCCGCACGGGCGCCGTCCTGCACATGGCGCTGGTGCACCATCCGGTGGCGCCGAGCGCCGACTCGGTCGCGATGTCGACGGCCATCGACGAACTGGACCGGCTGGCGCGGGAGGGTGAGGAGGAATACCTGCGCGAGATCGCGTCGCGGATGCACGCCCAGTACGGCGTCCGCGTCGAGGCGGACATCCTCGATGGTCCCGTGGCGGAGACGCTCGTGGCCCATGTGGAGCGGGTGGGTGCCGAGATGGTCGTGATGACGACCCATGGCAGGGGGGTGGTCAGCCGCTTCTGGCTCGGGAGCGTGGCCGACCACCTGCTGCGGCACCTCGATGTCCCGATCCTGCTGCTGCGCCATCACGAAACCAGGGTGCAGGACAGCCGGATGGCGTTCCGGCGGATGCTCATCACCCTTGACGGCTCGGAGCGGGCCGAGGCGGTCATCGAGCCGGCGTTGGCGCTCTGTCCTCCGCCCACCGCGGAGATCGCGCTGGTGCGGGTGGTCGGCCCGGAATCGAACGGCTCGCCGCAGGGCAGGGGAGCGGCCGCGGTCTACCTCGACGAGGTGGCCGACCGCCTGGAACGGCGGGAATGCAAGGTCAGCACCACTGTCGTCGTGTCGGTTTCACCCGCGGAGGCGATTCTCGAGCAGGCGCGCCCGGAGGCGACCGACTGCATCGCGATCGCGACGCGTGGCGCCTCGGGGATGAAGCGGATGGTATTGGGGAGCGTGACGGACAAGGTTGTCCGCGGGGCGGATGTCCCGGTCCTGGCCCTTCACCCGCCGTCAGTGGAGGGGTGAGGCCGGGCTTTCCTGGGTCGGGGCCACCGGCGCGGCGGATGCGTCAGCGCCTTGAGCGGCTGGGGCGCTGGCGTGCGCTCGGCCGGGTTCGGTTCCGGGGCCAGCCAGGGGAATTCCCGCAGGAAATCAGCGTCGGGGGCGGCACGAGTTCTCATGCCTTGGAATCTGGCGGTTGGTGGTAAAGGAATGGTGATGGTTCCGTGAAGGGCCGCTCACGAGTCCTTCACGCTGTAAAGAGGCACGAGGTGGTAGGTTTCGGGTAACTCCAACGGGGAGGCGGGGATGCTCGTCAATGAACTGATGCAGTCGAACCTGGTGACGATTCCCAGCGACAGCCTTGTCTCCGAGGCGATTCTCTCACTGGCCGACGCCCATGTGACCGGGCTGCCGGTGGTGGACGGCAACCTCCATCTCGTGGGTGTCCTTTCCACCAGCGACATCCTCACCGCGATGGCCGAGCACTCCCCGGAGACGGAGGGCGGAGCGATGTTCCGGGACGTCCTGGTCCGGGACCTGATGACGCCCAAGCCGATGACGATCGAGCCGCAGGCGGAGGTGAAGCTGGCGGCGCAGCAGATGCTCTACGCCAACGTGCACCGGCTGTTCGTGGAAAAGGACGGCGAGCTGCTCGGCGTGATCACGCAGAGCGACGTCGTCAGGGCCGTGGCGACCGCGCGGGTCTGACCCCGGGGGGCCGCACCGGGGGGAATGCCGAAGCCCCGTCATCATCGCTGATGGCGGGGCTTCGTGTGTACGTGACATGGGCCCGGCGCGACTCGAACGCGCGACCTCTTGCTCCGGAGGCAAGCGCTCTATCCAACTGAGCTACGGACCCGTTGTTGAGTCTCCAGTCCCTCGGTCCTTCCCATCGGGGCGGCCGGATTTGAACCGGCGACCTCCTGCTCCCGAAGCAGGCGCGCTACCAGGCTACGCTACGCCCCGTCCCTGCAAAAGTGCGCCCAAAGGGACTCGAACCCCTAACCTTCTGATCCGTAGTCAGATGCTCTATCCAATTGAGCTATGGGCGCAGACTGCATGGGCGGTACAAGGCTCGAACTTGTGACCTCCACGATGTCAACGTGGCGCTCTAACCAACTGAGCTAACCGCCCGAAACTTCGAGGACTGAGGTCCGAGACTCCGAAGGCCGAGGGCAGCGACCAGCGACCTCTCAGTCTTCAGTCCTCGTTCCTCAGTCCTCAGGTACTGCCATAGCGGGGGTGGGATTTGAACCCACGACCTCCGGGTTATGAGCCCGGCGAGCTACCAGACTGCTCCACCCCGCGACGTATCCTCTGGAGAGCGGGAAACGGGACTCGAACCCGCGACCCCAACCTTGGCAAGGTTGTGCTCTACCAACTGAGCTATTCCCGCAATGACGAGGGACGGGAGTCTAGCCGAGTCCCCGTCGTCGCGCAACTACTCCAGGCGCGTCCGGCCGCCTGATCCACTCAGGGAGTGGAGGCGAGGGGGATCGAACCCCTGACCTCGTGAATGCCATTCACGCGCTCTCCCAACTGAGCTACGCCCCCATTATCTATAACTGTCGCCGGAACCAGCAAAACATCCTTCCGATGACAGCACACAAACCTAGGCGCAAGCGGCACTTGTGTCAAGCAAATCGCCTCATCCTCCCCACCCCGGTCGAGCTGCCTGGATGCCAGTGAAGAAGTCCGCGAAACGCGCCACCGCCGCCCCGGCACCGGCTGCCT
>JAHECL010000143.1 GCA_024641745.1 Gemmatimonadota bacterium | reverse complement strand
CCCCGAGGGCACCGAGGAACTCCTGCAGCGCCCGGGGTGCCCCCTCGACCTGGATCTGCACTTCCCCGGCGTGGTTTCTCACCCAGCCGTCCAGGCGGTGCCGCACGGCAAGCCGATGCACGAAGGGGCGGAAGCCCACCCCTTGCACCACGCCGGTGACCCGGACGGTAAGCCCCTCGCGCCCGGTCAGACCGGTGCGGGACGGCGTGTCAGCTGCCGGAGAAAGTTGAACCACGTGTCGAGCCCCTCGCCGGTGAGCGCGGAGGTCCGGAAGAACGCGAGGTCGGGATTGACCTCCCGCGCGAAGCCGAGCGCCTGCTCGACGTTGAACGGCACGTATGGAAGCAGGTCGATCTTGGTCAGCACGGCGTACTTCGCCTGCCTGAACACCTTGGGGTACTTGAGCGGCTTGTCCTCCCCCTCGGTCACCGAGAAGAGAACCACCTTGGCGTCCTCGCCGAGGTCCCAGCTGGCGGGGCAGACGAGGTTGCCGACATTCTCGACGAAGAGCAGATCGGTGGCCGCCAGGTCGATCGCCTCGAGGGCGACGTCAACCTGTTTCGCATCGAGATGACAGGCGCCGCCGGTCACGACGGCCTGGACCAGTCGCGTCGTGTGACGCGCCAGCCGGTCGGCGTCGTTCTGGGTCTGGACGTCCCCGGTCACCACCGCCATCCGCAGTTCGTCGCTGAGCGCGGCGAGGGTGCGCTCCAGCAGGAGCGTCTTTCCGGAGCCCGGCGACGACACCAGGTTCAGCGCCGGGACGCCTGCGGCGGCGAGACGGTTGCGCACCGTCCCGGCGATCTCGTTGTTGCGGGCCATCACCGGCTCGCGGAGTTCAATCGTCCTGACGGTCATCATCGAGCTCCAGGTAGGTGACGCGAAGGACGTCCCCGCTGCATCGGGTCATGTCCGGCCGGGCCCTGTGGAATGGCGGCGCGGCGAGGAGTGCCTCCAGACAGAAGAGGAGGTTGTCGGGCTCGAGGCCGGCATCGTCGCCGACGTCGATGCCGACGGTGATGAGCTGGGGCAGCTCGACGGGGGAGAGACGTTCCTCCGCGAGGCGGCAGACTTCCACCGCCACGCTCATCTCATGCATGCGCGGGCAGCAGCGGCGCCACGTCGATGCCCCACGCCCGGAGCTGCGCAGCCATCCGGTCGGGGAGCCGGTCGGTGCCCGCACTGACCGCCGGGGTCAGGTCGCGGCGCATCTCGACCAGCAGCGGCTCGACCCCCAGCGCCACGGTGTCGGCGGGAAGTGTTCCGCGCACCTGCGCCAGCGTCAGGACGTCGACGATGTCCACCTGGTGCGCGGAGAGCTTCTGCCCGAGCACCCTGGGCAGGTCGGGTCCGTCCAGGAAGACGTCCGCGCCGGGCGCCAGCCCGGCACGGATGGCGTCCACCAGGAGCAGCTTGCCGGCGGACTCGATCCAGGGGAGGAGGTTCATGCCCCAGGTGCCGCCGTCCATCAGCTCGACCCCGTCGTGCTCGCCATACCGCTCGCGAAACCGCTCGAGCGCGATGATCCCGACCCCGTCGTCCCCCATGATCGGGTTGCCGAGGCCGAGGACGAGCACGGGCCGGACGTTATTCGTCCACATACTCGATGTCGGCACGGATGTAGTGGCCGCCGCTGAAGATGCCGGACAGCCCTCCACCGTGTTCGGTGATGTCCTTTCGAAGCACGAGGTAGACGTGCATGATCGGGAAGATGATGAACCACCAGGTCGAGAGGTGGTGGGTCAGCCGGATGATCTGGATCCCGCCGACCGCGAGGACCAGCGGTTCGGTGAGGGTGTACCAGAAGCCGCCCGGCGCCGCCTGCCCGTACATGGCGAAGCCGGTCACCACCATCACGACGCCGACGAAATAGGTGAAGGTGTAGCTGAGCTGCTGCAGCGGGTTGTGCCCGATGTAGTGGATCCCGTGGTCATCCTCGATCATCAGGTAGTACTTCACCTGCTTCCAGAGATTGACCCAGTCCCGCGGGCGGAGCGGGAAGAGCGCGGGCAGCCGCTCGAACTGATTCCCGGCAAAGAGCCAATAGGTCCGGACGACCCCGGCCATCACCAGGAGCCCGGCGGCAACGAAGTGCGTGAGCCGGATATACCCCATCAGGTACTGGGGCGGCCCTCCGGTGGTCAGGAAGTAGGGTCGGTTGATGAAAAAGCCGGTGACGATCAGGACCGTGATGGTGATGGCCGCGAGCCAGTGCGTGAAGCGCAGCGGCCCGCCCCACGGCGAGACCCAGCGGTAGTCACCCGACGGCGGCGCTGAATGGCGCCCGAGCGGGAAGAGCTTCGAGTCGGCCATCGGCGGTGGAGCGGGGCCGTGGCGCGGCGTGGAGGTCGTCATTGCGCCTTGACCTCCACCACCTGCCGGCCCTGGGCGTCGAGCACGTGCACGCCGCAGGACATGCAGGGATCGAAGGAGTGGATGGTACGCAGGATCTCCAGCGGCTGCTCCGGCCGAAGCAGCGGGTGGTGGTCCATCAGCGCCGCCTCATACGGGCCGGGGACCCCTTCCTCGTCGCGCGGAGAGCAGTTCCAGGTGCTGGGCACCACGCACTGGTAGCGGGAGATGACGCCGTTCTCGATCTGGACCCAGTGGCCGAGGGCGCCGCGGGCGGCGTCGAGGTACCCGTAGCCCTGGGCCGTCTTCGGCCAGGTGTCAGGATCCCACCGCTCGCCATTGAAGGTGCGGGTGTCGCCGTTCTTGATGCGGCCGACCAGCTGTCCGTACCAGACCTGCATCTGGTTGGCCAGCAGCACCGTCTCCATGCAGCGCGCACCGACCCGGCCGAGCGTCGAGAAGAGGGCGGCGGGCGGCACGTCGAGCCTGGTGAGCAACTCGGTCACGATCTCCTTGATGTCAGGCTGGCCCGCGGCGTACCCGACCAGCATCCGCGAGAGCGGTCCGACTTCCATCGCGCGCCCGTCGTACCGGGGCGACTTCATCCAGGTGTACTTTTTCTCGTCCTGCAGGTAGGTCCACGGCGTCGGCGGGCCGGTGTACTTCGGCACCGTCTCCCCTTCCCAGGGGTGCAGGGAGGCGGCGTCGCCACCAGCGTATTCGTACCAGGAACTGGTGATCCCTTCCGTAACCAAAGTATGGTCGTAGGGATAGACCTTGGAGAGATCACGGTTCAGGACGATCCCGCGCGGGAAATAGAGGGAGTCGAGGTCGTTGGAATCGACCGGTGCATACTCGCCGACGGTGAGGTAGTTGCCGGTCCCGCCGCCGATGGCGCCCCAGTTCTTGTAGAAGCCGGCGATGGCCTGCACGTCGGGCCAGTACACCTCGTCCACGAAGCGCTTGGCCCGGGTGATCATCGCCTGGACATCGGCCAGCCGCGCGGCGTTGATCGTGGCGGTGTCGTTCAGGTTGATGGCGGAGGCCATCCCGCCGACCAGGAAGTTCGGGTGCGGGTTCTTGCCGCCGAAGATGGTGTGCAGCCGGATGACGTCCTTCTGCCAGTCGAGCGCCTCGAGGTAATGTGCCACCGCCAGGAGGTTGACCTCGGGCGGGAGCTGGTAGGCGGGGTGCCCCCAGTAGCCGTTGGTGAAGATGCCGAGCTGGCCGCCGGCGGCGAAGGTCTTGACCCGGTTCTGGACCTCGGTGAAGTAGGTGGTTGAGTTGTTGGGCCAGGGCGAGATGCTCTTCGCAATCGCCGCGGTCTTGGCCGGGTCGGCGCTGAGCGCGCTGACCACGTCCACCCAGTCGAGGGCGTGGAGGTGATAGAAATGGATGACGTGGTCCTGGATCGTCTGCATCCCGTGGACCAGGTTCCGGATCAATTGCGCGTTGGGTGGGATGGTGATGCCGAGCGCATCCTCGACGGCGCGGCAGGAGGCCACGGCGTGGACCACGGTGCAGACCCCGCAGATCCGCTGGGTGAAGGCCCAGGCGTCGCGCGGGTCCCGCCCCGTCATGATGGTCTCGATGCCGCGGAACTGGGTCGACGAGGCCCAGGCGGTGGAGATCATCCCGTTCTCCGACTGCGCCTCGATCCGGAGGTGTCCCTCGATCCGGGTGATGGGGTCTACGACCACCTTAGTCTTGGCCATCGTGTGCTCCTTCGGCCGCGGCGGCCTTCTTGCGCGAGCGGATCTGGTGGACGGTGGTGGCGGTGGCATGGGCGGCGACGCCGGCCAGGGCACCGACCGCGAGGGCGGCGCCGATGGTGTCGGCGGTCTGCTCGATCCCGATGCCCGCCACGTTCGGGAGGCGGTTGTAGAACGGGGTCATGGTATCCCAGAAGTGCCGCTCGGTGCACCCGATGCAGGGGTGCCCCGCCCCGATCGGCCAGCTGGTCTTCATGTTCCACTGGAAGATCGGACAGGGGCTGAAGGTGGCCGGCCCCTTGCACCCCACCTTGTAGAGGCACCACCCCTTGCGGGCGGCCTCGTCGTCGAACTCCTCCACATACTGACCGGCGTCGAAGTTGGCCCGGCGCGGGCACTGGTCGTGGATCCGGGCGCCGTAGGCGAACATCGGCCGGCCATCGGCGTCGAGTTCGGGGATGCCTCCGAAGGTCAGGTAGTGAACCAGGGTGGCGGTCACCGTCTCGGCGATCGGGGGACAGCCGGTCAGGTGGACGACCGGCTTGTCCTTGATGACCTCGGCGATGCCGACTGCCCCCGTGGGATTCGGCTTGGCGGCCTGGACGCTGCCCCAGTGGGCGCAGGCCCCCACCCCGAACACCGCCTTGGCGCCGGCGGCCGCCTCCAGCAGGATCTCCTTCGCCGTCCGGCCGGCGATGGTCGTATAGATCCCATCCTCCGCCAACGGCACCGAGCCGGTCACCACGAGGAGGTACTCGCCATGGTTCGCCTTCATCGAGGCCGCCAGCGCGCCCTCGGCGGC
>JAHECL010000142.1 GCA_024641745.1 Gemmatimonadota bacterium | reverse complement strand
CCCTTGACTCCCGTTTATCCCCCCTCTATCTTTTGTGTCTGCCGCGGTTTGCGGCCATTTTTTACGGACCACCGAAAAAGTGCAGGGTATGCCGACCATCAACCAACTCGTCCGGAACGGCCGCAAGTCTCCGGTTTACAAGGGCAAGTCGCCGGCGCTCAAGAGGAATCCCCTCCGGCGCGGCGTCTGCACGCGTGTCTACACCACGACGCCCAAGAAGCCGAACTCCGCGCTCCGCAAGGTGGCCAAGGTCCGGCTCACGAATGGCTTTGAGGTCATCGCCTACATCCCGGGCGAAGGGCACAACCTGCAGGAACACTCGATCGTGCTGATCCGCGGCGGCCGCGTGAAGGACTTGCCGGGCGTGCGCTATCACATCGTCCGCGGCAGCCTCGACACCGCCGGCGTGAGCGACCGCCGCAAGTCGCGCTCGAAGTACGGCGCCAAGCGGCCGAAGGCGGGTGGCAAGTGAGCCGCCGCAACAAGGCGGTCCGCCGCCCGATTCCGCCCGATCCGCGCTACGACAGCCAGACGGTCAGCAAGTTCGTCAACAACCTGATGATCCAGGGCAAGAAGAGCACGGCGGAAGGCATCTTCTACACCGCGATGGACATCATCGAGGAGAAGACCGGCCAGCCGGGCGTGACCGTCTTCAAGCTCGCCGTGAACAACGCCAAGCCCGCGCTCGAGGTGAAGAGCCGCCGGGTCGGCGGTGCCTCGCTCCAGGTGCCGGTGGAGGTCCGTCCGGACCGCCGCGGCGCGCTGGCCATGCGCTGGATCATCGGGTTCGCGCGGGACCGCACCGAGAAGACGATGGCGGAGCGGCTGGCGGCGGAGCTGATCCTGGCCTCCAAGGGCGAGGGCAGCACCATCAAGAAGAAGGAAGACACGCACCGGATGGCGGAAGCCAACCGCGCGTTCGCGCACTACCGCTGGTAGGCGCCTAGATCAGCTGGAGGGGCGACCTTCGGGCTCGTCCACAATCGGACCACGTGACGGCGGACGACCCGCCCGCCACCTCTGGTCTTCCGAACAAACTGCGAGGGAGCCCTGGAGGCTCCTCGTCTCGGGCGAATGCCCGGACGTGCGCGGAGCGATACCACGGGCTGCGGCCCGGCTCGGTCGCCCCGCTTTTTCGCTGAATAGAGACCAGGGAACAGGCACCGTATGTCGCGTCACACACCGCTCGAACTGTACCGGAACATCGGCATCATGGCCCACATTGATGCCGGGAAGACGACTACGACCGAGCGTATCCTCTACTACACCGGCAAGAACTACAAGATCGGTGAAGTCCACGAGGGCGCGGCCACGATGGACTGGATGGAACAGGAGCAGGAGCGGGGCATCACCATCACCTCCGCCGCCACCACCTGTTTCTGGCCCCGGAACGACAACGTCTACCGGATCAACATCATCGACACCCCCGGCCACGTCGACTTTACCGTCGAAGTCGAGCGCTCGCTGCGGGTGCTGGACAGCGCGGTGACGCTGCTCGACTCGGTGGCCGGCGTGGAGCCGCAGACCGAGACGGTCTGGCGCCAGGCCGACCGGTACGCGGTGCCGCGGCTGATCTTCGCGAACAAGATGGACCGGGTGGGCGCCGACTTCGACCGCTGCCTCACCATGATCCGGAACCGGCTGACCAAGCGCGCCTTCCCGATCCAGCTCCCGGTGGGCTCCGGCGAGACCTTCACCGGCCACATCGACGTGCTGCGCCGGGTCGAGTACATCTTCGACGAGGAGAGCCTCGGCAAGACCTTCACCGAGATGCCGGTCGCCGACGCCTTCAAGGAGCGCGTCGAGCAGGCCCGGCACGAGGTGATCGAGGCCGCGGTCGAGTTTGACGACGCGCTGATGGAGAAGTACCTGGCCGGCGAGGAACTGACGCTCGACGAGATCAACGTCGCCATCCGGAAGGCCACCTGCGCCGGGTCGATCGTGCCGGTGCTCTGCGGCGCCTCGTTCAAGAACAAGGGCGTGCAGGCGCTGCTCGACGCGATCATCGACTACCTGCCGAGCCCGGAGGACGTGAAGCCGGTGCAGGGGCACCGCCCGCTGCACGACGACACACCGGAGTTCCGCGAGGCCAGGGACTCGGAGCCGTTCTCCGCGCTGGCCTTCAAGGTGGCCACCGACCCCTACGTCGGACGGCTGACCTTCTTCCGGGTGTACTCGGGCTCGCTGAAGTCGGGCAGCTACGTGTACAACAGCACCAAGGACAAGCGCGAGCGGGTGGGACGGCTGCTCCAGATGCACGCCAACAAGCGGGAAGAGATCGAGGAAGTGTGGGCGGGCGACATCGGCGCCGCCATCGGCCTCAAGGACACCCGGACCGGCGACACGCTGTCGGACGAGGAGCAGCCGATCATCCTCGAGGCGATGAACTTCCCGAACCCCGTCATCGACGTGGCCGTCGAGCCGAAGACGAAGGCGGACCAGGACAAGCTGACCATCGCGCTCCAGAAGCTGCAGGAAGAGGACCCGACGTTCCGGGTGCGCACCGACGTCGAGACCGGCCAGACGATCATCGCCGGCATGGGGGAGCTGCACCTCGAGATCCTCGTGGACCGCATGAAGCGCGAGTTCAAGGTCGAGGCCAACGTCGGCAAGCCGCAGGTGGCGTTCCGCGAGACCATCCGCAAGCGGGTCGAGAACGTCGAGGGCAAGTTCATCCGCCAGTCGGGCGGCAAGGGCCAGTACGGCCACGTGGTCATCCACGCGGAGCCGGCCGAGGTGGGCCAGGGCTTCGTGTTCGAGGACAAGATCGTCGGCGGCGTCATCCCCCGGGAGTTCATCAAGCCGGTGGAGGCGGGCATTCGCGAGGCGCTGGAAAACGGCGTGCTCGCCGGGTACCCGATGGTGGACGTCAAGGTGTCGCTGGTGTACGGCAGCTACCACGACGTCGACTCGAGCGAAATGGCGTTCAAGATCGCCGGCTCGATGGCGGTCAAGGAAGCGGCCCGGATGGCGCACCCCGTCCTGCTGGAGCCGGTCATGGAGGTCGAGGTGGTCAGCCCGGCGGACTTCCTGGGCGACGTCATCGGCGACCTGTCCAGCCGGCGCGGCAAGATCGGCGGCATGACGCAGCGCGGCGACGCGCAGGTGGTGGCGGCGCACGTGCCGCTGGCGGAAATGTTCGGCTACTCCACGACGCTCCGGAGCATGACCCAGGGGCGGGCGGTGTACTCGATGCAGTTTGATCATTACGAGGAAGTACCGAAGAGCATTGCCGAAGGCATTATCACGAAGCAACAGAAAGGCTGAGGCCGAGAGGCACTCAGCGGACTCCCCACATCTCGACAGGATAGCGAGCCATGGCGAAGGCGAAATTTGAGCGGAAGAAGCCGCACGTGAACGTGGGCACCATCGGCCACGTCGACCACGGGAAGACCACCCTGACGGCGGCGCTGACCAAGGTGTCGCATGACCGCGGCTGGGGCACCAAGTACATCCCGTACGACGAGGTGGCCAAGGCCTCCGAGTCGCAGGGGCGGCGCGACTCCACCAAGATCCTGACGATCGCCACCTCGCACGTCGAGTACGAGACGGAGAATCGTCACTACGCGCACGTCGACTGCCCCGGGCACGCCGACTACGTGAAGAACATGATCACCGGCGCGGCGCAGATGGACGGCGCCATCCTGGTGGTGTCGGCCACCGACGGCCCGATGCCGCAGACCCGCGAGCACATCCTCCTGGCCCGCCAGGTGAACGTGCCCTCGATCGTCGTGTTCCTCAACAAGTGCGACCTGGTGGACGACGAGGAACTCCTCGACCTGGTCGAGCTCGAGGTGCGCGAGCTCCTCAGCGCCTACAAGTACCCGGGCGACGACGCCCCGGTGATCCGCGGCTCCGCGATGAAGGCCATCGAGGGCGACGCGACCTACCTCGCGAAGATGGACGAGCTCTTCAACGCGCTCGACACCTTCATCCCCGAGCCGGTGCGCGACGTGGAGAAGCCGTTCCTGATGCCGGTCGAGGACGTGTTCTCGATCACCGGCCGCGGCACGGTGGCCACCGGGCGCATCGAGCGTGGCAAGATCAAGGTCGGGGAAGAAGTCGCGCTGGTCGGCTTCGGGTCCGAGAAGAAGACGGTCGTCACGGGCGTCGAGATGTTCCGCAAGCTCCTCGACGACGGCCAGGCGGGCGACAACGTCGGCCTCCTGCTCCGCGGCGTGGAAAAGAGCGACATCGAGCGCGGCATGGTCCTGGCCAAGCCGGGTTCCGTGACCCCGCACACCCACTTCGACGCCGAAGTGTACGTGCTCCGCAAGGAAGAGGGCGGCCGGCACACCCCGTTCTTCAAGGGTTACCGTCCCCAGTTCTACTTCCGGACCACCGACGTGACGGGCTCGGTCGAGCTGCCGGCCGGCGTGGAGATGGTCATGCCGGGCGACAACATCGGCGTCAAGGTGGAACTGATCACCCCGATCGCCATGGACGAAGGCCTCCGCTTCGCGATCCGCGAAGGTGGACGCACCGTGGGCGCCGGCGTGGTGACCAAGATCCTGAAGTAGTCACACGGCACGCCGCGGGGTTCGCCCCGCGGCCTCTGCCATAAATGAGAGAACAGCATGGCTCAGAAGATTCGCATCCGCCTGAAGGCGTTCGACCACGTGGTGCTGGACCAGGCCGCGGCGGACATCGTGCGCACGGCGGAAAAGACCGGGGCCCAGGTGTCCGGCCCGATCCCGCTGCCGGTCAAGATCGAGCGGTGGACGGTGCTGCGCAGCCCGCACGTGGACAAGAAGAGCCGCGAGCAGTTCGAGCTCCGGACCCACAAGCGCCTGCTCGACATCAACGATTCCCGCCCGCAGACGGTGGACGCGCTGACCAAGCTCGACCTGCCGGCCGGCGTGGACGTCGAGATCAAGGTCCAGTAGCCATGACC
>JAHECL010000044.1:9223-19006 GCA_024641745.1 Gemmatimonadota bacterium | reverse complement strand
TCCGAACACGGTATACCTGCCGTCCAGCTGGGGCTGCTGTCCCAGGGTGAGGAACCACTGGCTGCCACCAGTATCGGGACCGGCAAGCGCCATGGCCAGCACGTACCCGTCGAAGCGCCGCTGGTTGATCTCGTCCCGGATGGCATAGTCCGGCCCGCCCCAGCCATCCCCGCGCGGATCCCCATCCCGGGCGATGAGGCCCGGGATCACCCGGTGCCATCGCCCATTGTCGAAGTAACGCCGGTCGAGCAGCGTGAGAAAGTTCACCACCGTCAGCGGCGCTTCCGGCCCGAAGAGCTCCACCTCGATCAGGCCCCGCTGTTCGGTCTCGATGAACAGGTGAGGGTGCGCGTCCGGCGATTCAGGGACGGCGACGAACCGTCGCGCAATTTCGCGGTAGTCCTCGAGTGTGCGGCTGGTCCGGAGGGGAAACGCCGGTCCCCAGCGGCGCGCCGCCGCCGGCCACGCCGTTTCGGCCCAGGACCGGATCACGTAGTTCGAGGGTCGTGCCGTCTGGGCGACAAAACTGGCCGATACGCTGGCGCCGTTTGCGTCGGAGCTCGCCGCAAGGGTCCGCAACGCCGAGAGTGCGGCCAGGGCAGCGTCGGGGACCGAGTCTCGCGCCGCTCGCTCGTAGGCGGCGGCGAGCGGTGCCAGGTCCGAACCGAGGGGCGCCCTGCCGATCGCATCGGCGGCCAGGGTGCGGACGCCGACATCGGGATGGCTCAGCAGGCGGCGGGCGGCGGCCAGCAGGGCGGGATCCGGTCCGGGCACCGCGTCAAACCAGCCCTGCATGGCAGCGGCCCCGACCCGGCCATCGGGATCGGCAAGGAAGTCGGGATGGTCGACATCCGGACCCGGCGCCACCCAGCCCCAGCCCTCCGCCGCCGTGGCACGCTCCGGCCATCGGGCGCTGCCGGTCCACGTACCGGAGAGCACGCGAAAACTGTCGGCGCTGATCCGTGCCAGGCCGAGCAGCGCCTCACGCTGCAGGGCGAACGTGCCTTTCCGGTCGCGAACGAGCCGGGAGAGCTGTGCCACCACCAGCGGGCCGCCGGTCTCCGCCGCCGCAAGGGCCGCCGCGACCTGCACGTTGAGCGTCGGATCGTTCAGTCCGGTGACGATGATCTCGCCGAGTTCCGGACTGTGGAAGGAACCGAGGGAGCGGAAGGCACTGATCCGGACGCTCGCCTGCTCGTCCCGGGCCGCCCGTGAGAGGAGCTGGGTGACGCCCGAAGGGTCCAGCCCTGCCGCGCTGACCAGCGACGCACGCAGCGCCTGCGCGGCATACATCCGGACCAGGGTGTGCGGGTCCTGCAGGGCGTTGAGGAAGGCGGATCCTGCCGACGGCGCACGCAGCTGTTCGAGGGAGAAGATCACCCGCCAGCGCAGTTCATCGTCGCTCGTCCCTGCCAGCGAGACCAGCTGACGGACCGGAGCCAGTTCTCGAAGCCGCCACGATTCCAGCGCCGCCTGGCGGGTCAGCACATCGCGGGACTCGGTGATCCCGATGCTCGCGGTGTTGTCCAGCACCTGGGTAAGCATGTCGGCCGCCGCCGGCCCGCCGATCTTGGCGAGGGCCGTCACGATTTCCGTCGCCGTCGCGAGGATCGGGGCCGGCAGGGAGCCCAGGCGACTGTTCAGCGCGCGGACCGCCGCGGTGTCCCGCAGCAACCCGAGCGCGAAGGCCGCGACCGTCTGGACAGTGCTGTCCCGGTCGAGGAGGAGGGGCACCAGCAGCGCGGTGCCCCGCAGGTCGCCGATCCGTCCAATCGACAGCGCCGCCGTCTTCCGCACGAGCGGCTCAGGGGACTCCACGCCCCGTTCGAGCGCCGCGGGCGCCCATTGCCTCGCGTCCTCCGCCTGCAGTATCGGGGCGATCGCCTCCACGACGGCGGCATCCTGCGCCCACGCGCCGGCGGTCGGGCAGCCGAACGCCACCGCGAGGACCAGGGCGAGCGCGCAGCCTGGGCGGTTCCGTATCATGCGGGATCGGCGGCCGGCTGGAGCAAGGCGAGCACCTCGGGAGGAATGCGTGTCGGGTGAAACTGGTGATTCAGGCTGAGCATCCGCGTCTCCGCCGACACCAGCAGGACACCGGTAACGGCATCGGTCAGGCGGTAGGCGAAGGTGACCCGCCGGCTGGCGACATCCCGCACCCAGCAGCGGACCCGGACTTCGTCGTCATATCGGGCCGGTCGATGATACCGCATGGTGAGGTCGCCGACGACCAGGAAGAAGCCCAACTCCTCGAGTTCCCGGTAGGTCATCCCGGCCTGCCGCAGGTATTCCGTCCTTGCGACATCCAGCCAGACGGCGTACCGCGAGTGGTACACGACGCCCATCTTGTCGATTTCGGAGTAGTTGACCCGCGCGATGGTGTCGATGTGGGTCAGGGGCATTGGAGGCCGGGGAGGAGGTTGCTGTGAACGTAGGCCGGACGGTGGCCGAAAGTCAAATGCCGCAAGCGCTTGCGAGACAGTGCAGGAACTTCCTATCTTCGGGCGTGTTCGGTCAACGCCTCCTCGTCCTGTCCGACGCCCACGTCGGCGTCACTCCGCCCGCGGTCGAGGAAGCACTCCTCGCCTTCCTTGAGCGTGCGCCTGCCCTCGGCGACTGCCTGCTCCTCAACGGAGACATCTTCGATTTCTGGTTTGCCTACTCCCGGGTGATTCCCCGCCGGGGGTTCCACGTGGCGGCGGAAATCCGCCGCGCGCGCGCCCGCATGCCGGTCGCCTTCGTCGGGGGCAACCACGACCGCTGGGGAGAGGACTTCTGGGAACGGGATCTTGATGTCCGCTTTGCTCCGCTCCGCATGGAGCTGCGGGTCGGCGAGCGCCGCGTGCTGGCGGTCCACGGCGACGGCGTGACGGAATCGCACTGGTCCGCGTCGCTGCTGCACCGGATCACCCGTCATCCGGCGACGGTGGCCGTGTTCAAGCGGGTGCCGCCAGGGCTGGGATTCTGGGTGGTCGACCGGATGGGGCATTCCCTCGGCAACACCGAACGGCAGGAGGAGGTGCTGCGCCAGGCCTCCGAGCGCCAGCGCATCTGGGCCGAGGCGCAATTGCGTGCCGACCCCGGGCTCGGCTGCCTCGTGATGGGCCATACCCACCGGCCGGTCCTGACCGAGCTCGCGGGGGGACAGCAGTTCCTGAACCCGGGGGCCTGGCTCGACGGTTTCCGGTATGGCGTCGTGACGCCGACCGGCGCCGAACTCGCGACCTGGCAGGGATAGCGCGGCTACCCCAGTCGCACCAGTTCGGGTTCTCCCAGGCGTTCCCCCAGAAACCGCGCACCGACCTGCAGAAACCTCGCCTGGTCGTCACTCACCACGAAGCGATGCCTCCCGGGCACCTCCACGCCGCTCGCCGTGCCTGCCGACTCCAGCGCCACGGCGAGACTGGATGCGGTTTCCTCGGCGCTGTCGATCAACGCGACCGATTCGCCCATCACCCGATGCAGCAGCGGCTTCAGCAGCGGATAGTGGGTGCATCCGAGCACCAGGGTGTCGGCGCCCATGCTCCGCAGCGGGGCCAGGTATTCATCGGCGACCAGTCGGGTGGCTGGGTGCTCGAACCATCCCTCCTCCACCAGGGGAACGAACAGCGGGCAGGCGACCTGCTCGATCTTCGCGGCGGGGAGCAGGCGGTGAATCGCGGCGGGATATGCCTGGCTCGCCACCGTGCCGGCCGTGCCGATCACGCCAATGCCCCCGCCGCGCGTGGCCTCGGCGGCCGCGCGGGCGCCGGGCTCGATGACGCCGAGGACGGGGACCGGTGACGCGGCGCGGAGGGCGTCGAGGGCGTGGGCGGTGCTGGTGTTGCACGCCACGACGACCGACTTCACTCCCTGGGTCAGGAGCCAGTCGAGGATCTCGAGGCTGTACCGGCGCACCGTGTCCGGTGACTTCGGCCCGTAGGGCACGCGGGCGGTGTCGCCGAAGTAGATGGTGGATTCCATCGGCAGCCGCTCGTAGATGGCGCGGGCCACCGTGAGGCCCCCGATCCCCGAGTCGAAGATCCCGATCGGCGCGGCATTCATGGGAAGCGGACCGGGACGGACACGGCGCCGGCCACTCCGCTGGGTGCGGCCTGGATGGTCAAGTCGCCAGGAAAGTCCCAGAGGTGCGCGCTCACGTACGCCTCCATGGCGGCCAGGAGATGGTTGACACCGAGGAGCACCAGCCAGTCCTCGCGCTGCTGGCTCTTGCTCTCCGCGCGTTCGCTGCCGCTCTGCTGCAGGTACCGGAGCTGGCTGCTCGTGCTGATGGTCATGCCGAGGCTGATTCCCTCGGCGGCGAGGAAGAAGGCGCCCGCGGTGCGGCGACCGAGGCTGGCCTGACCCCAGCCCGGGATGAGGAGCGAGCGCCAGAACGCGCCCATCGGGGAGACCGGCGGACGAATTACCGGGACCGAGTCCGGCGCCGCGGGGGCCTCGGTGCGTGCGGGGATCGTCGAGTCCGGTGCCGGCGGCGCCACGGCGGTGCTGTCCTGCGCGGCGAGCGGGGCCGCCAGGAGGAGTCCAGCCAGGAGGCCCGCGTGTCGAAGCCTCACGCCGGGCGCCCTGTCGAGGGGCTCACGAGCACCGGGAGTGCGCCCGGAACGACCGTGGCTTCCAGCGAGGTCTGCCCCGATCCGCGCAGCTCGCCATCGAGGTGCGCCGTGAGCGGCCCCTCCTCCGATGTCACCCGCACCAGGCTGCCGCGTGCCATCCGGACCTCCGTGAGCGTGGTGTGCCGGCCGGTGAGCACCAGCGGGGCCTTGGTCAGCAGGAACCGCCATCCGAACGCACCGACGGCACAGACGTCCAGCAGCCCGTCATCGGGCCTCGCGTCGGGGACCAGGTAGAAGACCCCGCCCGCGCAGGGTCCGACCCCGATTTCAAGGACGGTGGTCGGCTCGCTCCAGCTTCGGTCGTCCACGTCGATCCGCAGCCGCTGGGCCCGACGGTGCAGGACCGCCTGCAGCGCGGCCACGACGTACCCGAGACTGCCCGGCCAGTGCTTGTACTGGTTGACCCGGCGCGCCACGTCGGCGTCGAGCCCGACGCCGAGGGAATTGACGAAATACTCCCCCCACACCCTGCCGACGTCGAATGGTCGGGTGGCCCCGGCCGCCAGCGCCCCAATCGCCGCGGCGGGCCCCAGGCGCGCGGTGCCGATCATCTTGGCAAAGTCGTTCCCCGTCCCCACCGGCACCACCCCCAGCGGCGGTATCG
Organism: Gemmatimonadota bacterium; assembly: GCA_024641745.1. Classification (GTDB taxonomy): domain Bacteria; phylum Gemmatimonadota; class Gemmatimonadetes; order Gemmatimonadales; family GWC2-71-9; genus SPDF01. Next base: position 13,786 of record JAHECL010000044.1, on the reverse strand, counting down.
GCGTGCTGCCCCGGGACAGGAGCCCGTTCGCCACGTCGTGGACGGTCCCGTCCCCGCCCACCGAGAGGACTCGCTCCACCCCGTCAGGCAGCCCCCGCGCCAGTTCCAGCGCGTGGCCGGGCGCCTCCGTCCGGACCAGCTCCACCTCGCCCCAGCAGGCGCGGGCGGTGTCCAGCACCTCCCGCTCCACGCGCGCGCCGTGGCCGTGTCCCGCTGCCGGGTTCAGGATGACAAGAGTGGTCAGCGCACGCCTCGGCGCGGAGGGGAGGTGGCGGGAGCGTGTGGGAATCGAACCCACCGGAGCCGCCTGAGGCGCCTCCATCGCGGTTTTGAAGACCGGCCGAACCACCAGGTCCGATCCGCCCCCAGGAAGTCAGAACTGCGGCGCGACGACGTCAGCCGGTGGTGGCCACGACGTCAATTTCCACCCGTGCGCCCTTCGGCAGTCCGGCAACGGCCACCGTCGATCGCGCGGGACGATGGTCACCGAAATGCCTGGCATACACCTCGTTCATCGCGGAAAAATCGGCCATGTCGACCAGGTACACCGTGCTCTTGATGACCTGGCCCAGGCTGCACCCCGCCGCGGCGAGCACCGCCCTGAGGTTGGTCATGACCCGCTCGGTCTGCGCGGCCACGTCGCCGGGGACCAGTTCCATCGTGGCGGGGTCCAGGGCCACCTGCCCCGCCGTATAGACCGTCGCCCCGTGGGCGATGGCCTGGCTGTAGGGCCCGATCGCCTTCGGGGCGTCGGGGGTCGTAATGACGGTCAGCGGCATGGTGCGCTCCCGTGAAAGCGTGATCCCGCAGTCGGCTAGAAGAGTCCTTCGATCCGGCCGTCGGGGAAGGTGCGAATCTGCTCGGCCGCGGGCGTCTTGCCGAGGCCCGGCATGGTCATGATGTCCCCGGCGAGCGCGACCACGAACCCGGCGCCGGCGGAGGCGTAGACGTCCCGGATCGTGATGCGGAACCCGGAGGGTCGCCCCAGCCTGGTCGGGTCGTCGCTGAAGGAGTACTGGGTCTTGGCGATGCAGACCGGCGTATCCGCGAGGCCCATCGCGGTCATCTGCTTGATCGCCCGCTCGGCGACCACGGTGTAGTCGACGCCGTCTGCGCCGTAGATCTCCCGGGCGATCGTCTCGATCTTCTCCTTGATCGGGAGGGCGGCATCGTAGATCGGCTTGAACTTCGCCTTCCCTTCGGCCAGGACCTCGAGCACTTCCTTCGCCACCGCTTCCCCGCCCTCGCCCCCCTTGGCCCAGACGTCGCTCATCGCCACGCGGGCGCCCCAGGAGGTGGCGGCATCGACGACGGCCTGGATCTCCTCGGGCGTGTCGGAGAGGAACCGGTTCACCGCCACGACCACCGGCACGCCAAACTTCTGCACGTTGCGGACATGGCCTTCCAGGTTCGCCATCCCGGCCTGCAGCGCCGCCACGTTCGGCGCGCCGAGCGCGTCCTTCTTCACGCCCCCGTTCATCTTGAGCGCGCGGATGGTCGCGACGATGACCGCCGCCTCCGGGTTCAGGCCGCCCATCCGGCACTTGATGTCGAAGAACTTCTCGGCGCCGAGGTCCGCACCGAACCCGGCCTCCGTCAGCACCAGGTCCGCCATGCCAAGCCCGAGGCGGGTGGCGGCGATCGAGTTGCAGCCGTGCGCGATGTTGGCGAACGGCCCGCCATGCACGATCGCCGGCCCGCCCTCGAGCGTCTGGACGAGGTTCGGCATCAGGGCGTCGCGCAGCAGCAGCGTCATCGCGCCGGCCGCCTTCAGCTGGCCTGCGGTCACCGGCGTCCGGTCGCGCGTCAGGCCCACGATGATTCGGGAGATCCTCGCCTCGAGGTCGGTGACCGAGGTCGCCAGGCAGAGGATGGCCATGATCTCGCTGCCCGGCACGATGACGAAGCGGTCCTCGCGGGTCGGGCCGCCGTTCATGTTGCCGAGCCCGACGACGATGTGCCGGAGCGCGCGGTCGTTCATGTCCATCGTGCGGGGCCACAGGATGCGGCGCACGTCGATGCCGAGTGCATTGCCCTGGTGCAGGTGGTTGTCGAGCAGTGCCGACAGGAGGTTGTGGGCGGAGGTGATGGCGTGGAAGTCGCCCGTGAAGTGCAGGTTGATCTCGTCCATCGGGATCACCTGGGCGTACCCGCCGCCCGCCGCGCCGCCCTTCACGCCGAACACCGGCCCGAGGGAGGGTTCGCGCAGGCAGACCATCACGTTCTTCCCCATCCGGCGCATCGCCTGGGCGAGGCCGACGGTGACGGTGGACTTCCCCTCACCCGCCGGGGTCGGGTTGATGCCGGTCACCAGGACCAGCCGCCCCTTCGGCGGGCGCGCCGCGGCGGCCTCGGGCGTGATCTTCGCCTTGAAGCGGCCGTAGGGGAGAAACTCGTCGGGCCCGAGTCCCGCCTCGGCGGCGATCTCGGCGATCGGACGGGGCTTGGCGGCCTGGGCGATTTCGATATCGGTGGGAAACTTGGGTGTCACGCGAGCTCTCCAGGTAAAGGCACGATGGTCTGACACTGGAACGGTAACCGGCGCCGGGGCGTCCGGGAATGGCTCATCGGGTCACGCGGCGGCGGCAAGGCGGGCCCCGAACACCCGCGCCGCATTGCGGCCGGTGGACTGGATCAGGGCGTCGGCACTCACCCCCCTGACCGCCGCGACCCGTTCCGCCACGAGCCGGACGTATGCCGGCTCGTTTCGGTGGCCCCGATGCGGGACCGGCGCCAGGTAGGGCGCGTCGGTCTCCACGAGGAGACGATCGTCCGGCACGGCGCGGACCAGGTCGTCGAGGGCCCAGGAGCGAAAGGTGACCATGCCGCTGAACGAGACATAGTGTCCCAGCGTCATCCCCGCGTCGAACAGCACGGCACCGCTGCTGAACGAGTGCAGGACCGCCGGGACATCGGGAAAGGCGGTGAGCACGGCGGCGACGTCGTCGTCGGCCTCGCGGGCGTGGATCACCACCGGCTTGCCGGCGGACCGGGCCAGCGCCATCTGCCGCTCGAAGACCTGGCGCTGGATTGCTCGTGGGGAATGGTCGTAATGGTAGTCGAGGCCGATCTCGCCACAGGCCACGACCCGTGGATCCTGGAGGGTCCCGGCGAGCCAGGCGGCCGACTCCTCCGTCCAGGTGCTGGCGTCGTGGGGATGGACGCCGGCGGTGGTGGAGATCCGCCCGTCGGCCGCGGCCATCTCGAGTCCCAGCACCGTGGCGGCGCGGGACTCGCCGACGACCACCAGGTGCCCTATGCCGCTCTCGAACGCCCGCGCCGCCACCCCGGCGCGGTCCGCGGCGAAGGCGGCATCCCCGAGGTGGCAGTGGGTGTCGATGAGCACGGGCTCAGCCGGCGGGCTGGACCTTGGTGATCCCGGCGCGCGGCGCGCTCGACTTGACGCCGCGGGCGTCCGCCCCGGGCCACTTCTGTTCGATGGCGAGCAGGAGGGGTGCGGCGATGTAGATGGAGGAGAAGGTGCCGGTGAAGACGCCGAACGCCATCACCAGGGCAAAGGGCCGGATGACCTGCCCGCCCAGGATCGCCAGCGCGACGAGCGTGGCGAGGGTCGTGGTGTGGGTCAGCACGCTGCGCGGAAGGGTCTCGTTGATCGACCGGTTGAGCACCGAGATGAAATCGTCGCGGCGGTACTTGTGGAGGTCTTCCCGGACGCGGTCGAAGATGATGATCGTGTCGTTCAGGGAGTAGCCGACCATCGAGAGCACCGCCCCGACCACGACGAGGCTGACCTCGATCCGCATCACGGCGATGAAGATGATCGTGGCCAGGATGTCGTGGGCGGTGGCGCCGACCGCCGCGAGCCCGAACCGCCACTCGAAGCGCCAGGCGAGGTACGCCAGCACCGCGAAGAACGACAGGAAGATGGCCATGAACGCCTGGGTGCGGAGTTCGCCGCCCACCTTCGGGCCGACGCCGCCCGACGACAGCACGGTGTAGCTGCCGGCGCCCAGCGAGGCGTCCAGCGCGGCGGTGACCGCCTTCGCCGTCTCCTCGGTGTTGTTCGCATCGGTGCCTTCCTTGGCCACCCGGGCGCGGATCGAGTAGTCCTGGGCGGACCCGAAGGACTGGATCTCGGAGCCCGGGATCCCCTGCGCGTCCAGCGCCGACCGGAGCAGACCGGCGTCGACCGGCTGTTCCGTGCGAATCTGCACGAGCGTGCCGCCGGTGAACTCGATGCTGTAGCTCAGTCCCACAAAGAGCAGGAACAGGAGACCGGGGAGCAGGACGGCGGCTGTCAGCCCGTAGGCGTACTTCCGGAATCCAATGAAGTCGTAGTTCGCGTTGGCGAAGAATCGGGTCATCGTCAGATGCTCAGCGTGGTGAGGTCAGGCCGCCGCTGCAGCCAGATCATGAAGAAGGTCCGCGAGACAAAGATTGCGGAGATCATCGAGGCGAAGATGCCCATCGTGAGGGTCACCGCGAAACCCTTGACCGGGCCGGTGCCGAACTGGAACAGGAAGAGCGCCGTGATGACGGTGCTGACGTTGGAGTCCACGATGGCGCTCATCGCGTGCTTGAACCCCTCGTCCACCGCGAGGC
>JAHECL010000044.1:0-9213 GCA_024641745.1 Gemmatimonadota bacterium | reverse complement strand
ACCGTGCGTCCGTGGACCAGTTCCTCCCGGATGCGCTCGAAGATCAGCACATTGGCGTCCACCGCGATGCCGATGGACAGCACCAGTCCGGCGAGCCCCGGCAGCGTCAGGGTGGCGCCCAGCATGGCCAGCCCCCCGAGGGTGAACAGCAGGTAGAGACCCAGCGCCGCGACCGCCAGGACGCCGCTCATCCGGTAGTACCCGATCATGATCAGGATGACGATCAGCGTGCCGACGATACCGGCGGTAATGCCGCCCCGGATGCTGTCGGCGCCCAGGCTGGCGCCGATCTGGACCCGCTCGACGATCTTGAGAGGTACCGGCAGGGCGCCTGCCTTCAGGGTGAGCGCCAGGTCCTGCGCCTCGATGATCGACTTGCCGCCGCCCATGGTGATCTGTCCGTTGCGATCGATCCGGCCCTGGATAATCGGTGGCGGACCCTGGACGCGGCCGTCAAGCACGATGGCCATGTAATCGCCGATGTGGGCCTGGGTCGCCGCGCCGAACTGCCGGCCGCCGGCCCGGTCCAGTTCGAAGGTGACGATCGGTCCGTTGGTCAGCTGGTCGAACTGCGCGGAGGCGTCGACCAGGTTGCGCCCGGTGACGATGGGCTTTTCCTCGACGACGTAGAAGAACCGGAAGGGCTGGACGCCCACGCTGATCGGGGAGGCGGTCCAGAGGATCTCGGTGCCGCGCGGCAGCAGCCGGGCGATTTCCGGGATCCGGAAGATGCTGTCCACCCGGGGATACGCCGCCTCGGGCACGAAGAACTCGCCGGGAGTGCCGCTGCCGGCGGCCGCCCCGGGCTGAATCAATCCGGCCAGGACGCCACCCTCGACCGGGGTCGAGTCCGACTCCGCCTGGGCCGAGTCGCCGCCGAGCAGCGCCTGCACGGCGCTGGGAGTTGCCGCCTGCCCTGCGCCGGGCGTCACCCCGAGGGACTTCAGGGTCCGGTCCATCGCGGGCAGCGCCTTGTCGAGGGCGCTGGTCCGGTCGGTGATCCGGAATTCGAGGAACGCCGCCTTCTGGACGATGTCCATCGCCCGCTGCGGGTCCCGGACGCCGGCCAGCTCCACGACGATGCGCTCGTCGCCCACCTTCTGGACGACCGGCTCCTGCACGCCGAATTCGTCCACCCGCTTGCGGAGGACGGTGAGCGCGAGGTCGACGTCCCGGGAGACGTCGCTGGAGACCCGGGTGCTCTGGTCGAGTTCGAGCCCCAGGTGCATGCCGCCCTGGAGGTCGAGCCCCAGCTTGAGCGGGACGCGGGTTTCCGTGGTGTCACGCATCGCCCCGTCCTCGCCGCGCGAGCGGATGGTGACCTCCCGCGGGAAGAGGCTGTACAGGGAGAGCGCCACCAGGACGCCGATGATGATGAGTCGGTTTCGGATTGAAGAGGTCATCGTCGCTGGACCAGCCGTGGATTCAGGTAGACAAAGTTCCGGTCGCAGACGCGGACAACGCCGCGCGCGCCGAGGAGCGGTCGCGTTCCAGCTGCGCCCGCAGTGCTGCCGCCGACGGGAAGCGCTGCACATCCCGCAGCCGCGCCACCCACTGCACCTTCAGCCATTCACCGTACAGGTCGCCTGCATGGTCGAGCAGGTGCACCTCGAGGGCCCGTTCCTCCTGCTGGAACGTCGGCCGTCCCCCCTGGTTCAACATCCCGTCCGACCGCCCGCCGCGCCATTCCACCCGCACGGCGTAGACGCCGTCCGGCGGCAGGAGCTTCCGGGCCGGCACGCCGGCGAGGTTCGCCGTCGGAAACCCGAGCGAGGCTCCCCGTCCATTCCCGGGGACGACCTGCCCCGTCGCGAAGTAGGGCCGGCCGAGCAGACGGGTGGCGAGGGCCAGATCCCCACCGGCCACCGCGCGGCGCACCAGCGTGCTCGAGACGGTGTGTCCGTCCACTTCCAGCGCCGGCACCACATCAACGGCAAAGCCGAGCGCTGCGCCCAGCTGTTGCAGCAGGTCGACGTCGCCCTGCCGTCCCCGCCCGAACCCGTGGTCGTGGCCGATCACCAGTTCACGCATGCCGCACCCGTCCACCAGGATCCGCCGGACGAACTCCGCCGGCGGCAGCGCCGCCATCACGCGGTCGAACCGGAGCAGCACCGCGTAGTCGAGTCCGGTCTGGGCCAGGATCTCCCGTCGTTCCGGCCCCGTGGTCAGGAGCTGCGGTGCCGCGGCGGGGTTCACCACCTCCATCGGGTGGGGGTCGAAGGTCACGAGCACGCTGTGCCGGCCCGCCGCCCTGGCCCGCGCCGCGATCTCGGCCAGGACCGCCTCGTGTCCCCGGTGGACGCCGTCGAACGAGCCGACGGTCACCACCGTCCCCTCCGGGCCAGCCGGCACCATCCGGGTCATCGTGCCGCCAGGACGACGGTGGGCTTCAGCCATCGGCCGTCGCCATCGGCAATCGCGATCACCTGGTCCCCGGCGAACAGCGCGACCGGCCCGACCTGCACGCCTGGAATCGGCCGGCCATGGCCGATGTCCACCTGCCCCGCGTCGTCCACGGTGGCGGAGGGCAGATGGCTGAGCACCGCCCCCAGCGGCCATAACGGCGTCTCGGCCGCCACCGCATCCAGGGCCACTGCATGCTCCACCAGCAGCGGACCGATCGCCTCGCGCCGCAGCGCGGTCAGGTGCGCGCCGACGCCCAGCCGCTCACCGAGGTCCCTGGCCAGCGCCCGCACGTAGGTCCCGGTACTGACCGTAACGCGAAAGGTCACCGACGGACCCTCGACCGACACCAGCTCGGCGGCGTGGACGGTGATGTCGGAAGCGGCGAGGGTGACCGCCTCGCCACGCCGTGCGCGGGCATACGCCCGCTCTCCGTCCAGCTTCTTCGCGGAAAAGGCCGGCGGCACCTGCGCCTGCGTCCCCACGAACCCCGCCAGGGCCGCCGCCAGCGATGCCTCGCCCGGCAGCGGACCCTCCCAGGTGTCGCCCATCGGCTCACCGGTCAGGTCGTCGGTCGTGGTCCGCATCCCCAGGTGCGCCGTCGCGAGATAGGTCTTGGCCAGTCCGTCGAGGAAGCGAGCCACACGCGTCCCCTTCCCCAGCAGCAGCACCAGCAGCCCGGTCGCGAACGGATCGAGGGTCCCGGTATGCCCGATCGACCGCTCTCCGCAGACCCGCCTCACGTGCGCCACGACATCGTGCGAGGTGGGGCCCGCCGGCTTGTCCACCAGGAGCGCGCCGGTCAGTCCTGCTCCTCCCGCTTGAGCGATGCGAGGACCTCGTTGATGCGTGCGGCATGCTCGAGGCCGCGGTCCAGCTCGAAATGCAGGTCCGGCACCGTCCGCGTGGTGAGGGCCTTGGCGACCTTGGTGCGCAGGAACCCCGAGGCGCTTCGAAGGCCCTCCATCGCCTGCTGCTTGGCGTCCTCGTCCCCCTGGACGCTCACCCGGATCTTCGCATGGCTGAGGTCGGCGGTGACGACGACGCTGGTCAGCGTCACGAAGCCCACCCGCGGGTCGCGCACGTCCCGGGTGAGCGCGTCGGCGATCACCTGCCGGATGTTCTCGGCCACCTGCTCGGGGCGGCGTGACGAGCCCTTCACCGGCTACGCCGCGCCCGCCGAGGCGCTCGGCTCGAGGGTCCGCTTGATCTCCTCGAGCAGGAACGCCTCGATCCGGTCGCCGACCTTCACGTCGTTGAAGTTCTCGATGCCGATCCCGCACTCGAGCCCCTCGCGGACTTCCTTCACGTCGTCCTTGAACCGCTTCAGGCTCGAGAAGCTGCCGGTGTAGACGGTCACGCCGTCGCGCACCACGCGCGCCTTGGCGGTCCGCTGCACGATGCCGCTGCGGATGATCGAGCCCGCGATCGTCCCGACCTTGCTGACCTTGAAGACCTGCAGCACCTCGGCCTCGCCGAGGATGGTCTCGCGCTCTTCCGGCTTCAGCAGGCCCTCGAGCGCCTTCCGGATGTCGTCCACCGCTTCGTAGATGACGCGGTAGGTCCGGATGTCGACCTGCTCCCGCTCGGCCGAGGCACGGGCGTTGGAGTCGGGTCGGACGTGGAACCCGAGGATGATCGCGCCCGATGCCTTCGCGAGCAGCACGTCGCTGTCGCTGATCGCACCGACGCCCCGGTGGACCACCTCGACCCGCACTTCCGGCGTGCTGAGCTGCGCCAGCGCGTCGGCCAGGGCCTCGGCGGGACCGCCCTGGTCGGCCTTGATGATGATCGGGAGGGTGGAGACTTCGCCCTCCTTGAGCGCCCGGCTGAAGTCCTCCAGCGTGCCGCCGCGCATGCCGCGCCGGTTCTGGGCCTCGCGCTCCAGCCGCTGGCGCTTCTGCGCGATGTCGCGCGCCTCCGCCGCGTCGGCCACGACGAGGAACGAGTCGCCGGCCGAGGGGACGCCGTCGAAGCCGAGGATCTGCACCGGCATCGAGGGCCCGGCCTCGGTCATGGTGTTGCCGCGCTCGTCGAAGAGGGCGCGCACGCGCCCGGAGAACTTGCCGCAGATGAAGTCATCACCGACGCGCAGCGTGCCGCGCTGCACCAGCAGCGTGGCCAGCGGGCCCTTGCCCGGATCCAGGGTGGACTCGACCACGGTGCCCTGCGCCTTGCGGTCGGGGTTCGCCTTGAGGTCGAGGACGTCGGCCTGCAGGAGGATCTTCTCGAGCAGTTCGTCGATCCCGGTGCCCTTCTTGGCCGAGACGCCGGCGGAGAGGACGTCGCCGCCGAATTCCTCGAGCACGACACTGTGCTGCAGGAGGTCCTGCTTCGTCTTCTGGACGTTGGCGGCGGGCAGGTCGACCTTGTTGATGGCCACGACCATCGGGACGCCGGCGTTCTTCGAGTGGCTGATGGCCTCGACGGTCTGCGGCATCACCTGGTCGTCGGCAGCCACCAGGAGGACCACGATGTCGGTCACCTGGGCGCCGCGGGCACGCATGGCGGTGAACGCCTCGTGGCCCGGGGTGTCGAGGAAGGTGATCCGGCGGCCGTCCGGGAGGGCGACGTGATAGGCGCCGATGTGCTGCGTGATGCCGCCCGCCTCACCCGCGACGATGTTGGCCTTGCGGATGTAGTCGAGCAGCGAGGTCTTGCCGTGGTCCACGTGCCCCATGATGGTGACCACGGGGGCGCGCGGCTCCAGCGTCTCCACCGGATCCTCTTCCACGTCCTGCCCGAGATCGGCGGCGTACTCATCCTCGCGGAGCGCCTCGAACCCGAATTGCGACGCGATCAGCTCGATCTGGTCGAAGTCCAGTCGCTGGTTCACCGTCACCATCAGCCCCAGCTCCTTGAACGCGAACTGCACGATCTGGCTCGACGGCACCTTCATCAGGTCGGCGAGTTCCGAGACGGAGATGAACTCGTTGACCCGGATGCGGGTCTTCTCCAGTTCCCGCTCCTCCGCCGCGTGCCCGGCCATCACGTCGCGATACGACGGCTCGTCCGACCGGGTCCTGGACTTCCGCCGTCCCTTCATGCCCTTCAGGGTCTTGAAGATGTTCTTGCTGACCGCTTCCTGGTCGACCTGGTTCCGGCCCTTCTTCTTCTTGCCCTTCTTGAAGTCGCCCTTCTTGGCGTCGGGACCGAAGGTCCTCGGCCGCGAGGCGTCGGAGGGACCGGTGGAACTGCTGAACACCGGACGGGGGCCGCGGGCAGGCGGTCCGCGCCGGCCCGCGGGCGTGCCGCTCGAGGCGGCGGGCGCCGGGGGCGGCCGCTGAATCTTGGGCGGGATGAAGGGCTTCCGGGGTGCCGCCGGCGCCTCGGCCGGCGTGGGGACGGCGTCGGTCGGAGCCGCCGCGGGCGCTTCTGCCACGGGGGGCGTGTCCGGGAAGAGGTCCGTCACCTTCCGCCGCACCTTGGCCGCCGGCTTGACCTCCGGAGCCGCTGCCGGTTCCTCGGAGGGTGCTTCGTCCTTGAAGAGGTCCCGGGCACGATCCTCGAGTGATCGGGGGGCCGTGGCGGTGTCCTCCCGCGCGGCCTCCCGCTCCGCCTCGAGGGCGGCCAGCGCCGACGCCTGGGCTTCGGCCTCCGCGGCGGCCTCTGCCTCGACCTTGGCCACCTCGGCGGCAGTCCGCCGACGGCGCACGGGCGCCACCGGTGCCGCCGGTGCTGCCGGTTCGGCCTCCGCCTTCTTGCGGCGCCCACGCTTCGGCTTGGGTTCTTCGGCGCTCTTCCGCTTCTCACGCTCCCAGCGGACGCGCACCGCCGACACCTGTCCCGATTCCAGCGCGGACAGGTGACTGCGCACGAAGATGTTCATCTCCTTGAGCGCCTGGATCAGCTGCTCGGAGGGGACGCCGAATTCGGCAGCCAGCTCATGTACCCGGGTCTTGACCACTCATTCCTCCTCAGGAACTTCTTGCGCCAGGCGGCCCAAACCATCGGCCAGGGCGCGGTCCCGCACTCCGGCCACCATGACAGGCGGCCGTCCCAACTGCTTGCCCATCCGATCGGCGTCGGGCCCCCGGACCAGCGGCACGCCCTGCGCCTCTGCCAGGCGGATCACCTTCTGAACCGCGCGGGGACTCGCGTCCGACGCGACCACGACGCACCGCACCTGTCCCGACTGCAGCGCCCGTCGCACCCCGTCGACACCGATCACGACATGACCCGCCCTCAGGCCGAGCCCGAGCAGGCCGAGAACGCCGCCGGTCACGCGGGCGGGGCCGCGTCCTCCCCCGACTCCGTTTCGTCCGTCGTCAACTCGGCGAGAAAGCCGACCAGCTGATCCGCCGACTCCGGCGTCATCCCCGGCACCCGAAGGAAGTCGTCGCGCTCGAGGTCAAGGACATCGTTGAGCATCGTGAACCCGGCGTTGGCCAGCAAGCCGACCAGCTCCGGCGCCAGGCCATCGAGCTCGGTCAGCGGAACCTGGAGGGCGATCTCCTCCTCCGGCGGCAGCGGGGCGAAGAGCGGGCTTTCCCCGCCGCGCTCCAGCCATTCGCGACTCGAGTAGAGGTCGATCTTCCATCCGGTCAGCTCGGACGCGAGCCGGACGTTCTGCCCGTTCCGGCCGATGGCCAGCGAGAGCTGGTCCTCGTCCACCACGGCGTTGATCGTCTTCGAGGCGGGATCCGCGATGACCCGCGCGACGCGGGCAGGCGCGAGCGCCTGCTTGGCAAACCGCTCGGGGTCGGGCGACCAGGGAACGATGTCGATCCGTTCGCCGCTCAACTCGTTGACCACCGCCTGCACCCGGGAGCCCTTGATGCCCACGCAGGCGCCGACGGCGTCGATGGCATCGTCGCGCGAGATGACGGCGACCTTGGTGCGGCTGCCCACCTCGCGGGCGATCTCCCGAATCTCGATGATCCCCTGCTGGATTTCCGGCACCTCGAGCTTGAACAGTGCCTGGACGAAGAGGCCGTCGGCGCGGGTCAGGATGAGCCGGGGACCCTTCGGGGTCTCCTCGAGACGCTTCAGGACGGCGCGAATGGTGTCGCCCTGGTGGAAATGCTCGCGGTGGTTCTGCTCGCGGTAGGGGATGATCGCCTCCGCCTCGCGAAACTTGTTCAGCATGATCACCAGCTTGCCGCGCTCGATCTGCTGGATCTCGCCGGAAAGGAGTTCCCCGACCTTGTCGGCGAACTCGTCCCGGATGCGGGCCCGTTCGCCCTCGCGCACCCGCTGGATGATGCGCTGCTTGGCAGCCTGCACGGCCAGGCGACCGAAGGCCGCGAAGGGAATGTCCTCCTCGAGCATGTCGCCGGGCTCGAACTCGGGATCCTCGAACCGGGCCTCCTCGACGGACACCTGTGCCGCGGGATCCTCCACGACCTCCACCACCTGGCGGAGACGGGTCACCGTCAGCGCGCCCTTCAGTTCGTCCACGGACAGCTCGAACCGCACCGTCGGTCCGTACTTCCGGACCAGGGCGGCCTGGATCCCGTCGTGCAGGAGGTCCAGCAGTTCTGCCCGATCGAGCTGCTTGGTGGTGGTCAGCTCGCGGAAGGCCGCGAGCATTTCAGTTGAAGTCGCCATCGTCACTCCATGCCGGTGGTACCGGTCAACCCCGCGTCGGGGACATCGTCACGTCGTGTGCAAACATGCGGCGCCGCACCCGCCCGGCGCCTCCGGCGGACGATGATTCGTCCGACAGACGGAGACCGGCACCCGGGCCCGGCTGCGAACAGCATCGGGTATGGGTTCGGAAGACGCGCCGCGGGGTGAAAAAAAATGTGGGGGAACTCCCCCACATCAACAGCCGGCCCCGGAATGGCGGCCCCCACAGAATCAAAAGATACCCCGCAAACATCGGGACGTCAATCACCTCATGGGGTTGCGAGCGGACGCCCGAGGTATGCGATCATCCTGCCGTCCGCCCCCCCCGACCGACGGTGGCTGTGGAACCAGTCCCGGTGGTGACCGGTGCACAACGGCGAGGTCGAGATCGAGCCGATCCCCAGCTCCGCCGCCTGACGGAGCAGGCTGGCGCGCACGTCGAGCGGTCCCTTGCCCCCGGCCGGGACCGGCAGCCCGAACGCCGCAAAGACCTCAGGTCCTACCTCATAACAGTCACCGCAAATACTTACACCACAGTGCATTACGACGTTTTCCACCTGCGTCCCGGCCCGACCGCGGAGGAGACGGATGCCGCGCTCCAGGATCCGGCTGCTGGCGCCGCGCCAGCCGGCGTGAAGGAGGGCCATGGCTCCCGTTCCCTGGTCGAGCAGGTACACCGGCGTGCAATCGGCGACTGTCACGCAGAGGAGCACCCCGGGGGCAGCGGTGGCATGGCCGTCCACCCCGTCGACGATGAGCCATCCCCGACCCCCCTCGTGCCACATCACCTCCGTCCCGTGTACCTGGCGCCCGAGGGTGGCGAGGGGGAAGCCGGGTTCCGCCCCCCGGAAGGCGGTCCACTGGCCGATGACCCGGCCGACCGGGAGATCGCCGATCAGGCCAAGGTCCCAGGGGTCCGCCCCGGTGCCCCGGGTGGTCACGCCCGCCACGATGCCATAGCGCTCCCGCCAGTGCGGGAGTTCCATCCTGGGAATCAGCGTGTCCCCGGTCGGCGTTTCCCTCGCAATCTCCGCCCTCACCATGTCCTGCTTCTCCTCTCACAGAGCGTCTGACGTCACGTTGCCCACGATGCCGCACCCGGTGATCTTTCCACCCACCGGGTGCAGGGTTCCACCCCGCCCCGTTCCCTCGGAGACCCACACGATGTTGCGCGCCCTGGTATTGCGACTCGCGGCTCTCGGCCTTGTTCTCTTCGCCGGCACCCCAGGCGTCCTCCCG
>JAHECL010000141.1 GCA_024641745.1 Gemmatimonadota bacterium | reverse complement strand
GGTGGGGCCGCCGAAATCCGGTCGGGGCGTCGGCCGCCGCGCGGCTGGTGGTGCGGGTGGTCTCGCCGGCGGCGCGGCCGGGACGGGCTCCGCGGGCGGCGGAGCAAAGGTCACCGCTGGTGTGGGCGTCGGCGGCGGCGCGTCGGCGACGGCCTGCTCCACGCGGAACACCGCCCGGCAGACAGAGCACCGCGCCCGCACACCCCCGGCGGGGACCTTGGCGGGGTCCACGCGGAATACAGTCGAGCAACTTGGGCAGGTCACGTTCATTGCGGGGTCCTCAACGCTTGTCCCTGGCCTCGCCACCAGGCGGGGAGTCCCCCTCCGGGGCGTGCCGGCGGTCGACGACGAACACCGAGCCCGGGAGGGTCTTCGCGTAACTCTTCATTTCCGTCGCCAGCTCGCTGACCTGGGCCGGATGGGCAAACTTGCGATTCCTGTTCGTCACGATCCCGATCGACAGGGTCATGAGCGGTACCCGGTGCAGCTGCCCCCGCCGATCCTTGCCGAAAAAGTAGCCGGCGCGACGGTCCTGGTCGTTGTACTGCAGCGGGATCAGGGTGTCGAAGACCGACAGGATCTCGCCGCAGACATCGCCGATCTGGGCCGAGGGGATGACGAAGATGAAGTCGTCCCCGCCGATGTGACCGACGAAGCCGGACGGGCTGGACAGGCCCCGCACCACGTCGTGCAGGATGCGGGACAGGAGAAAGATCACCCGGTCGCCATCATAATAGCTGTACCGGTCGTTGTACTCCTTGAAGTGGTCGAGATCGGCGTAACAGACCGCGAACGCATGCCCGGACTCGAGCTGCACCCGGATGGCCCGCTCGATCTCGGTGGTGCCGGGCAGCCGGGTCGAGGGATGCACCGACACGTCGCGCTCGGTGCGCACCAGCATCGCGTCGAGCCGCGCCCGCTGTTCCGCCGGAGCAAAGAAGCCGGTGATGACCTCGTCGGCGCCCGCCGCAAACCACTCCCCGACCCGCTCGGGCGCGTGTGTGCCGGAGAGGACCACGGCCGGGGCGATCGCCGTGAAGGCGTCCGCCTTGAGCCGGCGCACCATGTCAAGCCCCTCCGACCCGAGGTCGTCTCCGTCGAGGAAGATCAGGCACGATCCCCCGCGCAGGACGATGGACTCGAGCTCCGCCGCCTCCCGGAACTCGAGCACAGGAAAGCTGCGCGCCTCAGCCCATCGCCGGAGCACTACCGGCACCGGGCGCGCGTCCGGCGAGTGGAAGAGAATCGTCGGGCGGTTACGCACCCAAGGCACCCCGTAAGAGTTTATCCGAAACTAACTTAGGAGTCTGCTCGGGCGAAGTCAAATGAAGTACGCCGCAATCCCCACCAACACATAGAGCGCCAGCAGCTGGACGCCCTCGAACCAGTGTGACTCGCCGTCGAAGGTGAGGAGCGCGCTCACCCCGGTCGCCAGCGCGAGCGCCAGCACCTCGAAGGGGGTGAAGACGAGGTTCATGTCCGCCCCAAGCACGACCCCTGCCCCGACCAGGACAGGCGCCACGAAGAGCGCAACCTGCGTGCTGGACCCCATCGCGATCTGCAGCGCGAGGTCGACCTTCCCCTTTCGCGCCACGGCGACGGCCGAGGCGTGCTCCGCCGCATTCCCGATGATGGGGATCACGATCAGGCCGAGGAACGCCTGGGAAACCAGGCCGCCTTCAGTCAGCGGCATGATGGCGCCGATCAGGATTTCCGAGACGACGGCGACGCCGACGGTGGCAAGGGCGAGTACCGCGAGCGCCCGCGGGACGCCCCAGACCGGGTGGACCGTCGGGTGCGGGTCTCCCCCGAGCAGCCGCCGATGGGTGCGGAGCGAGAAGAGCAGCGAGAGGAGGTAGACCACGCCGAGGACAATGGCGACGGCCTCCGAGAGGTGCAGCTCCGCCGCGACCGCCGCGTCGGGGTGGGTGGCGTGGAACAGCGCCGGGAAGACCAGCGCCGCCACGGCCAGGGCCAGCATCGCGCCGGCCATGCTCGCGGCCGTCTTGTTGAAGGCGAAGAGCCGCTTGTTCATCCCCGCTGCCATCAGCGAGAGACCGAGGATGAGGAGCAGGTTGCCGAGGATGCTGCCGATGATGGTCGCCTTGACCAGCGCGATCATCCCCGCCCGCAGCGCGATGATCGCGATGATCAGTTCGGCGGCGTTGCCGAACGTGGCGTTGAGCAGGCCGCCGATGGTCGGCCCGGTCCGCTCGCCGAGATGCTCCGTCGCCTCGCCGAGATATTGGGCGAGCGGCAGGATGGCGAGACAGGAGACCACGAAGACGACCAGCGGATCGGCGCCCTGCCGAGCCAGCCAGATGCTGGCAGGCACCGCGGGAAGCAGGAGATGGCGGATCCGGACCCGGAACGGGTCCCCGACGACCGGCGCCACGCGGCGGGGCGGTTCGTCCGCTGGCGGTGGCGCCGGGGCGGCAGCGGCCCGGGGCTCCTCCGCGCTGCCGCGCGTGCGGCTGCCCTGACGGCGCTCCTGGCGCTCCGGCTGGGCGCTCCCGCGCTTTTCCTTGCCACGGCCACGCTCGGAGCGCTCGGGCCGTGCAGGTGGGGTGTCCTCGGACGCGGCCTTCGGGTCCGTTTCACGCTGGCGCTGCCGATCGCGTCCGCGCTCGCGCGGAGGCCTTTCCGCAGGGGCGGCGGCTCGGTCCTCCGCGTCGGGGGACGGCGGGGACGACTTGGCCGGGCGATCGCCCTTCTTCTTCCCGCTGGCCTCCCGGAGGATGGCCGCGGCGATGCCCTTCGTCTCACCCTGCAGCGCGGTCAACAGGTGCTCCGGGGTGATGGCACTGCCGCCCTGCCTGCCGGCCTCTGCCGCCGCCTCGTCGAGGATTCGCCGGGCACGGCTGGAGAGCGCCAGGCCATCCTCGGGAGCGGTCCCGCGCTTCCCGGCGCCCATCAGCCGCTTCGCGGCGTTCTCGGCGTCCTTGGGGAGCAGCGCCGCCGCCTCCGGAGCGAGCGTCTCGCGCTCCCTCAGCAGGGCCAGCAGCAGGTGCTCGGTGCCGATCTGGGCGTGACCAAGGCGCTCCGCCTCTTCACGGGCGGTGGCGAGCACGCGGCCGGCGCCCTCGGTCGATGCAGGATCAGTCATGCGGTCCCGGACATGGTCAGAGGGGCTTCGCTTCGTCGACGAGCATCACGGGAATGCCGTCCTCGACGGGATAGACGAGGGCGCAGGCATGGCAGACCAGGGACTCCACCTCCCCGGTGCGGTGTTCAAGGTCGCCCTTGCACTTCGGGCAGACCAGGATCTCGAGCAGTTCGGGTGCAAGCGTCATGGATGTCGGGGTTGGAGGGTGGCCGACTCAGGTTGCCGAGGATTCCTCGGGAAACCCGAGACGGGAGAGCGCGGCGGCGTTCCTCCGCCAGTTGGGGAGCACCTTGACCCAGGCGTCGAGGTACACCGGACTTCCGAGGAGCGCCTCGAGGCGGGCACGCGCGTGTGCCCCGATCGCCTTGATGGTGCGCCCTCCGCGACCGATGATCATCCCCTTCTGGCTCTCGCGCTCCACCAGCAGGGTTACCCGAATGTACACCGGCGAGGAGTGCTCGCGAAACTCCTCCACCTCGGCCGTGAAGGCATAGGGCAGCTCGTCCTCGAGGAACTCGAACGCGGCCTCCCGGAGGAACTCCACCACGAAGAACCGAAGCGGCTGGGTGCCGACGTCGTCCCGGTCGAACTCGAAGGGTCCTTCGGGCAGCCACTGCTCGAGATGGGAGAGCAACCCGGGGATCCCCTCCCCAGTCTCCGCGGACACCAGGAGGGCGTCGGGACCGAGCGCGAGGCGGGCCTCGGCGGGGGTAACGTCGGCCTTGGTGTAGGCGGTGACGACGGGAACCGTCGGCGGCGTGTCCAGGCCCGCCAGGGAGGCAAAGGCCGGCGCCGCACCGAGGGGGGCCGGATGGAGGTAGAGGACGGCATGGCAGCGGGCCAGCTGGTCGAGGGCCGCCTGGCGCATCCGGGCCTGCATCATGTAGCGGGGCTCGAGCAGGCCGGGGAGGTCGTGGAAGACGAACTGGGTTTCGTCGGTGGTGTGGAGTCCGATGACCGGCAGCCGGGTGGCCTGCGGCTTGGGGCTGACGAGGGCCAGATGCTGGCCGACGATCGCGTTGAGCAGCGAGGACTTGCCCGCGTTGGGGACGCCGGCAATGGCGATGTGACCGGTCTTCGGCATGGGAGAAAGGTAGCGCCTTCCGGACCCGTCGGGGACGGTCCGCAGGGGGGAAAAACGCACAACGCCCGGACTCCAAGGAGCCCGGGCGCTGTGAAAGGGATGGCTGGCGACGGTCTACTCTCCCAGGCCCTCTCGAGCCAAGTACCATCGACGCTGCAGGGCTTAACTGCCGTGTTCGGAATGGGAACGGGTGTGGCCCCTGCGCGCTAGTCGTCAGCCAATCATTGGGCCCCCGGCGGACCGGGGACCAGCAGCTTGGCAATTGAGTGATGGATGTGTCTTGCAAGGAATAAATTGGAGAGATCAAACTGCACGGGCGATTAGTAGCGCTCGACTGAAGGCCTTGCGGCCCGTACATCTGCGCCCTATCAACCTGGTAGTCTCCCAGGGCCCTTCAGGGATCTTAAGATCCAGGAGTGTTCATCTTGGGAACAGTTTCCCACTTAGATGCTTTCAGCGGTTATCTGCGCGCGACATCGCTACCGGGCGCTGCCCCTGGCGGAACAGCCCGTACACGAGCGGTCGCTTCGTCTCGGTCCTCTCGTACTAGAGACGACGTCCCTCAACACTCCCACGCCCACGACGGATACAGACCGAACTGTCTCACGACGTTCTGAACCCAGCTCATGTACCACTTTAACCGGCGAACAGCCGGACCCTTGGGACCTTCTCCAGCCCCAGGATGTGATAAGCCGACATCGAGGTGCCAAACCGCGCCGTCGATGTGAACTCTCGGGCGCGATAAGCCTGTTATCCCCAGCGTACCTTTTATCCGATGAGCGATG
>JAHECL010000043.1 GCA_024641745.1 Gemmatimonadota bacterium | reverse complement strand
GGGAGGACCGGAGATTGTTCAGCCCGTCCGCCTGCAGCAGCGCCACGCCCTGGACCGTGCCGGTGTTCACGGTGTTGGAGAAGGTGCCGGCACTGATCCGGCTCTGGTCGATGTGCCAGACGTAGAGCCCCGGCGATTTCGCCCGGAAGTACGAGGGGTTCATCTGCGCCGAGTCGCTCTCGACGGCGGCGCGATTCTCGAGCAGGAAGTACTCCCCTGCCACCTGGGTGGGAATGGCCCAGACGGTGTCGGAGGTGGCCACCGGGTTCATCGTGACGGTCCCGGTGGTCTTCAGCGTGTCCACCTGGACCCAGCCGAGTTCCAGCATCGACCACCCCTCCATGCGGGAGGGGCTGTAGGGGCGGGCATAGTTGCCGGAGCCCATCAGGCCATACTCCCCGATCCCCTGCGTGCTGCCCTGGGTATCGTAGAGGTCCGGCAGGCCGAAGGCATGCCCCGTCTCGTGGGCCACCGTGCCGATCGGCATCAGCTGGCCGTCGGTGCAGGCGCCGCTGCCCCCGACGCCGCTCTGGATGATGTAGTCGGAGATCTGGATCTTCCCGCCGCCGGCCCGGTTGGTCTTGGTGACGTACGTGGAGCCGTTGTTCAGGCCGGGGATGTACCAGCGATGCGCCCAGATGTTGGGGGTACCGCAGGCGCCGTCCACTTCGGGCTGGAGGAAGGTGACGAAGTCGACGAAGCCG
Source organism: Gemmatimonadota bacterium (assembly GCA_024641745.1). Lineage (GTDB taxonomy): Bacteria > Gemmatimonadota > Gemmatimonadetes > Gemmatimonadales > GWC2-71-9 > SPDF01. The sequence continues at coordinate 18,607 of JAHECL010000043.1, read as the reverse complement.
TCGTCGTCGCCGGAATTGGGGACGCCGTCCGGCCCGTCGTTGTCGAAGTCCGCCCAGACGGTCAGCGAATCGGCGCCGTTGGACACCTTGGCGAGGGCGCCGATCAGCATCGCCCCGAACCGCGCGCCGCCGTTCGGGCAGGGGTTGGAGACACCGACCCCGTTGCAGCCGTCCTCGTAATAGAGATCAGTCGAGTCCGCGGCCACCCACGGGAAGACGGTCCCGGAGATCGTGATGTTCCCGTTGGACAGCTGCTCGTAGTAGGTCTTGACGCTGTACGGCACGCCGGCCGGTGCGGCAGCAAAGAGCCGCTCCTGGTACTGGGCGATGGGGAAGAGCGTCGTGGTATCGGTGTTGGAGTACCGGATCGGGACGACCGGCAGCCGGTAGTTGCCGGTCACCGCCGCACCGGCGAGACCCGGCACCCGGAGATTGAGCTCCCCGAAGCTGCCGGACGCCAGCAGCGCCTGACGGGAGGCCCGGACCGCCGCGGCCTGCCTGCGCCAGGCGCCCTGGGGCCGGAAGTCCAGCCCGCGGACCTCGAACTGCCCCGGCCTGGCTCTGGGGTACTGCGCCTCGGCGGGCCGGGCGGCCCCCAGCACAAGCAGGGTCGCCCCAAGCAGGGACGAGGCAACCATCAGTGGACGCAAGGTCAGGCTCCAGGCCGCAGGGACGCTTCGGGACAATCGCGAAATTTAGCCCCCCGCCTGCCCGCCTTCAACGGAGGCCGACAGGGGCGGGGTAACAGGCCCGTGGATCGGACGCCATCGGGACCCGGCCAGGTGCGGCAGGGGACGTCCGGCCCACCTCGGAGAGACACACCGGACCCCCGGCCTCCGATCCACGCGGTCGGCTTGTGCCCTGCGGCCCGATTTTGTAGTTTAAACCGTTCTGTTACATAGCGATGGGGGTTGACCATCGGGACCATTCAGCCTGCTCGAGGCATCGTGGCCACACAGACGACCGTTCCGCACGTCGCGCTGTTCGACAAGTGCAAGGAGTTCACGAAGGCCGACGAACTCAAGGCGGTCGGGCTGTATCCGTATTTCAAGCCCATCTCGGAGTCGGAAGACACCGTGGTGGTCATCGAAGGCGAAAAGCGGATCATGCTCGGCTCGAACAACTACCTGGGGCTGACCCACCACCCCAAGGTCCTTGAAGCCGCCTCCCGCGCCCTGCACCGCTACGGCTCCGGCTGCACCGGCAGCCGCTTCCTGAACGGCACCCTCGACCTGCACCAGCAGCTGGAGGCCGCCCTCGCGGCCTTCGTCGGCAAGGAAGACTGCCTCGTCTTTTCCACCGGGTACAACGCCAACCTCGGCCTCATCTCCGCCCTCGTCGGCAAGGATGACGTCGTCTACCTCGACAAGCTCGACCACGCCTCCATCGTGGACGGCGCCAAGATGTCCTACGGCACCACCACGCGATTCAACCATGGCAACCTCGCCCAGCTCGACCGGAAGATGGCGCCCGACGCCACCGGCGGCCGGGGCATGATGATCATCGTGGACGGCGTGTACTCCATGGAAGGCGACATCGCCGACGTCCCCGGCCTGGTGAACGTGGCCCGCAAGCACGGCGCCGCCCTCGCCATCGACGACGCCCACTCCCTCGGGGTCCTCGGCCCCAACGGCGACGGCACCGCCGCGCACTTCGGCATGACCGACGACGTCGACATCATTGCCGGCACCTTCTCGAAGTCGCTGGCCTCCATCGGCGGGTTCGTGGCCGGCAGCAGCAACGTCGTCAACTTCCTCCGGCACACCTGCCGCCCGCTGATCTTCACCGCGTCCCTGCCCCCGGCCAACACCGCCGGCGTCCTGGCCGCCCTCGAGGTGATGCAGCAGGAGCCCGAGCGCCGTGAAGCGCTCTGGGCCAACACCCGCCGGCTGCAGGAAGGGTTCCGGAGCCTGGGCTTCCACATCGGGCCGACCGAGACCCCGATCGTGCCGGTGCTCACCGGCACGCTCGACACCACCTTCCTCATGTGGCGCAAGCTGTTCGACGCCGGCGTCTTCACCAACCCCGTCGCGCCGCCGGCGGTGCCGCCGGCGCAGTGCCGGCTCCGCACCAGCCTGATGGCCACGCACACCTTCGACCAGATCGATTTCGCGCTCGAGGCCTTCGCGAAGATCGGCCGCGAGCTCGGCGTCATCTGAACGGGTCCCTCGAGGTCCGGCCCGTCCAGGGCCGTGCGGACCTCAACGCCTTCATTGCCCTGCCCTATCGTCTCCACGCGGCGGACCCGAACTGGGTGCCGCCGCTTCGTCGTGACGTCCGGACCCTCCTCGACCGGGCGAAGAACCCCTTCTTCGAGCACGGCGAGGCGGAGTACTTCCTCGCCACCCGCGCCGGCGCCGTCGTCGGCCGGATCACCGCCGCCATCAACACCCTGCACAACGAGATCCACGAGGACAAGGTCGGGTTTTTCGGCTTCTTCGAGTGCGAAAACGACCAGGCCGTGGCCGACGCCCTCTTCGACGCGGCGGCGGCGTGGCTCCGGGCCCGCGGCTTCGACACGATGCGGGGGCCCGCCTCGTTCTCCGTGAACGACGAGTGCGGCCTCAAGGTAGACGGCTTCGACACGCCGCCGACCATCATGATGCCGCACAACCCGCCCTATTACGTGCCGTTGGTGGAGCACGCAGGGTTCGAAAAGGCCAAGGATCTGCTCATTTACCAGGGGGGCGACCTCACCTTCCGCGCCTACAAGCCGGTCCATGAGCGGCTGACCCGTGCCGTGGAGATCATGAAGACCAGGATGGGCGTCACGCTGCGGCCGATCAACATGAAGCGGTTCCACGAGGAGATCGAGCTCATCAAGGCGCTGTACAACCGGTCCTGGGAGAAGAACTGGGGCTTCGTGCCGATGACCGACCACGAAATCGACCACCTCGCGGAGCAGTTCAAGCCGGTCATCGTCCCCGACCTCATCACCTTCGCGGAGAAGGACGGCGTGCCGGTCGGCTTCTCGCTGGCCATCCCCGATTTCAACGTCGTGTTCCGCAGCAATCGGCAGGGCCGCCTCACGCCGATGGTCGTTGTCCGGCTCCTCTGGGCGCTCAAGCGGGAAACATTGCGCCGCTGCCGAATTCCCCTCCTCGGCGTGGTCCCGGAGTTCCGGGGCCGCGGGCTCGACTCGGTGCTCTATCACGCCGTCTGGACCAAGGCCGCCGAACACGGCATCTACTGGGGCGAAGGCGGCTGGATCCTCGAGGACAATCCCGCCATGAACCTCGGCCTCTCGAAGATGGGTTTCGTCGTGTACCAGACGCTCCGGATGTACGACCGCCCGCTGTGAAGGCGCTCGTCACCGGCGGTACCGGTTTCGTGGGCAGCCACCTCATCGATGCGTTGCTGAAGCGCGGGGACACCGTCACCGCGCTGGTCCGCACGCCCGCCAGGGCCGCGGGGCTGGCCGCCGCCGGGGTCCACCTGGTGCGGGGCGACCTCGACGCCCACGCCGCCCTGCGGGAGGCCACCGAGGCAGTCGACGTCATCTACCATGTGGCGGGACGGGTCGCCGCCCGGGACGACGCCGAGTTCCTGCGCGCCAACGCCGAAGGCACCGCCAACCTCCTGACGGCCGCCCGGGGGTCGGGCGCGCCCCGCTTCGTGCTGGTCTCCAGCCTCGCGGCCGGCGGCCCCGCCCCCCGCGGTGCCCCGCTCAGCGGCGGGGAGCCGGCGCGGCCGGTGACCGCCTATGGCCGCAGCAAGCTCGCCGGCGAGGAAGCGGTCCGCGCCAGCTCACTCCCCTGGGTGATCCTCCGCCCGCCGATGGTGTACGGCCCCCGCGACACCGAAGTCTTGAAGCTCTTCAAGATGGCGCGCTGGGGCCTGGCGCCCATCTTCGGGAAGGGCGACCAGGAGCTGTCCGCCATCTTCGGGCCCGACCTCGCCGGCGCCCTGATCGCCGCCGGCACCAGCCCGAACACCATCGGCAAGACGTATCTTCCCTGCCATCCCGAGGTCTTCACCTCCCGCGCCTTCGCACAGGAGATCGGCACCGCCGTCGGCCGGGACGTGCTGATCCTGTCGGTGCCCGAGCCGATCGGCCGCGGACTGCTGGCGGTCATCGGCGGGGCGGCCAAGCTGACCGGGACCGCCAGCGTCCTCTCCTCCGAAAAGGCGGACGAGTTCTTCGAGACGGCCTGGACCGGGGACCCCGCGGCCCTGATGCGGGACACCGGCTGGACCCCCGGCAGGTCGCTCCCCGAAGGGCTCGCCGAGACCATGACCTGGTACCGCGCCGAAGGGTGGATCTGATGCGCGCAGTGGACAAGCTGATCCTGGTGTACGTCGCCATCGTGTCGGGGCTGGCGCTCTGGCGGGTCCAGGACCATCCGGCATGCTGGTGGCTGCTCGCCGCCCACGCGCTCGTGGTGGTGCTGATCTTCCTGCTGCAGCGCCCCGACCTCGGCTGGGTCGGGAAGACCGTCCGGGAGGTCTATCCCGTCGTCCTGCTGATCCTGTTCTACAGCGAGATCGACATCCTGAACGGCGGCGGCATCGTGATTCACGACGCCACGATTCAGCGCTGGGAGCTCGCCCTCTTCGGCGAGCAGGTGAGCCAGACCCTCTGGCGGGACCACTTCCCGAGCCGGGTCGCCTCCACGGTCCTCCATGCGGTGTACTGGGGCTACTACGTCCTCCTGATCGCCCCGATCGCCTGGTTCGCCGCGCGGCGGGACTGGTTCTCGCTGCGCCGGACGATGTTCGTCGTGATCGCGACCCTCTTCGCCTGCTATCTCGTGTTCCTCACCTGGCCGGTGGTGGGGCCGTACTACGAATTCGCGAGGCCGGACGCCTGGTTCCTCGACAACGGACCGGCCCGGCTGGTGTACGCCACCCTCGCCTCCGGCAGTTCCTACGGGGCGGCCTTTCCGTCGTCCCATGTGGCGGCCACCATCGCGGCCACCTCGGGTGCCTGGCGGGGCGACCGGCGCCTCGGCGCGGTGATGGTGGTGCTGGCGGCGATGCTCACCCTGTCGGTGGTCTACTGCCAGATGCACTACGGGATGGACGCGCTGACCGGCGTGGCGGTGGGGGCCGTCGCGTGGTGGGCGGGGGGGAAGTACAAGGAGTAGGGAGGGAGGCGGCGGGTCCGCGGGAGCGAATCGCGAAGAAGGGGCAGCCGATGATCGGCTGCCCCTTCTCGTGTGACGCACTGTCCCGCGGACGCCCTGGTGCGTTACTCGGCGTCTTCGACCGTCAGGAATCCGCGCATGCCCATCGCGAGGTGCGGCAGGCAGTAGAAGTCGTACTTGCCTTCCGGCGCGCCGGCGAAGGAGATGCTGTAGACGGCATCCTGCTCGACCAGCATGCTGCCCGAGAGCGGGGACATCTGGTTCGGCATCGCGGCGGTGAGCACGGCGGCCGCGCCGGCCGGAATGCTGTCGGCCCAGAACGCGACGTTGTGCGGACCGCCGCTGACGTTGTGGAAGTTGACCACGTCACCGGACTTGATGGTCAGGGTCGCGGGCACGTAATGGTAGGTCTTGCCGTCGAACTCCATGTTCACATCATGGGTCGCGCCCGTCGCGGCCGGGGCGGCCGCGGCCATGTCGGCCGCGGGGGTCGCGGCAGGAGCTTCCGCGGCCGGCTTCTCGCCGCCGCCACACGCCGCCACCAGGAACGCCAACCCAGTTACCAAGCTGATCTTCTGCATTGCTGGAAAAACCTCCGAAAACTGATGAATATTCCCGCCCACCCGAACCCTCCCTGCCCGGCGTCACAGGTGCGGATTCCCCTGTGGGCCAACCTCCAAAGATAACCAGCCCACCCCCCGGCGCGCGAGTCGCTCCCGCCCTTGCTATCATTCGACCGATTCCATCGCGCCTCCCCGCTTCCCGGACCTCCATGCCTGCCCCGCCGCCCTGCACGTCCCTCGGCCGCCAGTGCCGGTCGCTCGATGTCACCCTCCGGATCGGCCAGCTCGACGAGGGACCCGAATCCCTCGACCACGAAGCCACCTGGCTGCTGGGGCATACCGCCCGGGTCGACTTCGGCCGGCTCCACACCAGGAAGGGGGAGCTGCTCGTCGACGTACGGCTCCATGTCCCCTGCAAGCACCTCAAGGAGGAGGGCCCGCGGGCCCGGTGCCAGGCCCTCGGGTTCCAGGGTCCGCCCCCACCCAGGGCCCGCCGACCGGCGCAGCCCCGTCAGCTGGGGGGAGGACGATTCCGCCTGGTGGATCAGCGCCGCCTGACCGTCAGGCCCGCGGTGGACGTGAAGGCCGGGCTGCCGGTCCTGGGAACCAACCCCTGCCTCGGCGCCCCCTGCCGGACCGCGGAGCACACCCGGGCCGCCGCCTGCTGCCGGGACCTCCAGATCGAGATCATGTGCGGCCGGGAGGAGACCAGGCTCGAGGCACTGGTCTTCGCCCGCAAGTCCCCCTATCTGTGCAAGACGGAGCGCAACGAGGACGATTCGATCGAGTCGGAACTGATTTCCGCCTGCGGCTACCTGGCCGGGGACGGGGTGGCCTGCAGCCTCCACGGCCGGGTCCGGGAAGACGGGCGGCCGGCCAAACCCGATCTCTGCAGTACCTGGCCCGAGGGGGGCGACCTGATGCACCCGGGATGTGTGTTCAAGAAGGGATAGCCGGAGGGGCCGGGAGGCCGAAGGGGGAGGATCTGTGCAGCCCCTCCCCGCTCGCTCGTCTCCTATCCAGCTACATTTCAGCAGCTTAGTCCCCATCCAGGGAGCCGTGTGCGCGACGAGCTCGAGACCCTCTACCTGACCACCTACGCCGCCGTGGTGCGGTTCCTGTACCGCAAGGTCTGGGACGCCGACCGGGCGGAGGATCTGGCACAGGAGGTCTTCGTCCGGGCCATGCGGCATCGCCCCGAGAAGCCGCGGGCCTGGGTCTTCGCCGTGGCCGCCAACCTGGCGCGTGACGAGGCCCGCTCGGCGATCCGGCGGCGGAAGCACCTGACCCTCCTCACCAACGAGCCGACCCAGCGGCGCCAGGTGGAGCCGGACGGCGAGGAAAACGTCGAGCACGACGAGAAGATGGAAAAGGTCCGCGCGGCCCTCGCCGAACTGTCCCAGCGGGACCGGGAAGTGCTCCTGCTGTGGGACGCCGGCCTCAGTTACCCGGAAATCGCAGAACAGTCGGGTCTCGCGGTCGGCGCCGTCGGCACGACCCTGGCCCGGGCCCGGAAGCGCCTGATCGAGGCCCACGACCGGAACGAACTGGAGCGGAAGCGCGCCCATGCCGCACATTCCTGACCCGATGCGCCACATCCCCGAAGAGGAACTGCACGCCTACCTCGACCAGGCGCTCAGCCGGTCGCAGTGCGTGGAAATCGAGCACCACCTCGCCGACTGCCGGCCCTGCCGAGCGGAGCGGGATGGCATCGCCGCCCTGCGCGACCGGACCACGGCGCTGCTGGTGGCGGCCGCACCGCGGCGCATCCGTCCGATGCCCTACAACCAGCTCTCCGCCGCACACCTCGAGCGGGCATCCCGCCGGGGGCGTCGCTTCCGAACCGCGGCATGGGCTGCCAGCATGGTCATGGCACTCGGCCTCGGCTGGGGTCTCAGTCAGTGGTCCGCCAGCTCCGTGCCCGAGTCCAGTGAGGTCACCGCCCCCCTGATCGTTGCCACGGTCCCTGCCGGCAATCCCGTGGCGCCGGTGGCCCGCAATCCGGCTCCGGCCCGAACCGTCAGCGGCACCCCAGGATCGACTCCCACCGCAGCGCCCCTTCCCCCCCGCCCCGCCACCTCGTCGCTCACCTCGCTGGGCGGCACGGCCTCGACCACCGAACCGGTGCTCAGCGGGCTGTGGCGGACGGTCACGTGGAGCGACACCGTGGCGCCCCGCAGCGAATGGGTCCCCCGCGTGGAAGGCGTGCCGGTGGTCCAGGTGAAGATGCGCCAGGATTCCGAGGGGGGCCGTCCGATCACCCTGGTCACGCAGCAGCTGGCGAACGGCGAGATGATCAGCACCGTCGAGGGCCCGGCCACCGACGTGGCGGAGCTGCTCTCCCAGCAGTCGGGCCAGAGCGCCAGCGCGGAGCTGCAGGACATGCAGGCCTCGCCGCACCTGCCCGATCCGACCGGCGCCCGCCCGTCGACCGGCCGCGGAGCCCCCCGGACGCTTGCCATCTTCGGCAGCGCCCCGTCGGATTCGCTGAAGGCATTCATGTTGCGGGTGAAGTAGCCGCGAGGCAGGGTGGCCGGAGGTCATCCTCAGCCGGGAATGCAGAAGGGGCGGCCGATCATCGGCCGCCCCTTCTTTCGTGCGACTGCCACCCTGCCTCGCTCCCTAGGCTTCCTCCGCCAGGAAATCGCTGGCGCGCTCGTCGTGGTCGTAGTGGTCCTCGACCGCGTGGTGGCGTTCCAGGGTGACGGTGATCTCCGCCAGGCGGGGAGAGACCATCGGGAAGGCCCGGGCAAACCGGCCGTACATGTAGAAGAACAGGCCGGCCATCAGCAGCGTGGGGCCGAGCTCGGGGAGGCCGAAGGCCGGACCGTCGAGTGCCGTGACCGACGGCATGACCAGCAGGTAGCGCTCCAGCCAGAGCGCCACCAGCGACACGGTGGCGAAGAGGGCCATCGTCCCGGGGAACTTCTTCGGCAGCACGCCGAGCAGCCCGAGGAAGGGGATGAGGAACATCCCGAGGAACACCGCCCGGCCGATCGGGAGCCAGGTGCCCCAGAGGCGGGCGAAGACGAAGCCGGTCTCCTCGGGGAGGTTGCCGTACCAGATGACCAGGAACTGGGCGAACATGAGGTAGGCCCAGAACACGGTGAAGCCGAAGCAGAGCTTGCCGAGATCGTGGCGCTGCTTGGGGGAGATCAGGTGCCAGACGCCCGTCTGGGCCCCGGCATACATCACCATCAGGGCGAGCAGCATGTGGGCGCCGAGGAAGGAGCCCATGAAGTAGAACCCGCCCAGCAGGTTCGAGAACCAGTGGGGCTGCAGCGCCATGATGCCGTCGAAGGCGACCAGCGTGAAGACCATGGCGTAGGTGGCGGCGTAGAGCGGCGCCAGCCGGCCCAGGCGTGCCTCATTGGCGGCGCGGCCCGCCGCGCTGCCGTCGAAGCCCGCGAGCATCGCGTCGTACCGCTGCTGGCGCTTGCCGTCCGCCAGGTCCCGGGTGTCGGCAAGGTCGGGCAGGAGGTCGGCGCGGATCAGCTGCCAGCCGAGGTAGTAGAGCGCGCTGAGTCCCACGAAGAGCCGCCCGAACATCCACGGCTTCGAGAGCCAGAGCGCCTTGCCGTGGCTGAGCCCGTGCAGCTGCTCGTGCATCGGACCGTAGATGTGGTCGTAGCCGAGGGTGAAGATCAGGACCAGGCCGACCAGCGAGATCGGGAAGAAGGCGACCGCCGCCTCCGCAAACCGCAGGACCACACCGGACCACTTCGCCTTGGCGATCTTGTGTACCGCCGCGAGGGCGACCGACCCGCCGGCCAACCCCGTGAAGTAGAGCCAGTTCACGTGGAAGAGCTGCCAGGCGCGGTCGGCGTCGCCCCGGGAGAGCGCGAGGGCGAAGAGGCCCATGCCGGCGAGTATCAGCACCTCCCCGCCGAGGATCAGGAGCCGGAACCGTCCGCCGAAGGCGTGGGCCGCGATGCCGCCGCGGAGCTTCGCGTCACTCATCACTGGCCTCCCGCCGGCTGGGCGGCGCCGGCCTGCAGCTGCCGCACGTAATTCACGACCTGCCACCGGTCGTCCTGCCGGGTGATCTTGTCGCCGTACTTGCCCATGATGCCCCGGCCGTAGCGGACGATGCTGTAGAGATACCCGTCGGTGTAGCCGACGGCCCGCGGGGTCAGGAGCGAGGGCGCGGCCACCTTGGGGCCGACCGGTCCGTCGCCGGCGCCGGCCACGCCGTGGCAGACGCCGCAGAAGGTGTGGTAGAGCGTGTCGCCACGGGCGGTCGGGATGCCGTCGGTCGGGTTGGCCTGGGCGTCGGCCGTGGCGGTGTTCGCGACGGCCCACTCCGCCGACCAGTCCACCTCGCCGCCGGTGACCGGCACCGTGCCGGGCGGGGTGTTGCGCGGAATGCCAAGACGGGAATAGGGCCAGACCGCCCGCGACGCGATCATGTGGTCGAACCACGGCACCTGCGCCAGGAGGTTGTCGGGCGAGGGGACGTCGTTGTACCAGGTGTTGCACCCCGCCAGGCTCGCGGCGAGCAGGACGAGGACCGGCAGCCGGCTACGCCGCATGCGTCACCTCCACCGAGCCGGCGCGCTTGAACAGGCTCTCGATGTCGGCGGCCTCGTCGGCGCGACAGGGCACGAACACGCCGATCTGGTCATCGGTGAACTTCTCGCTGTAGGGAACCCGCTTCCGGGCGTTGACCACGGACATGATGACCATCCCGGCCACCGTGCTGAGCGCGCCGAGCAGGATCATCAGCTCGAAGCCGAGCACCACGTAGGGCGGCACCGTGGCGATCGGCTTGCCGCCGACCAGGAGCGGCCAGTTGTTCGACATCCAGAAGGTCATCGCGAAGCCGGCGGCGCAGCCGGTCAGGCCACCCACCAGCGTGAAGACACGCACCGGGGAGACCGGGTGGTCGAGCGCCTCCTCGATCTCGTGGTTCGGCGCCGGGGTGTAGACGGTGAGGTCGGTCCGCCCCTGGGCCTTGAGCGCGCGGATCGCGTCGGTCGCCGCGTCGACGTGGATGAAGCTGGCGAGGACGCCCTGCGTCATGGTCGCCATCAGTGGCCTCCCCGCTTCCGGGGGAACGGAATCGTTTCCTTGATTTCCTGGATGGCGATGATCGGGAAGGTCCGGGCGAACAGCAGGAAGTACATCCCGAACCAGCCGAACGACCCGGCGAGGATGCCCCAGTCCGCCCAGGTCGGGTTGAGCTGGCCCCACGCGAACGGCTCGTAGTCGTTGCTGAGCGACGAGACGATGATGACGTAGCGCTCGAACCACATCCCGATGTTGATGAAGATCGAGATCACGAACAGCGCGGTGAGGTTCGTCCGGATCTTCCTGAACCAGAGCAGCTGCGACACGAAGGCGTTGCAGATGATCATGCTCCACCCCGCCCACCACATCGGCCCGAACGCCCGGCGCCAGAAGGTGACCTGCTCGAAGGTGTTCCCGCTGTACCAGGCCACGAAGTACTCCATGGCGTAGGCGTAGAACAGGATCGACCCGACGAACAGCGTCAGCTTGGCCAGGTTGTCGAAGTGGTAGTCGACGATCATGTGCTCGACCCGGAGGATCTTCCGGAGCGGAATCAGGAGCGTGAACACCATGCCGATGCCGGAGTAGATGGCGCCGGCCACGAAGTAGGGCGCGAAGATCGTCCCGTGCCAGCCGGGAATGATCGACATGGCGAAGTCCCAGGACACGACCGAGTGCACCGAGAGCACCAGCGGCGTGGCCAGGGCGGCCAGGTAGAGGTACCCGCGGGTGTAGTGGCGCCACTGGTTGTCGCTGCCGGTCCAGCCCAGCGAGCAGGCGCTGTAGAGCTTCTTCCGCCAGCCCGACACCTGGTCGCGCACCGCGGCGATGTCCGGCACCAGGCCGACCACGAGGAAGGTGGTGGACACCGTCAGGTAGGTGGAGATGGCGAAGACGTCCCAGAGCAGCGGCGACTTGAAGTTGGGCCAGAGGTACCGCTGGTTGGGATAGGGCAGCAGCCAGTAGAAGATCCACTGCCGGCCGATGTGGATGATCGGGAACAGGCCCGCCGTCATGACCGCGAAGACCGTCATCGCCTCGGTGGCGCGGTACACCGCCGTCCGCCACTGGGAGCGGAAGAGGAACAGGATGGCGGAAATCAGGGTGCCGGCGTGGCCGATGCCGACCCAGAAGACGAAGGTGGTGATGTAGACGGACCACATGACCGGCGGGCTGTAGCCTGCCAGGCCGAGGCCCTCCTTCAGGAGCATCACGAAGGTGAAGAGGCCGACCAGGAAGAGGCCGACCGCGCCGGCCAGCATCATCACGTAGCCGCGACTCGGCGCGCCGAGGGTGGCGACGACGTCGCGGGTCACCTCGGCGTGGGTCTGGGCGGGAACGTATCCGTGTGCCATCGCTATGCCTCCGCCCCGTTGAGGACCTTGGCGAGATAGGTGACGGACGGACGCACGTTGGTCTCCTCGAAGACATGGTACCCGCGCGGGTCGGCGGCACTCCGCGCCACCCGGCTCTCCGGATCCATCCGGTCGCCGAAGATGATGGCGCTCGACGGGCAGGCCTGGGCGCAGGCGGTCACCACGTCACCGTCGCGCAGCGGCCGGTGCTCGAGCGCGGCCTCGTTCTGGGCGCCGCGGATGCGCTGCACGCAGAAGGTGCACTTCTCCATGACGCCGCGCGCCCGCACCGTCACGTCCGGATTGAGCTGGAGGTTGAGCGGCTCCGGGAACGCCTTCTTGTTGTAGGCGAACCAGTTGAAGTAGCGGACCTTGAACGGGCAGTTGTTGCTGCAGTACCGGGTGCCGACGCAGCGGTTGTAGACCTGGCCGTTCAGCCCGTCCGGCGTGTGGTAGGCGGCGTACACCGGGCAGACCGGCTCGCAGGGGGCGTTGGCGCAGTGCTGGCAGAGCATCGGGACGAACCGCGTCTCGAGCGGTTCGCCTTCGTGCCCGCCCTCGTAGTAGCGCTCGATCCGCATCCAGCTCATCTCGCGACCGCGCAGGACCTCCGACTCGCCGACGGTCGGGATGTTGTTCTCGGCGTAGCAGGCGGTGACGCACGCGGAGCAGCCGGTGCACTTCGCCAGGTCGATCGTCATCCCCCACTGCGGATGCTCGCCGGCGTAGTTCCCCTTGAGCGTGGCGGCCTTCTGCGCCGCGGCAAAGCCGGCGATCGCGTCGAGCTCCCGCGGGGTGTTGATCTCGTGGGCGGCGCCGCCGGCTTCCTCGTGGTGCGCTTCCTCGGGGGTCAGGCCCTTCTGCGCCGCGCCCAGGGCCATCGCCTCGGCGACGCCACGGCCGAGCTGGCGGGTGTTGCCCTCGGTCTTGGCCACCTTCTGGTAGCGGCGGGTCTTTTCCAGCCGGACCCGGGTGGAGACGTAGGAGACGAATCCGGCGCCGTTCGGTGCGGGCAGGAGGTCGAGGGCGTTGGCGCCCCGGCCCGTGGCATAGGCCCCGAAGTTCGTGTGGCCGTAGCCGAGCGGGGCGGAGACGACGTCGCGCCGGACGCCGGGATAGAGATACGCCGGCGCCTCGATGCTCCCCGACTCCGAGACGAGGCGGAGGATCTCGCCCTCGCGGATGTCGAGGTCGGCGGCGGTCTCGGGGTGGATCTCGACCCAGGACTGCCAGGTGATCTTGGTGACCGGGTCCGGGTTCTCCAGCAGCCAGGGCTTGTCGGCGCCGCGCCCGTCGTAGAGCATCGGCGAGGCCGAGGGGGCGAAGAGGAACTCGCCCTCACCCACAAACGCCGGTGCAGTGCCGACGACCTGGGCCGCCCCGGCGGCCAGGCGCACGGCGGCGGGTGCGGCGGTCTCATCGAAGAGGCCGCCGTTCGCGAGGGTGTCCACCCAGAAGGTGGCAAAGTTGCCGGCGCCGCGGTTCCGCGCGACCCCCTGCCACTCCGTCTTGAGGTACTCGTCCCAGGACGCCGCCTGCAGCCCGGCGAGCGGGCCCCCGGCGGCCTTGGCAACGCGCAGCAGCACCTCGCCCGGGGCGAGGGTGTCGAACACCGGCTCCATGACCGGCTGCATGAGCGAATGGACGCCGGCGCGGGGACGGAGGTCATCCCACCGCTCGAGGGCGTGGGACTGCGGGAGGATGAGGTCGCAGAGGGCGGCGGTCTCGTCGAGGACGAGCGCCGTCGAGACCTTGTAGGGGACCTTGGCCATCGCGGCGGCAAAGCCGGAGCTCTTCGGCAGGGCATAGACCGGGTTGGCGTCGTGCACGAGGAGGACCGCGATCTGGCCGGCGTCCATCTCCTGCTGGAGCGAGGCCAGCGCGGCGTAGCCGTCGCTGCTGTCGAGGTCGGCGCCGAAACGGACCGTCCGCCCGACGTTGCCCGCGACGTAATTGAGGATGTTCACCGCGGCGCACACCTGCGCCGCGCCCGCGTGCTGGCTGCCGATGCCGCCGGCCACCGCCAGGCTCGGCCCGGCCGAGACGAACTCCCGGGCGAGCAGGCGGATCTGGTCGGCGGTCAGGCCCGACTGCTGGGCGACCTGGTCCGGCGCATACGCCGCGAGCATGCCGCGGAGGGCGGTGGCGTCCGACGGGGCGCTGCTCCGCTCCGCCAGGATCACCTGCGCCATCGCGAGCGCGATGGCGGCCTCGGAGCCGGGGACGATCGCGAACCACTCGTCGGCGTTCATCCCGGTCAGCGACATCCGCGGCGCGAGCGCCACGTGGCGGGCCATCGTGCCGTCGCTGAACCCGTGCGACGCGGCGAATCCCCGCTGGTTCTCGACCGGGGCCAGCCAGGTCTCGAGGAAGTCCGCCCCGAACGAGAGAATGAACCTGGCGCTGGCGAAGTCATGTGCCGGCAGGCCGTCGACGCCGAAGACCTGGCGGTTGGCCTCGCGCATCGGCTCATGGTCGAAGGGCTGGTAGCGCACCACCTTGCCGCCGAGCGCGGCGGTCCAGGTGGCCAGCAGGTCGGAAAAGGTGCCGCGGCCGGCCCCGGAGATCACGGCGACCTTGCCGCCGGCCGCGGTGGCCTTCGCGGCGAGTTCGGCGATGGCGTCGGCCCACGCGACGTCGGTGGTGCCGCCGTCGGCCTGGCGCTTCTGCGGCCCGCGCACCCGGTTCGGATTGTAGAGCGACTGCAGCCCCGCCTGTCCCCGCGCGCAGAGCTTGCCGGCGTTGACCGGGTGCGCCGGGTTGCCCTCGAGCTTGATGGCGCGGGCCTCGCGCGTCTTGACGTGGAGGCCGCACCCGCTGGCGCACTCGGTGCAGGTGCTCGCATACCAGGTGGGAATCCCGGGCACCTGGTCTTCGGACTGGACCAGGTACGGGATCAGCTTCTGCACCCGATCCGTGGAACAGCCGGTCAGCGCCGCCGTGCCCGCCCCGGACACGCCGAGGACGGTGAGGAAGCGCCGTCGATCCATTCCCTTGTCTTGCGTCTCGTCCATTGCTGCGCCTCGAGGGCTGGCAGTCGCTAGTAGTGGCAGACGGAACAGTCGCGCGACACGTTCCGCTCCAGGTGGCAATTGATGCAGAAGCCCATGTTGTTCACGTTGTTCACCTTGAACACCTGGGGCGCCCGCGTCACGTCGCCGTGGCAGGTGGCACAGGCATTGGGGCCCATCACATTGATGTGGCGCATGTGCGGGAAGTGGGCGTGCCGGGCCAGGAAGTACACCCGGTTCCACTCGACGGGCGTGCTCGTGTTGTAGGCCTCGCGCACCTTGGCGATTTCCCGCTGCGCGGTGGAGTCGGTGCCCCCGATGACCAGATGGCAGTTCATGCAGGTGCCCATGCTCGGGATGCCCGGCTCCGAGGAGACCGAGACCGAGTAGTGACAGTACTGGCAGTTGATCTTGTACTGGCCGGCGTGGATGTCGTGCCGGAAGAAGATCGGCTGGCGCGGGCCCTTGAGCGCCGCGGAATCCGACGGGGTCAGCGTCGGGGCGATGAGGGAGTCATTGACGGCGGTGGCGCCCTGCCTGGTGGCCGCGGCATCTCGAACGAGAAACGCCACGGCCAGCGTCAGGAGCAGCGTTCCGCCGAAGACTGAGGCCAGCTTACGCATGAGCCGTCACCATGATCCAGGAGGGAGTCCGGAATTGCCCTTTGTGAAACAATTCACGAAGCCGCAAGTGCAGCGGAGGGAATCGTATTGCCCTGCGCGGACCGTATTATATGCCCGGCAGGGGGAATCACAACCCTGCGCCGTGGAACGATATCCGATTAAATGGATCGGGTTTTCCAGGTTCAGCCCGCAGCCCGTCGGAGCGAGCCCGGCGGGGCCTCCGCACGCATCCATTCCGCCTTCTTCTTGGCGAAGCCGAGGAAGGCCGCGGCCACCCGCTGATCGCTGAACGCCAGCCAGCACCAGCGGACCGGTCCGGTCCGCTGCGCATCGGTGATCGCCTGGGCGACCACCGCCGGCATCCTGCTGTCGCGAATCCGCCGCTCTTCCCCGTCCGAAATGGTGAAGGTGGCGCTGACGCCGTCCTCCATCACGTGCATCCAGCAGAGCTTCCGGTTGCCGAGGGTGTATTCCCAGGCCCACCGCCACTGCGGCCCGAGGAACTTCACATGTTCCACGACCCCGGGAATCGCCTTGAGCCCGTCGCGCACCAGACGGAACCGGCCCGCCGCGGCCGCGGGCAGGTCCTTGAGGGGCGCGCGCGCCTCCGGCTCCGCACCGGCCTGCGGGTATCGATTGCTCTTCCAGTACGAACTCGATCGCCCCAAGGGAGGCTCCAGACGGGTGGGAGGAGATGCCACAAATCTACCGGGAAGACGGCGCCGAGGGAACGCACCGGCCTGTGTCGCCGGCGCCCCGCCCCGTCGTCTCCATTGCCAACTCGCCCCGGCGCCGCCGCGAGCAGTGCGACTGTGGACGGTCGTGTCCGGATCAGCGAGCCAGAACCGTGGTACGGCGGCCCCGTATCACGGTTCGTCGACGCGCGTGTCGGGCGGGGGCGTCACCGGCACGCCGGACCGCTCGAGAAAGCGGCGCACCTCGATCCCCATCGCCCGCAGCAGCGACGCCTCCCGCCCGTCCAGCCCCGCCCGGAAGACGATCTCCCGGAACGACCGCATGACGTGCTCGTGCCGGCGGGTCTTGAAGAAGTCGATGGCCCAGAGGGCGCGGGTCCAGTCGGTGAAGAGCCACTCGACCTGGTCGGCCGCCGCCGGTGCGGCGCGCCGCCTTGGCGGCTTGGTGGTGATGTCCGCCCCGATCCGCACCCGCCACGTCTCGTAACTCATGATCCCGATCGCCTGGGCCAGGTTCATCGAGGTGTATTCGGTGCTGGTCGGGATCGAGACCAGCGCCCGGCAGAAATCCAGCTCGTCGTTGGTGAGGCCCTTGTCCTCCCGGCCGAAGACCATCGCCACCGGGCCGGTCTCGGCGCATGCGACGATCTCGGTCGCCGCCTCGCGCGGCTCGAGGACGGTCCGCTTCGCGGCCCGTCCGCGCGCGGTGCACGCCACGCTGTACACCGTGTCGCGGAGCGCCTCGGACAGGGAGGAGCAGATTTCGATCTTCGCGACGAGGTCAGCGGTGTTATGGGCGATGCCCTCGATCCGCCAGGGATCGAAGACCTCCGGTGTCACCAGCCGGATGGCGGTGATCCCGAAGTTCTTCGCCAGCCGCACCGCGCTGGCGATGTTGACGATGTCCTGCGGGGCCACCAGCACGAGCATCGGGGCGCCGGCCGGCGACGGCATGGCGGCATCGCTCACCCGCGCAGCTCCACGCCGGCCTGCTCCTCGCAGAGCCGGATCGGCTCGAGGTAATCGGCGTCCTCGCCGAGCGCCGCATGCGCCTTCGCGAGCAGCTCCGAGGTCAGGCGCAGGACGGGGCCCTCGACCTCCTGCCCCGCGAGGAAGTCGGCCGCGATGCCGGCGTCCTTGTCGAGCAGGGCCAGGCGGAAGGTGACGGGCCAGAGCCGGGTCAGCACCCGCTCGGGGACGAGGTACTCGCTCACGAAGCTGCGCCCGCTGGAGGCGTTGAGCACCTCCACCGCCTTCTGCGCGCTGATGCCGCTCTTGACCAGGGCCGTGAGCCCCTCGCCGACGGCGAAGAGGTTCACGGCGAGGAGGGCGTTGTTCACCGCCTTCATCGCGTGCCCGGCGCCCAGCGGTCCCATGTGCTCCACCCGGCGGCCGAAGCACTCGAGGATCGGGAGGGCGCGCCTGAACTGCGCCTCCGTCCCTCCCACCATCACCGTCAGCGTGCCCGCCTCGGCGCCGTTGGTGCCTCCGCTCACCGGGGCGTCCACGAACTCGACGCCGAGGGCGGCGAGCCGGGCGCCGATCTTCCGGGTCGTGTCCGGGTCACCCGAGGTGCAGTCGAGAAAGAGGGTGCCAGGCGCCATGCCGGCCAGCAGCCCGTCGGGACCGTCGAGCAGGCCCTCGACGTCACTCGATTTCGGGAGGCAGGTGATGATCACCTCGGCGCCGGCCGCCGCCTCGCGCGGCGTGGCGGCGACGGCCGCGGGGTGCGCGGCGGCAAAGGCCTCCGCGCGGGCACGGGTCCGGTTCCAGACGGTGAGCTGGTGCTGCTTCGCGACGTGCACCGCCATCGGGGTCCCGATGGCGCCGAGTCCAAGAAAGGAGATCTTCATAGGTGGGACGAATGTAGCGGAACGCACGGGGAACAGGAACGGTCCCTGGCAGCAGAACGGGGCGGCCCAGGTGGGCCGCCCCGTCCGCTGGTGGGAGGTCTGCGCGCCTTACTGCGGCGAAGCCAGCGTGGAGTTCGTGACGGCGTGGTAGCTGTTCAGACGGCCGACGCCCGCGAGGTTCTCCGCGTTGATGTTGTCCGTCGTGCCGAGCAGACGGGTCCGGAGCGCCGCCCCGCGGAGCCCCGTCTTCGAGGCCACGATCGCCGCGGTGCCGGTCACCTGCGGCGCCGCCATCGAGGTCCCCTGCATCCAGGTGTATGCACCGCCCGTGTAGGCGCTGTAGATGCAGCCCTCCGGCGTCGTGTTGGAGTAGCACTCCCCGCCCGGCGCGGCGATGTCCAGGCCCGGGC
>JAHECL010000140.1 GCA_024641745.1 Gemmatimonadota bacterium | reverse complement strand
CGGCCCTCCGTCCCGATCGTGGCGGTGACGCCGGAACCGGAGACGTTCCGGGCGCTGGCGCTGGTCTGGGGCGTGGCGCCGGTCCTGGTGGACCGCGTCCCCAACTACGACGCGATGCTGCACGTGGCCCGCGCTCAGCTCCTCGAGCACGGCCTGGTCGACCCGGGCGACCGGGTGGTCGTGACCGCCGGTGTGCCGTTCGACATGCCCGGCACCACCAACCTCCTCAAGATCGAGACTGTCTAGCGGCATGCGGCTCACCTTCCTCGGCACCGGCACTTCGTTTGGCGTGCCCCAGGTGGGCTGTACGTGCGCCGTGTGCACCTCCGGGGATCCCCGCGACCGGCGGACCCGCTCCGGGGCGCTCCTCGAGGCCGGCGACGTCCGCCTCCTGCTGGACAGCCCCCCCGAACTGCGCCTCCAGCTTCTCGGGCAGGGCGTGCGCGAGCTGTCGGCGGTGCTGTACACCCACGAGCACGCCGACCACACCGCTGGCATCGACGACCTGCGGATCTTCACCGTCCGCCAGAAGGCCCACCTCCCGGTCTACGGCCCGCCGGAAACGCTGGACCGGCTCGCCGCCACCTATCGCTACATCTTCGATCCCGGGGTGACCGCCTTCGAGGGGACGTCGAAACCGCACCTGGAGCCGCATCCACTCGAGCCGGGGGTCCCGACCAGCGTCCTCGGCGTCCCGGTCCTCCCGCTCGCCTTCCCGCACGGCCATCTTCGGGTGTACGGCTATCGCTTCGGCCCGCTGGCCTACCTCACCGACGTGAAGGACGTCGGGACGACGGAGCGGGCGGCGCTCGAGGGGATCGAGGTGCTGGTGCTCAACGCGCTCTGGTGGAGGCCGCACCCCACCCACCTCAGCATCGACGAGGCGGTGGCGCTGGCGCGCGAGCTGGGGGCCCGACAGACGTTCCTGACGCACCTGACGCACGAGACGGCGCATGCCGAGCTGGCCGCGAGGCTCCCGAACGGGGTGGCGCCGGCCTATGATGGACTGACGGTGGAGGTACCGGGATGAAATTCCAATACGGGCGCATCCTGCAGGACAGGCTGGATGGCGAGCACGGCCTTCCGCGACGGCGGCTCGACGAGCTGGCGCGCCGGTTCGGGGAGGTGCAGGCGGAGGTGCGCCAGCGCCGTGCGGGAGGCGAGTACGGCTTCTACGGCCTCGCCGCGCAGGACCGCACCATCCGGCAGATCAGCGCCTTCGCGGAGGGCGTCGGGCAGGCCTACGACCATGTCCTGGTGCTCGGCATCGGCGGCTCGGCGCTCGGCACGCGCGCCCTGCTCTCCGCGCTTCGCGCCCCGGCGTGGAACGAGCTCGACGACGAGGGACGCGAGTTCTTCCCCCGGCTCACCGTGCTGGACAACGTCGACCCGACCTCGGTCGCCGCGGCGCTGCGGCGGATCGATCCCCGGCGCGTGCTGGTGAACGTGGTGAGCAAGTCGGGCGGGACCGCCGAGACGCTCGCCCAGTACCTGGTGGTCCGGCGCTGGCTCGACGACGCGCTCGGCGGCGCCGCCAGCCGGCACCTGGTCTTCACCACCGACCCCGTCAAGGGCGCGCTGCGCGCGCTGGCGACGGCGGAGGGGATCGCCACCCTCGAAGTGCCCCCGGATGTGGGGGGCCGATTCAGCGTCCTCTCGCCGGTGGGACTCCTCCCCGCGGCGCTCGTCGGCATCGACATCGAGGCACTGGTGGAGGGGGCGGCGCGCGCCGTGGCGCGGGCCGAGGACGACGATCTCCTCCAGAATCCCGCCGCCCTCTTCGCTGCGCTCCACTGGGCCGCGGACACCCAGGTGGGCGCCCGGCTCCACGTCCTGATGCCGTACAGTGACCGGCTCCGCGATCTGGCGGAGTGGTTTCGCCAGCTCTGGGCGGAGAGCCTCGGCAAGCGGGTGGACCGGGGCGGCAACGTGGTGCATGCCGGCCCCACCCCGGTCGCATCGGTGGGCGCCACCGACCAGCATTCGCAGGTGCAGCTCTTCATCGAGGGACCGTTCGACAAGCTCATCACCTTCCTCACCGTCGCCGATCCCGGCGAGGATGTGTCGATTCCGCCGGCCGAAGGGTTCGCGGACGAGATCGCCTGCCTCGGCGGGCGCACGCTGGGCGACCTGCTCCACGCGGAGTACGAGGCCACCGCGGCGGCGCTGGCCCGGATGGGCCGGATGAACGCGACCCTCGCGCTGCCCGATCTCGGCCCGGCCGCCATCGGCGAACTGGTGATGTTCTTTCAGCTGGCCACCGGGTATGCCGGCTGCTGGTACGGGGTGAATCCCTTCGACCAGCCGGGAGTGGAGCTGGGGAAGCGGCTCACCTTCGGGGCGCTGGGGCGGACCGGCTACGAGGCCCCCGAGGCGTCGGCGGCGACGGATGCGGATATCGCCTGAATCGGCTTGGCGCGAAGGCCGGCGGCGGTCTAGATTTTGCCAGCCGATCCTGTCTCCATTCTTGAGGATGTGATTCGTGACTGATCATGTGAAGCAGGCCCTGGCGCTGTTCGGCGGCGCGGTCACCCAGGTCCCCGGCGGGGTCCGGATCACCGATCCCGCCGCGCTGCGCGGTCCGGCGACCGACCGGCTCGTCCGGCAGGCGGTCCTTGGGGGCGAGGCGGAGCGCGAGGCAGCCCGCTGGCTCCTGTGGGAGCTGGGGCAGGGCACGGGGGCGCGTCCCGCCTCGATCAACGACCTCTACCTGGCACGGGGCCGCGGCGAATGCAGCGGCTTCACGGTGCCGGCCATCAACGTGCGGATGCTGGCCTACGACACCGCGCGCGCGGTGTTCCGGGCGGCGCGGGCGGGCAAGGCGGGGGCGATCATCCTCGAGATCGCCCGCAGCGAGATCGCCTACACCGCCCAGCGTCCCGACGAATATGTGGCGGTGCTCATCGGCGCGGCGCTGCGCGAGGGCTACACCCTCCCCCTCTTCATCCAGGGGGACCACTGCCAGGTCAACGCCAAGAAGTACGCCGCCGACCCCGACGGCGAGGTGGGCGAGGTCAAGAAGCTCATCGCCGAGGAGGTGGCGGCGGGGTTCTACAACATCGACGTCGACACCTCCACGCTGGTGGATCTCTCCCGGCCCACCCTCGAGGAGCAGCAGCGGGACAACTTCGAACGCTGCGCCGAGATCACCGCCTTCATCCGGGAGCGGGAGCCGGAGGGGGTCACGGTGTCGGTCGGCGGGGAGATCGGCGAGGTCGGCCACAAGAACAGCACGGTGGAGGAGCTGCACGCCTTCATGCAGGGGTGCCGCACCACGCTGGAGCGGCTCGGCGTGCCGGAGGGACTGAGCAAGATCTCGGTGCAGACCGGGACCTCCCACGGCGGCGTGGTGCTTCCGGACGGCTCGATCGCCGAGGTGAAGCTCGACCTCAAGGCGCTCGCGGCGCTCTCCCAGGCGGCGCAGCGTGACTACGGCACGGCGGGCGCCGTGCAGCATGGCGCCAGCACGCTGCCCAGCAACGCCTTCGGGAACTTCCCGCGGGTGGAGGCGTGCGAGATTCACCTCGCGACGAATTTCCAGAACATGGTGTACGATCACCCGAAGTTTCCCGCCGAGCTGCGGGCGCGGATGTACGCCTGGGTGGACGCGAACGCCCAGGGCGACCGCAAGGCGGACGACTCCGAGGAGCAGTTCTACTACAAGGCGCGGAAGAAGGCCATCGGCCCGTTCAAGGAGGAGTGCTGGTCGCTGCCCCAGGACGTCCGCGACGCGATCGCGGCGGACCTGGAGACGACCTTCCGGTTCCTGTTCGAGCAGCTGAACGTGAACGGGACCAACACCCTCGTGGACCGGTTCATCCATGCGCCCGTCCAGCATCACGCCTCGCTCGAGAAAGTGCTGGTCTCGGCCGAGGACGACCCCGACGCGGGAGAGTAGCATGGCACGGCATGAAGACGAGGAAATCGTGTACGTCCGCGACGACAGCGGATCGGGCGTCAAGTGGTTCCTGGCCGGCGCCGCGCTGGGCGGCGCCCTGGCGCTGCTCTTCGCTCCGCACAGCGGCGAGCACACCCGGCGCATGATCCGCCGCAAGGCGGAGGACCTGCGGGAGCTGGCCGAGGACGGCCTCGATGACCTCGGCGAGCGGTACGAAGAGGGGATGGACCGGGTGCGCGAGGAGGCGGGCCGCGTGAAGGAGGCGGTGCGCGACCGGGTCGACGACGTGCGCGAGCGCGCCAGCGACGCCGCCGGCGCGATGCGCGGGGCCGGTCACACCGCCCGCGAGGAACTGGAGCGCCGCCTGGCAGATGCGCGGGTGCGTCGCCGCGCCGCCGCGATCGCCGACGACGAGGAGCCGGCCATCTGAATCGAAAGCGGATTCGCGGCTGGCACCGGTCCTTCCGCGGATTCCTCGGCCGGACCGTCCAGGCCGCCGACGAGAATCACCTGACCTTCCTGGCGAGCGCCCTGACCTTCGACGCGCTGCTCGCCGCCATCCCGTTCGTCCTCCTGCTGCTGGTCGGCCTCACGCAGATCGCCGAGCCCTACGGCGGCGGCGGACCGGTGGACCTGCCGCACTTCT
The DNA here is from genome assembly GCA_024641745.1 of Gemmatimonadota bacterium. Taxonomy (GTDB): domain Bacteria; phylum Gemmatimonadota; class Gemmatimonadetes; order Gemmatimonadales; family GWC2-71-9; genus SPDF01. The sequence goes on along the minus strand of JAHECL010000140.1, from coordinate 476 downwards.
TCGAGAACTTCCTCCCGCTGCACGACCGGACGCCGGGACGCGATCCGTTCTTCCTGCTGGAAGAGGTGCTGGGTCGCATCGCGGAGTACGGAAGCCAGCTCTCGCTCTACGCCGTGCCCGCCTTCCTCTGGTTCAGCACCCGGCTCTTCGCCAGTATCCGCACCGCCCTCAACCAGATGTACGACGTCAGCGTCCGCCCGCCGGTGCGACGTCACTTCCTCGTCTCCTACCTGCTCAGCAAGCTCCGCGACGTGTTCATGGTCATCCTGACGCTCGGGGTGTTCCTGCTCAGCACGACGATCACCACGGGCATCCGCCTGGCCCGCGCCTACGGGGAGACCGACTCCCCGCTGCTCCGGTTCTTCTTCTCGTCGTTCGGGCAGTGGATTCCGGAGATGCTCAGCCTGACGCTGACGTTCACGCTCTTCTTCCTCATCTACAAGTACGCCTCGCTCCGGCGGATCGACACCCAGGCG
>JAHECL010000139.1 GCA_024641745.1 Gemmatimonadota bacterium | reverse complement strand
GCCGCCGCCGAAGATGTACGGCGCGCTGAAGGAGGCGAGGGAGGTCATGAAGGTGAGCAGCGCCGCGCCGGCGATGGCGGGCCGCAGGTGGGGCAGCACCACCTGCGTCAGCGTCCGCCAGCGCCCGGCGCCGAGGGCGGAGGCCGCCTCGAGCATGGCGCCGTCCATCCGTGACAGGGCGGCACGGCAGAAGAGGTAGAAATAGACGTACATCGAGTAGGCGTGCACCAGCAGGATCGCCCCGGGCCCGGCCAGGCGCCACGGCGGCTGTTCCAGCCCCAGCATCGCCTGCACGAAGCGCCCGATGAAGCCGGTTTCGCCATACAGGAAGAGGAAGGCGACCACGCCGACGAGGGGCGGGAGCACCGCCGGGAGCGCCACCAGCGCACCGAGCAGCTTTCGCCCGGGGAAGTCCACCCGTTCGAAGAGGAAGGCCAGCGGCAGGCCGACGGCGCCCGCAAGCACGACGCTCGCCAGCGACAGCCAGAGACTCGCCCAGAGCGCCTGCCATTCGGTGGGCTGGGCGGCGAATCGGCGGACCTCGTCGAGCGTCCACCCCTCCGCACCGCGCACCCCCTCCACGAGGACCAGCGTGAGCGGATAGGCGACGAGCCAGACGAGGAGCGCGACGAGGATCCATCCCAGCCATCCGGCTCGGCTGGGAGCGGTCATCCGTCCACCGGATAGAGGTGCAGGCCGCCCGCCGCGGGGGCGACGCCCACGGTATCCCCCTCGTGGGCGGCGGACGGTTCCGCCGCCACCTCCAGCACCAGGCCCGATTCGGTCTCCACCGAGAAATAGGCCACCGCGCCGGTGAAGCGCCGGTCTGTCACCCGGCCCGTCAACGCGTCACCCGACGGTGCGACCAGTCGGAGTCCCTCCGGACGCACCAGCAGCCGTGCCGCCGCGCCCGGTTCGGCGGGCATCGCCCCGCCCCAGCGCACCGGCCACGCGCGGCCCGCCACCTCGGCGACACCGGCGGACACGACCCGGACGGCCACTTCGGAGGCCCGGCCGATGAACGCCGCCACGAAGGCGGTGGCCGGCGTGGCGTAGAGTTCGTCGGCGGTGCCGAGCTGCTCGAGGTGCCCCTGCCGCAACAGCGCGATGCGGTCGCCGAGGTCGAAGGCATCCTCCTGTTCGTGGGTCACGACGATGGCGGTGATCCCGAGGCGGTGGACCAGCGCGCGGAGCTCCCGCCGGGTGCGCTCCCGCAGCGCGGGATCGAGGTTCGACAGCGGCTCATCGAGGAGCAGGACGGCCGGCTCGGGGGCGAGCGCCCGCGCCAGCGCGACCCGCTGCTGCTGCCCGCCGGAAAGGTTCGCCACCGGGCGCCGCTCGAACCCGACGAGGTCCACGAGGGCCAGGGCTTCCTGGACCCGTCGCGCCAGCTCGGCACCGCGGGTCCCGCGGCTTTCGAGGCCGAACGCGACATTGGCACCGACGTCGAGATGGGGGAACAGCGCGTAGTGCTGGAACACCATCCCGAAGCGCCGTGCCACCGGCGACAGGTCGGTCACGTCGCGATGCTCCAGCACCACGCGCCCGGCGTCCGGCGCCTCGAATCCGGCGAGCAGCCGAAGCGTCGTCGTCTTGCCGCTCCCGCTCGGCCCCAGCAAGGCCAGGACTTCGCCGCGCTCCAGCGACAGCGAGAGGCCGTCCACCGCCGCGTGTCCCTGGAATCGCTTGGTCAATCCATCGAGCTCGAGAAACGCCACCCCACCTCCTTTTCCGCAGCCCCAGGGTGCCCTGGACTATTCCGTGCTCCTGCCCGTCCCACGGACATGCTGATCCCAGTAGCTCATCCAGCCCGCGCCCTCGCGCGCGAGGAGACCCCAGTCCATCGGCACCACCTTCATCGTACGCTCCACCTCCGCCACCCACGCCGGGAGGGAGTCCTCGGGGAGGTCGAGGCGCGCCGGGAGCCGGTACACCCCGCGCGCCGCCAGCAGGAGCGCCTCGGTCTCTCCCACGTAGTCGATGAACGCCTGCGCCGCCTCCGGGTGCTGGGCGCCCCGCACCAGTCCGATCGCGTCGTCGATCACGACGGTGCCACTCCGCGGGAAGAGGTACCCGAACGGCATGCCCTTGCCCTGGCTGATCAGGATGTCGGGCAGGTCCCAGAGGGTGACCACCCCCTCCTCCCGCGCGAGTTTCTGGTTGAGGATCGCCGGATTGAGGGCGTAGGTCTTGGTATTGCGATCGAGGGCCCGCAGCCATTGCATGCCGGCGGCGGTGTCACCGGTTTCCCGCAGGCTCCGCTCGATGATGTACCCCCAGATGGCGCGCATCGTGCCGCTGGCCATCGGGTCGCGGATGAGCACCAGGTCGCGCCACCTGGGGGCGAGGATGTCGTCCCAGTCCTGGGGGGCTTCCGGCGCGCTGATCGCCTTGTTGTTGAAGGCGATGATGACCGGAGTGCGGTAGACGGGCCAGTAGAGGTCGGCGGGACCGAGGCCGTCGGGGCCAACCGACGCCGCCCATGTCGGCGTGTACGGCGTCAGGAGTGAGTCAGCGACCCCGCGGTCGAAGATGGTGGTCGGTCCCCCGAACCAGACGTCGGCCTGCGGATTCACCCGCTCGAAGCGCAGGCGGTCGAGGATCTCCTGGCTGCCCATGTCGAGCCACCGGATGTCGATGTCCGGCCGCCACTTCTCGAACGCCGTCTCGAGGAGCTTCAGCTGGTCTCGGCCGTGGGGGGAATAGACCACCACCGGCGTCCGCGCGTCCCTTCCACCGCATCCTGCGAGGCCGGCAAGCATCAAGGTGCCGAGGACCAGGACGGCGGCCTGCCGCCGGTGCATCGACCGCCCCGCTGCCCCGCTTCCCCGTCTGCCGACCGTCACGGAGTCGTTCCACCCGCCGCGAGGGCCAGCAGGTTCATGAACAGCCGGTAGGCGCCGGGTACGCCGGCGGGCAGTTCCCGGTAGAAGCTGAGCCCGGTGTAGACGTAGGTGCCCTTCCCCACCGGGGCCACGAGCAGGCCCCCCTGGAGGGGAGGCTCGCCCGGGTCGTGCATCTCGAGGACGGGCCGGTACTCCGGCGCCCACTCGCTCGCGAAATAGAGCCCACGCTCCTGCACCCATCCTTCCCAGTCCGCCGGGCCGATCCGGTTGGGAGCGCTGACGACCGGGCTCGAGGGATCCACGATTCGCACCGGGGCGCGCTCGTCCGCCACGCGGTCATGGGAACGCCGGAGCGTCGCCTCACCCGGAGGCGGGGCGACGCCCGAGAGCACGTCTCCCAGCGACAGGCCGCTCACCTGCAGCGGATACGGCGCGTAGTGCCCGCGGAAGAAGTCGTACTGCTGGTACTGCACCAGGAGGAGCCCGCCGGCAGTCGCATACTCCAGCAGCCGGGCGTTGAACTCCTTCACCGCCGGCACCGTCTCGTACGCGCGGCTGCCGATCACGATGGCATCGAAGCGCGACAGGTCACCCCGGGCCAGCGAATCTGGCGTCAGTTCCACCACCGGTACGCGGAGGGCGGCGAGCGCCTCCGGCACCCCGTCGGCGGCCCCCCGGACATAGGCCACCGCCCTGAGCGTGGGCACCTGGATGTCCGTCAGCCGCAGCGTGCCGGCGGCCGGGCGGCTCATCCCGCGCCGGGAAATGTGCGGGTACGAGACGATCTCGACGGACTCGGAAAGCCGCGCGCCGTCCGCAAGCACCGCGACGGCCTGGAAGTCGTAGGATCCGGCGCGGACCCCGGCGGGGGGCTTCAGGAGGAAGGCGAACGATGCCTCCTCCCCCTTCCTCGTGAACCGAAACGGCTGCGGGGCCGGGGCGTCCCACCCCGCGGGCACCTCGAGTCGCACCGTGCCCGCGGTGGTGTCGTCCACCGCCTGCTTCAGGATGACGGTGACCGGGCTGGCCTCGCGTGCATCCACCGGCGCGATGAACATCGCCTGGTCGAGGCGGATGCCGATGCGCGGCACCACCAGCAGGCGCTCCCGGCGCTCGCCGTAGGCGGGGTCACGCCAGCGGTAGGAAACCTCGCGGGTGATCTGCAGCCGACCGTCCAGCTCGGCGATGGCGGTGAGCAGCGGGGGTGAGGCCGGAAGGGTGGCCTCGGGCGCCTGTCCCCAGTCGTACATCGCGCCCTTCTGCGGCAGGCGCAGGTAGTACGGCTCGGTCGAGGCCGAAGTCGGAATGCGGACGGTGTCCACGACAGTTGCCATCGCACCCGGTCCGACCGATACCTCCACCGGCGCCGGCAGCCCCGGCAGCCCCTCGAGCCCGAGGCGCGCGCGCGCGCCGGTGTCCCCCGCATTCCACAGGGTGAGGGTGACCACGAGCGACTCACCGGGATTCACCTCGGCGCTGCTGGCCACCGCGTCCAGCACCAGGCCGCGTCGGTTGGCCAGCAGCGCGTTGGCGTAGCGGAGCTGCGAGGCGCGAGCGGTGGGTGGGCTCGACGCGGAGAGACTCGTGTCGATGCCGGACCAGAACGCCGACCCCGCCGCCGTCCGGTCAGCCAGCAGCGTGACCCGCGTGGAGGCGGGCCCCGGCGTCTGGATCGACCCCATGTCCTGCGACTGATGCCGGCTGCGGCTTTCCATCGCGATCTGGTGGTACGACTTGCCCACCGCGGGATCGAGCCCGCCCGTCGGGATGGTGTCGACAACGGGGGCGGGCGTGAACCGGGCGGAGCGGTACAGCTTCTGGACCCGCCAGGGGCGGGGTCCGGGTGGGAACGAGAGTTCGGGGAAGCGGGTGGAGTCCGCAGCCGCTTCGAACGCTTCGCGGGCGGCCCAGCCCGCCGCCTGGTGCTGGCCGTGCCCGTCGGACTCGGTGCCGCCGAAGATTGAGACGATGATCTGGGGCTGGAACTCGCGAATCACCCGCACGACATCCTTCAGGACCGAATCCCTCGGCCACTGCGCCCAGGTGTCCTCCAGTGACTTGGAGTACCCGAAGTCATAGGCCCGGGTGAAGTACTGCTGCGCCCCGTCCAGCTGGCGCGCGCTGAGCATCTCCTCGGTCCGCAGGACGCCGAGCGCCTCGCCCAGCTCGGACCCGATCAGGTTCTGACCGCCCTCCCCCCGGTTGAGGGAGAGGTAGGCGGTCACCGCCCCCTC
>JAHECL010000042.1 GCA_024641745.1 Gemmatimonadota bacterium | reverse complement strand
GCATGGCACAGCCCCAACTGCAGGAACTGCTCGAGGCCGGCGTTCACTTCGGCCACCAGACCCGCCGATGGAACCCGAAGATGCGTCGTTTCATCTTCGCCGAACGTTCCGGCATCTACATCATCGATCTGCAGAAGACCCTCCGCCAGATCATCAAGGCCCAGGAGCTCCTCCGGAGCGTCGTCCTCAAGGGCGACAGCGTGCTCTTTGTCTGCACCAAGCGCCAGCTGAAGGGCGTGGTTCAGGCCGAGGCGACGGCGAGCGGCGGGCACTACGTGACGGAGCGGTGGCTGGGCGGCATGCTCACCAACTTCCAGACCGTCAAGAAGCAGATCCGGCGACTGCGGGACCTCGAGCAGGGGTCGGAGGACGGCGAGTTCGAGAGCTACACCAAGAAGGAAAAGCTGCTGTTCGACCGGGAGCGCGTGAAGCTGTCGCGCAACCTCGAGGGCATCAAGATGATGAACCGGCTGCCCGGCGCGCTGTTCGTCGTGGACGCCAAGAAGGAAAAGATCGCGGTCGCCGAGGCCAACAAGCTGGGGATCCCGGTGGTGGCCATCGTGGACACCAACGCCGATCCCGACGTGATCACGGTCCCGATTCCCGGCAACGACGACGCCATCCGCGCCGTCGCGCTCATCACGCACGCCCTGGCCGACACGATCACCGAGGCCCGGGCGCAGATGCCGGCCCGTGACGCCGGCGATGCCGAGGACGCCGAGACCTACAGCACGGACTCCGGCACCGAGGGGGACGCCGACGCCGACCGGAAGAAGCGCCGGGCCCGTCGGAAGCGCCGTCCGAAGCCGGAGGCGATTGCCGCCCGGTTGAAGGGCGAGGCGGAGACGGCGGACCCAGGGGAAGCCGAAGCGGCGGCCCCGGCTGCCGCGGCCGAGTCGGACGCGTAGTCCGTCTGCTGCGGGAACCAGCACGCCGCCGCCCCCGGCCTCCAACCGGCCAGGGCGGCGGTTTCACTATCCAACACAGTGAGTGAGTGTCAGACGATGACGACGAAGACGATTTCTGCGAAGGATGTCGCCGAGCTGCGCGCCCGGACCGGCGCGGGCATGATGGATTGCAAGAAGGCGCTCGAGGAGGCCGGCGGCGACATGGACAAGGCCAACGAGTTCCTCCGCGCCCGGGGCATCGCCAAGGCGGAGAAGCGGGCCGGCCGCAGCGCCAGCCAGGGCCTCGTGGTCAACTACATGCACCACAACGGCCAGGTCGGCGTCCTGGTGGAGCTGAACAGCGAGACCGATTTCGTGGCCCGGAACGAGGCCTTCGGCCAGCTGGCGCGCGACATCGCGCTGCACATCGCCTCGGCCGACCCGATCGGCGTCAACCCGGAAGACGTGCCGGCGGAGCTGCTGGAGCGTGAGCGCCGGATCGCCGAGGAGCAGGTGGCGGCCGAGGGCAAGCCGGAGGCGATCCGGGCCAAGATCGTCGAGGGCAAGCTCAAGAAGTTCGTGGCGGAGCGGACCCTCCTGGAGCAGCCGTTCGTCAAGGACGACAGCAAGACCATCGGCGAGCTGGTGAAGGAAGTCTCGGGCAAGCTGGGCGAGGCCGTCGTGGTCCGCCGCTTCGCCCGGTTCAAGATCGGGGAGGACTGATGGCCCTCGCCTACGCCCGGGCGCTCCTGAAGGTCTCCGGTGAGGCGCTCGCCGGCGAAAAGGGCGTGGGCGTGGACTACCGGGTCGTCGAGGTCCTCGCCGACCAGATCAAGTCGGTGCACGCCATGGGCGTGCAGCTGAGCCTCGTGGTCGGCGGGGGCAACATCATCCGCGGCACCGCCGCCAGCCGCGAGGGGCTGGACCGGGTCAACGCCGACTACATGGGCATGCTGGCCACCGTCATCAACGCGCTGGCCATGCAGGACGTCCTCGAGAAGCTCGGCGTCCACACCCGCGTGATGACCGCCATCCGGATGGAGTCGCTCGCCGAACCGTACATCCGGCGCCGCGCGCAGCGGCACCTCGAGAAGGGGCGGCTGGTCATCTTCGCCGGCGGCACCGGGAATCCGTTCTTCTCCACCGACACCGCCGCCGTCCTGCGCGCCCTCGAGGTGGAGGCCGACGTGATCCTCAAGGCCACCAACGTGGACGGCGTGTACACCGCCGATCCCAAGAGCGACACGACCGCCACCTTCATCCCCGAGCTCACCTTCCAGGAAGCGATCGTCAAGGGCTACGCGGTCATGGACGCCAACGCGTTCGGGCTCTGCAAGGCCAACCAGCTTCCCATTCAAGTCTTCAACATCAATGAACCCGGAGCCATCGCGCGGATCCTGCGGGGCGAGCGGGTCGGGACCATCGTCCGATGAGCACCATCCCAGAGCTGCTGAAGCACGGCCGCGACCTGATGGACAAGGCCGTCGAGAACACCAAGCGCGAACTGACCGGGATCCGGAGCGGCAAGGCGTCGCCGGCGCTGCTCGACACGATCCGGGTGGAGGCGTACGGCGCGATGGTGCCGCTGAACCAGGTGGCAATGGTGGCGGCGCCGGAACCCCGGATGCTCACGGTCCAGCCGTTCGACAAGACGCTGGCGCCGGTCATCGAGAAGGCCATCCGCGACGGCGATCTCGGCCTGAATCCCGCCTCCCAGGGTGCGGTCATTCGCGTGCCGCTGCCCGCCCTCTCCGAGGAGCGCCGGCGGGAACTGGTGAAGGTGGTGCACAAGCTGGCGGAGGAGGGGCGCATCGCCATCCGCCATGCCCGGACCGACACGCTGGGCAAGATCAAGAAGCTCGAGCACATCTCCGAGGACGACAAGGCGCGCGGCGAGAAGGATGTGCAGAAGCACACCGACGAACATGTGAAGCTGGTGGACGAGATCATCAAGTCCAAAGAAGCGGAAATCATGGAAGTCTGACGGGATGAGCGATCCCTTGCTCGACGCCATCCTGCAGCAGGGCGCGGTCCCGGCGCACGTCGCGGTCATCATGGACGGCAACGGCCGCTGGGCCCAGGCCCGGGGCCTGCCGCGTCCGGCCGGGCACCAGGCCGGGATGCAGGCGGTGCGCGAGGCGGTCGAGGGCGCGCGCAACAGCGGGGTGAAGGTGCTGACCCTCTTCGCCTTTTCCCAGGAAAACTGGCAGCGTCCGCCCGAGGAGATCGACGCCCTGATGGCGCTCCTCGAGGAGTACATCGCCCGCGAGCGGGAGGAACTGATCGCCAAGGGCGTGGCGGTGCAGTTCCTCGGCGACCTCGACCGGCTGGTGGCGAGCGCCCGCGCGGCGGTGGACGAGACGGTCCGCGCCACGGCGGGCGGCACCGAGCTGGCGCTGAACATCTGCATCTCCTACGGGTCCCGTGCCGAGATCACCCGCGCCGCCCGGATGATCGCCGAGGACGTCGCCGCCGGGCGCCTGGTGCCCGCCGAGGTGGACGAGGCGGCCGTGGCCCGGCGGCTCTACACCGCACCCTGGCCCGACCCCGACCTCCTGATCCGCACCTCCGGCGAGCAGCGGCTGTCGAACTTCCTCCTCTGGCAGCTCGCCTACGCCGAGCTGTTCGTCTCGTCCGTCCTCTGGCCCGACTTCACGCGGCACGACTTCTACGAGGCCATCGTCGAGTTCCAGCGGCGCGACCGTCGATTCGGGCGCGTTCCCATCTGATGGATCGCAACATGCAGACGCGGATCGCGTTCGCCGTCGTCGCGATCCCGGTGGCCCTGGGCCTGGTCTGGCTCGGCGGATGGCCGCTCGTCGCACTCCTGGCGGCCGCCGGCGTGCTCGGCACGCGCGAGCTCTTCGCGTTCACCGCACGGCGCGGGCTGCATCCGTCGCCGGTGCTCGGGCTCGGCGCCGCCGCCCTCGCCGCGCCGCTCACCTGGCTGGTCCTCAGCCGGCCGGAGTGGCGTGCGCTCGCCGGCGACTGGTGGCCCTACCTCGGCGCCGCCTGGATCCTGGCGGCGCTCACGTGGGCCACCCTGCGCCGGGGCCCGGAGGCGCAGCCGCTCGGGAGCGCCGTGGTCACCGTGATCGGCCCGCTCTACGCCGCCGCCCTCCCCGCCTTCCTCCTCGTGCTGCGCCATTCCAGCTACGGCACCCGCTCGTGGGCGGGGACCGCGCTGGTCTTCTTCCCGCTCGTCGTCACCTGGGTCGGCGACTCGGCGGCCATGACCGGCGGCCGCACCTTCGGCGGGCCGAAGATGGCGCCGACGATCAGCCCCGGGAAGACGCGCTCCGGCGGCCTGTCCGGGCTGGTCGGCTCGGCGGTGGCAGGGGCGCTCTGGGCGGCGTTCGTGCTCGGGCCCGCCGGCGTGGAACTCACGCTGGTCTCGGCCGCCGGCATCGGACTGCTGCTCGGCGTGGTCGGGCAGGTGGGTGACCTCGCGGAGTCGCTTCTCAAGCGCGAGGCCGGGGTGAAGGACTCCAGCCACCTGATCCCCGGCCACGGCGGCGTCCTCGACCGGTTCGACTCCCTGATCTTCGTCCTCCCCGTCGCGGCCCTCCTCTTCCGCCTGCTCGGCACGATCTGATGCGCGGCGTGGCGGTGCTGGGCTCGACCGGCTCCATCGGCCGGAGCACCCTGGCCGTCCTCGCCAGGCAGCGCGATCACTTCCGTGTCGTGGCGCTGACCGCCGGGCGCAATGCCTCCCTCCTCGACGCCCAGCGGGCGGAGTGGTCGCCGGTCTTTGCCGGACTGGTCGACGGCGGCGCGGCCTCGACGCTGCCGGGTGGCCCCGAGGTCCTGATCGAGGCCGCCACCCACCCGTCGGTGGATATCGTGGTCAACGCGGTCGTCGGCGCGGCGGGGCTCGACGCCACTCTTGCGGCGCTGCGTGCCGGGAAGCGGGTGGCGCTCGCCAACAAGGAGTCGCTGGTGATGGCCGGCGAGCTGGTGATGGAGGCGGTGCGCCTCGGGGGCGGGGAGCTGGTGCCGATCGACAGCGAGCACAGCGCGGTCCTCCAGTGCCTGACCGGTCACGGCGGGTCGCTCGACCGGCTGATCCTGACGGCGTCCGGCGGGCCGTTCCGGGAGTGGCCTGCCGAGCGGGTGGCCGCGGCCACCGTCGAGGAGGCGCTCCGGCACCCGACCTGGAGCATGGGCGCCAAGATCACGGTGGACAGCGCCACGCTGGCGAACAAGGCGCTCGAGGTGATCGAGGCGCATTTTTTGTACGGGTTGCCATACGACCGGATCGACGTGGTGGTCCACCCGCAGAGCATCGTGCACTCGATGGTCGAGTTCGTGGACGGCAGCGTCCTCGCCCAGTTGGGTTTTCCCACGATGGAACTGCCGATCCTCTACGCGCTGACGCACCCGCAGCGGCTTCCCGATGCGGGGGTGCCCCGGTTCGATCCGGTGGGCGCCGGCAGTCTCACCTTCGAGCCGCTGCGCGCCGCGGTCTTCCGGACCTTCGGCGCCGGTGTGGCGGCGGGGCGGGCCGGCGGCACGGCGCCGACGGTGTTCAACGCGGCCAACGAAGTGGCGGTGGCCGCCTTCCTGGAACGGAAACTGTCCTTCGCCCGAATTTCTGATACGATCGAGGCCGTGCTCGACGCACATGCGCCGCAGCCGGCCGTCACGCTCGACGCGGTGCGGGACGCGGATCATTGGGCCCGGGCCCGTGCACATGAGGAGCTGTCGTGAGCGCACTCTTGACCTTTGGCTACCTGCTCGTGGTGCTGGGCATCCTCGTCTTCGTCCACGAGGCGGGGCATTTCCTCGCCGCGAAGTGGGCCGGCGTGTGGGTGCATCGCTTCGCCCTCGGCATCGGCAACCCGATTCCCGGGCTCTCCTTTCGCCGGAAGGAGACGGAGTACGCCATCTGCTGGTTGCCGCTGGGCGGGTACGTGAAGATGGCCACCGCGGAGGAGGAGGCCACGAGCAGTGCGCTCGAGGGCGGGACCCCCGACGACGTGGTGGTGCCGCCCGAGATGTACTTCGAGGCCAAGCCGGTGTGGAAGCGCATGGTCATCATCCTGGCCGGCGTCACGATGAACGCGCTCTTCGCCTGGATGGTGTTCACCGGGCTGGCCGCCCAGAACGGGCGGGCGGTCAATCCGGAGACGCGGGTCGGCGTCGTGAATGTCGCCGGCCTGCCCGACGTGCTGGCACCGCTCGCGCTGCTGGCGCCGGGCGACACGATCCTGGCCGTCAACGGCGCGCCGGTCCGTCAGTGGGGTGACGTGACCGACGGCATCATGTCGGCGTCCGCGGGCGAAGTGACGATCACCGTGGCGGGAAAGGCCGACATCGTCCTGCCGGTGCACCCCGACGCCATCGAGGAGCGGGCGCTCGCGGCCGGCGCGCTGGACTCCTGGCGCCCGGCGATCGTGAGTTCGGTCGCGCCGGGAAGTCCCGCGCTGCGCGCCGGCCTCGAGCGCGGCGACACGATCCTGACGGTGGGGGGCGTCCCGACGCCGCAGTGGTGGGACCTCAAGGCCGTGGTCTCGGGCCACCCGGGTGACACCCTGGCGCTCGACGTGGCACGCGGCACGGACCGGCTCAGGCTCTCGGTGGTTCCCGGGTCCGAGGTGGCGAAGGACGCCGATGGCGTCGAAGTCACCCTCGGTGTCATCGGGGTGACGAGCGCGGGGCCGACGGTGTTCGAGCCGCTGACGCTGGGCGAGTCGTTCGGCGAGGGGTTCCGCGCCACCGTCAACGCCTCGACCACGGTGGTCCGGTCGATTCGCGGGATGATCACCGGTCGCGTGTCGCGGCGGGCCATCGGCGGCCCGATCCTCATTGCGCAGATGGCCGAGGAATCCGCCCAGGCCGGGATCGGCATCTTTTTCGGCTTCCTCGGCATCATCTCGATCAATCTCGCCGTCCTGAATCTCCTTCCGATCCCGATCCTGGACGGCGGCCAGTTCCTCTTCCTGCTCGCGGAGGGGGTGCTGCGGCGGCCCCTCTCGCTCAAGCTCCGGGAGCGGCTGACGCTGGTCGGGCTGATGCTGGTGGGGGCGCTGATGGTGTTCGCCTTCTGGAACGACTTGAGCCGGATTTTCAGCGGATGACGCTAAGTCATTACAGGTGAATGGCTTAAAAGAATGTTACGGGGCGCCCAGGCAGCGGCAGCTCGGGGGTTCGTGATGGCCCAACCCCTTGTCACACCATAACTAGCGGGTTATTTTTCTGTGCTTCAAAGAATCGTGTCTTACTGACGTTGCCCGCGCGGGCACCCAACGGAAAACCGACAGAATGAGCTTCGACAAGCAGGCAGTCGCCGAAAAGCATCGCCGCCACGAGACGGACACCGGGTCCGCCCCCCTGCAGGTGGCCATGCTGACCGAGCGGATCAACTCGCTCACCGAACACTTCCGGACCCACGCCAAGGACCACCACGGCCGGCGCGGTCTCCTGAAGATGGTCGGCACCCGGCGTCGCCTGCTGACCTACCTGAAGCGCAGCGACCTGCCGACCTACCGGACGCTCATCGAGCAACTGGGTCTCCGCCACTAACTGCAGCCCGTGGGCGAGGGCGTCCCGACTGAGCACGACGGGACGCCCTCTTCGCATTGCGTGCTCTGAACAGAGAAAAGGTTGTGACTGTGCATCGGATCGAAACTGAATTCGCCGGCCGGACCCTCACGATCGAGACCGGCAAGATGGCGAAGCAGGCCGCTGGCTCGTGCCTCGTCCGCTTCGGCGACACCATGGTTCTGGCGGCGGTCACCGTCTCCAGGAGCGTCTCCACCCTCCCGTTCTTCCCCCTGACGGTCGAGTATCGCGAGAAGACCTACGCCGCGGGCAAGATTCCCGGCGGGTTCCTGAAGCGTGAAGGCCGCCCGTCGGACAAGGAAATTCTGGCTGCCCGGTGCATCGACCGGTCGATCCGGCCGCTCTTTCCCGAGGGCTTCAAGAACGAGATCCAGGTGTTCGTCACCGTCATCTCGGCCGACCAGGAGAACGACGCCGACGTCCTCGGCGTCCTCGCCGCCTCCACGGCGCTCTCCCTTTCGCCGATCCCGTGGGGCGGCCCGATCGCCGCGGTGCGTGTCGGCCAGGTCGAGGGCAACTGGATCCTCAACCCGACCTTCCAGCAGCTCGAGTTCTCCACGCTTGACCTCTTCGTGACCGGGTCGGCCGATTCGGTCGTCATGGTCGAGGGCGGCGCGCTGGAGATCAGCGAGAAGGACGTGCTCAGCGCCATCAAGATCGCGCAGAAGGGCATCAAGGAGCTCCTTGGCAACGCGAACAAGGTCATCTCCAAGGCCGCGAAGCCGAAGATGGAGTGGACCAAGGCGACGCGCGACGAGGCGCTGACCAAGCGGGTCGTGGAACTCCTCGAGAAGCCGATGGCCAAGGCCATCAACGCGAAGGACAAGGCGGCCCGCGCCGAGAACGTCGGCAAGGTCAAGTCGGCGGCCCTCGACACGCTGCACGCCGAGTTCCCCGACGCCGGCCGCACCATCGGCAACGAGATCGAGGAAGTGGAGTACCGGGTCATGCGGGCCCAGGTCCTCGACAAGGGCGAGCGGGTGGACGGGCGCGACCCCGACACCGTCCGGCCGATCACCATCGAGACCGGCCTGCTGCCCCGCGCCCACGGCTCGGCGCTCTTCACCCGCGGCCAGACGCAGGCGCTGGTGGCCGCGACCCTCGGCACCGCCGATGATGAGCAGCGCATCGACAACATCGACGTGCCGCGCGAGACGACGAAGTCGTTCATGCTCCACTACAACTTCCCGCCCTACTGCACTGGCGAAGTGAAGATGATCCGCGGCACCAGCCGCCGCGAGATCGGGCACGGCACGCTCGCCGAGCGGGCGCTGCAGCCCCTGCTGCCGCGGTACGAGGAGTTCCCCTACACGATGCGCCTGGTGTCGGAAGTCCTCGAGTCGAACGGTTCCTCGTCGATGGCCTCGGTCTGCGGCGGCTCGCTCTCGCTGATGGACGCCGGCGTGCCGATGAAGGCCGCCTGTGCGGGCGTCGCGATGGGCCTGATCAAGGAAGGGAAGAAGGTCGCGATCCTGACCGACATCCTGGGCTCCGAGGACCACCTCGGCGACATGGACTTCAAGGTGGCGGGCACCACGGCCGGCATCACGTCCATCCAGATGGACATCAAGATCCAGGGCCTCGATCTCAAGATCATGGAAGAGGCGCTCGACAAGGCCCGTGAGGGTCGCCTGCACATTCTCGGCGAGATGGCCAAGGCCCTCGACACCCACCGGCCCGAGATGTCGCCGTGGGCGCCGCGGATCTTCACGCTGCAGATCAAGCCGGACAAGATCGGCGACCTCATCGGGCCCAAGGGCAAGACGATCCGGGGCATCCAGGAGGCCACCGGCGCCAAGATCAGCGTCGAGGATTCCGGCCTGGTCACCATCGCCGCCGTCGGCGGCGAGGCGGGCGAGAAGGCGCGCGAGATGGTCACCGCCATCTGCACCGAGCCGGAAGTCGGCAAGATCTACGAGGGCCCCGTCAAGAGCACCACGGCGTTCGGCGCCTTCATCGAGATCCTCCCCGGCGTCGAGGGCCTGCTGCACATCAGCGAGCTCCAGCACGCCCGCACCGAGAAGACCGAAGACGTCGTCAAGAAGGGCGACATCGTGAAGGTCAAGCTCCTCGAGGTGGACGAGCGCGGCCGGATGAAGCTGTCCCGGAAGGCGCTCCTGCCGAAGGAGTAGGACGGTGACGACTGTCCGTCTCGACGACGGGCTGTTCCAGACGAGCGCACCCAACGGCTGCACACTCCTCACGGAGAAGCTGCCGGGGGTGCGCTCGGCCGCATTGGGGATCTGGGTCCGCTCCGCCAGCGCCCACGAGGCACGCCCCAAGATGGGCGTCTCCCACCTGCTCGAGCACATGGTGTTCAAGGGCACGGAGCGGCGGAGCGCGCGGCAGATCGCGCTGGAGCTCGAGGTGCGCGGCGGCAGCCTCGACGCCTATACCAGCCGCGACCACACCAGCTACCAGGCGCATGTCCTCGACAGCGACCTGCCGCTCGCCGCCGACATCCTGACCGACCTGGTCCGGCGCCCGCTGCTGCGGGAACAGGACCTGGTGCCGGAGCGGAACGTGGTGCTCGAGGAGATCAACGGCGTCGAGGACACCCCGGACGACCTCGTCTTCGAGCTGCACTCGGAGACGCTGTGGCCGGCGCACCCGTACGGGTACTCCATCCTCGGCACGGCGGAGACGGTCGGGGCGCTCTCCGCCCCCGACCTCGTGCATGCCCACCGCACCGGATATTTCCGGGGCAACTGCGTCATCGCCGCCGCGGGCAATGTCGACCACGAGGCGCTCCGGGAGGCACTCGCGGGGGAAGGGTGGTTCGACGGGCCGGCGCACGAGGCGCCGCTCCCGCCCGCCGAACCCGGGGTGCCGGCGCGCGGGGTGGTGCGCCGGGAGTCGCGGGACACCGCCCAGGCCCATATCGTCTTCGGGTCCGATACCTTTCGGTACGCCGACCCCCGGCGCTACGCGATGGCGATGCTGGTCAATGCGTTCGGGGGCGGGATGTCCAGCCGCCTCTTCCAGCGGATCCGGGAGGAACTCGGCCTGGCCTACGCGGTGTATGCGTACCACCAGTTCTACCGGTCGGCGGGGCAGGTGGGGGTGTACGTCGGCACGCAGCCCGGCACGGCGGAGCAGGCGACCGAGGCCATCCTGGCCGAATTCGGGAGCCTGGCCACGGGGGGGCTGTCGCCCGACGAGATCGAGGACGCCCGGCGCCAGCTCAAGGGGCAGGTCATGCTCGGCCTCGAGAGCCCGCAGAGCCGGATGAACCGCCTGGCGACGCTGGCGCTGCAGGGCGAGCCGTACCGCCCGCTCGACCGGGTGCTCGAGGAGATCGATGCCGTGAGCACCGACATGCTCGCGGCGGTGGCAAGCGAGTATTTTGCTCCCGGGCGGCAGACGATTGTCCGGTTGGGACCGAACGGCTCGTGACGGAAGACTGAAGGCTGAGCAGGCGACCCCGCAGTGGAACGACGACACTCTACAAGGGCCTGGCCATGATCATCGGCGTACCGAAGGAAATCAAGACCAACGAAAATCGCATCGCCCTCGTTCCCGCCGGCGCCGAGTCGCTGGTCGCGGCGGGGCACACCGTCTACGTGGAGGCCGGGGCCGGGCTGGGGAGCGGATTCCCCGATGAGGCCTATACCTCCGTCGGCGCCAAGACCCTCCCGACCGCGGACGAGGTGTGGGCCAAGGCGGAGATGATCATGAAGGTGAAGGAGCCGATCGCGGTCGAGTGGCCCCGGATGCGGAAGGGCCAGCTGATCTACACCTACTTCCATTTCGCCGCGGCGGAGGAGCTGACGAAGGCGGTCATCAAGTCGGGCGCCGTGGCCGTGGCCTACGAGACGGTGCAGCTCCCGAACGGCGAACTGCCCCTGCTGACCCCGATGTCGGAGGTGGCGGGGCGGATGGCGGTCCAGGAGGGGGCCAAGTACCTCGAAAAGGTCTTCGGCGGGAGCGGCATCCTGCTGGGCGGCGTCCCGGGCGTGGCGCCGGGCGAGGTGGTGATCATCGGTGGCGGCGTGGTGGGCATCGGCGCGGCCAAGATGGCGGCCGGACTCGGCGCCCATGTCACGATCCTCGACCTTTCGCTCGACCGCCTGCGGTACCTCGACGACGTCCTGCCGGCCAACGTGGACACCTGCTACTCCAACCGGCACAACATCCTCGAGGCGATCCGGCACGCCGACCTGGTCGTCGGAGCGGTCCTGCTGACCGGCGCCAAGGCGCCGCACCTGGTCAAGCGGGCCGACCTGGCGCTGATGAAGCCGGGGTCGGTGATTGTGGACGTGGCGGTGGACCAGGGCGGGTGCGTCGAGACCATCAAGCCGACCACCCACGAGAACCCGACGTACTTCGTCGACGGCATCCTGCACTACGCCGTCGCCAACATGCCGGGCGGGGTGCCGCGCACCTCCACGCTGGCGCTCACCAACGCCACCCTCCCCTACGCCCTCAAGCTGGCGAAGCATGGCTGGAAGGCCGCCTGCAAGGCGGACCGGGCGCTGATGCTGGGCCTGAACGTGGTCGAGGGGAAGGTGGTCTACCCCGGGGTGGCAGAGGCGTTCGGCCTGCCCCTGGTGGACGTCGAGTCGGTGCTCTAGCCGGGCCCGGCCCGCTCGATGCCTGAAATCCGGATTGTCCGCCTGCCCCATGGGGAGGGGCTCCCCCTGCCGGCCCGTGCCACCGAGGGTGCCGCCGGGTTCGACCTGGCCAGCGCGGAGGAGGGGGAGCTGGCCCCCATGGAACGGCGGCTTTTTGCCACAGGTTTTGCGATTGCCATACCCCCCGGCTTCGAGGTCCAGCTCCGGCCCCGGTCGGGGCTGGCCCTCCGGGAGGGCCTGACCCTTCCCAATACCCCTGCCACGATCGACAGCGACTACCGGGGAGAGCTCAAGGTGGCCCTGGTCAACCTCGGCCCCGAGCCCGTGACGATCACCCGGGGCATGCGGATTGCTCAAATGCTGGTGGCTAAGGTGGAGCCCGCCTCCTTCCGGGAGGTCGAGTCGCTCCCCCCGACCGACCGGGGAGCGGGAGGCTTCGGAAGCACTGGACATTAGCGCTCTAACTCTCCGTCTTGTCAAGATTTACGGCATCCGTTAGCTTTGGGCTCGACGCCCCCCTCCCAACTGAACACCACGAGAAACGCCACAGGATGAAGCTGCCCTCATTTCGCCTTAGTTCGCTCATCCCCGCCAATGAGATTGCGGTCGACCTGGGCACGGCGAATACGCTGATCTACGTGAAGGGCGAAGGGATCGTGCTCAACGAGCCTTCCGTCGTCGCGCTCGAAAAGGCCACGGGCAAGATCAAGGGCATCGGCCTCGAGGCGAAGCGGATGCTGGGCCGCACCCCCGAAGGCATCCTCGCGGTGCGGCCGCTGAAGGACGGCGTCATCGCCGACTTCGATGTGACCGAAAAGATGCTGCGGTACTTCCTCAAGACCATCATCGACAAGCACGTCTTCCGCGTGAAGCCGAAGGTCATCGTCTGCGTCCCGAGCGGCATCACGGAAGTGGAACGCCGCGCGGTGCGTGACTCCGCGGAGACGGCGGGCGCCAAGGAAGTGTGGATGGTCGCGGAGCCGATGGCGGCGGCGATCGGCGTCGGGCTGCCGGTCGAGACCCCCACCGGCAACATGGTGATCGACATCGGCGGCGGCACCACCGAGATCGCCGTCATCGCGCTCTCGGGCATCGTGTCGGACACGTCGATTCGCACCGGCGGTGACGAACTGGACATGGCGATCGTCCAGTTCATGCGCAAGAACTACAACCTGCTGGTGGGCGAGCCGACGGCCGAGGCGATCAAGATCAAGATCGGGTCCGCGGCGCCGGTGGGCGACGAGCGCGAGATGGAGGTCAAGGGACGCGACCTCGTCTCCGGCATCCCGAAGACGGTCCGGGTGCACTCGTCGGAAATCCGGGAGGCGGTGCAGGAGCCGATCCAGCAGATCGTCGACGCGGTGCGTCGCGCCCTCGAGATCACGCCGCCCGAACTCGCCAGCGACATCGTCGACCGTGGCATCATCATGACCGGCGGCGGCGCGCTCATCCGCGGGCTCGACGTGCTGCTCGCCCAGGAGACGGGCCTTCCGATCCACGTCGACGAGGATCCGCTCACCTGCGTGGTCCGCGGCACCGGTCGCATCCTCGACGATCCGCTGAAGTACCAAAGCGTCCTTTCCAAGTAGCATGCTGGCGCCGGATCGCACGTTCGCCCGTCGCGACACCGCCCTGTTCATCCTCTGCGTCGTCCTCTCGGTCGGCGCGCTCTTCGCTCCCGAGACATGGCAGCTCACGATCGCCTCGTCAGCACGGCGCACGGCGCTCGCCCCGCTCATCGCGCTGCAGCGGCGCGCCGAGGCGTCCCGCACCAGCCTCGCGCGCTTCGAACTCCTGGTCGCCGAGCGCGACTCCGCCGCTGCCGCGGCGCAGTCGCTTCCCGTCCTCCTCGACGAGAACACCCAGCTGCGGGCCCTCCTCGGGCTGCAGCGCCGCCTGCCACAGCGCGTCGTCCCGGCCGAGGTCCTGCACCAGTCCCTCCCGACCGATGGCCGGACCCTGCTCCTCGGGGCGGGCCGCCGGAACGGCGTCGAGCCGTTCCAGGCGGTGGTGGCGCCTGACGGACTGCTCGGCATGATCCTCAGCGCCGGTCCGTCGACCTCCGTCGTGCTGACCTGGTCCCATCCCGATTTCCGGGCCAGTGCCGTCACCCTCGATGGGTCCGTGACCGGGATTGTCGGCGTCACGCCGGACGCCTCCGTGCGGGAACCGATGCTCGAACTGCGCGGCGTACCCTACCGGGATTCCGTCCCGGTCGGGACGGAAGTCATCACCTCCGGACTCGGCGGTGTGTACCCGCGCGGATTGCCGATCGGGACGGTGGTCGGGGTGACCCGCCAGTCCGAGGGATGGGAGCGGGTGTACCTGGTGCGACCGTCCGCGGCCCCGGCGCAGGTCAGCCACGTCCTCGTCATCCCCGCCACGACGGAATGGTCCACCCCCGCGCCGCCGGATTCCCAGCCATGAGCGCAGCCCAGAATCGCCGGATCCGCTTCAGCCTGGTGATGCTGCTGCTCGTGGGGTTGCAGTTCTACCTGCGGCCCCGGCTCGGCTACCCGCGGGTGGCGCCTGATTTCCTCATGCTGGGCCTGATGATCTTCGCGATCCGAAGCCGGCCCGGCGCCGCGGCGCTGGCCGGGTTCATCATCGGCTTCGCGAGCGACGCCCTGACGCCGGCCCGCTTCGGCGCGGCGATGCTGGCCAACACCCTGGTCGGCTACACCGCGGCGTGGGGGCGGGCCGTCTTCTTCGCCGACAACCTCCTCGTCAACGCCGGCTTCATCGCGCTGGGTGTCTGGCTGCGGGACCTGCTGGTCCTGGTGGCCAGCGGCACCGAAGGTGCCGAGCTGATGGTCCAGCTCGGCGTCTGGAGTCCGCTGCTCGCCCTGACCACAGCGGTGTCCGGGGTCGTGGTGCTGACGGTCTTCCGCGACTGGCTCGATATCCGGCTCGAGGAATGAACGAGTTTCATTCCTTTCGCCGCGCCGAGCGCGCCGTGCTGGCGCGCTGGTTCTTTGTCGGCGCCTTCCTCCTGCTCACCGTCGCCTTCTTCCGCACCCAGGTGGTGCAGCACGAGCGGTTCCGGCTGCGCGCCGAGAAGAACCGGCTCCGGATCGTCCCACTCGCCGCGCCCCGCGGCGTCATCTACGATCGCAACGGCCTCGTCATCGCCGACAACGTTCCCGGGTACGCGGTGAAGCTCCTCGCTCCCTCGGCGGATTCCCTGCGAGCGGTGCTGGCGCGATTCCGGACGGTGGTCCCGCTCGACAGCAGCGAGGTCAGCGCCATCCTGGTGCGCTACCGGCAGGCGCCCTACCAGCCGGTCGTCGTGCTTGGGACCGGGGATTTCGAGACGGTCTCGCGGCTGGAGGAGCACCGGGCCGTCCTGCCCGGACTCGTCATCCAGTCCGAACCCCGGCGGTACTATCCCGACGGCCAGGCGGTGGCGCACCTCGTCGGCTACGTGGGGGAGGTCAGCGAGCGCGACCTGGAAACCGACCGCTTTCCGGGGGCGCAGCTCGGCACGGTGGTCGGGCGGGCGGGGCTGGAGAAGGAGTACGACGCCGAGCTGCGCGGCCAGCCCGGCATTCACTATGTGGAAGTGAACGCCCGCGGTCGCCTGGTTCGTGAGGAGGATGTGGCCCCGACCCTCGCGGCGATTCCCGGCGAGGCGATCCGGACCACGATCGACCTCGCGCTGCAGCGGTACATCGACAGCCTCTGGAACGCCGCGCTCCCGGGGGTGCGTGGGTCGATGGTCGCGCTCACGCCGAGCGGGGAAGTCCTCGCGCTGTACAGCGCCCCGGGGTACGACCCGAACGAGTTCGTGGGCGGCATCTCGACCACGGCATGGCGGAAGCTGAACGACGACCCGGCGCGGCCGCTGCTCGACCGCGCCATCCAGACGCGCTATCCCCCCGCCTCCCCGTTCAAGCTGGCCATCGCCGCGATGGCCCTGAAGCGCGGCGTCGCGACCTTCAGCACCCATATGCCCGAGCCCTGCCGGGGCGGGCTGCAGGTCGGGAACCGGTACTTCCGCTGCTGGAAGCCGGAGGGCCACGGCAGCCTCGACCTCGAGGGGGCGATCGCGAAGAGCTGTGACGTGTACTTCTACCAGCTCGGGCTGCGGATCGGGCTCGACGCGATCCTCACCGATGGCGTCCTCATGGGGTTCAAGGACCGGAGCGGCATCGATCTCGAGAACGAGATCGCCCCCATCTATCCCTCGAACGCCGCCTACTTCGATCGCAAGTACGGCCCGCGCGGATGGAGCAAGTGGGGCGCCACGCTCAACTTCTCGATCGGGCAGGGGGAGAACACCCAGAACGTGCTCAACATGACCCGGTTCTACGCCGCGCTGGCGAGCGCGGGGGAGGCACCGACCCCCTACATCGTCCGGCGCCGCCGCGAGGATGTGCTCAACCTCGGCCTCGACCCCGACCAGCTGGCCGGCATCCGCTCCGCGCTGATCGCCGTGGTGGAGCGCGGCACGGCGGCGGGCAGCCGCAGCATCGACCTGGCGATCGCCGGGAAGACGGGCACCGCGCAGAACTCGCACGGCGAGGACCATGGGTGGTTCGTCGGGTTCGCGCCGGCGGACAAGCCGACCATCATCGTCGGCAGCATCATGGAGTTTGCCGAGCACGGGTCGAACGTGGCGCCCTACGTCGCGAAGGTCCTGCACCGGTACGTCGCGGGCCCCGCCAGCGGTGATGCGCCGGTGACGATCGTGGTGCCCGCCGATTCCGCGCCCCGCGCCGTCCAGATCGTGCCCGACTCCATTCCCCAGGTGGACCCGGTGGCCGACGACACGACGCCGCCTCCGCCTCCACCCCCGTCCGGGCCATGAGAAACCTCGGCCCCGATCGCCCGCTGATCGCCGCCGTCGTGCTGCTGGCGGCCTACGGGCTGCTGATCCTCTACTCCGCGGGGCAGACCGACGTGGTCACCCAGGCGCACGGGGTGTGGCAGCGGCAGCTGGTGTGGATGGCGGTCGGCGTCGTGGCGGCCGCCATCGTCTTCCGCTTCTCGTTCCGCCTGCTGGAATGGCTGGCGCCGGCGGCCTACGGCCTCGGGATCCTGGTGCTGCTGGTCACGCTGGTGGTGGGGACGGGGCAGGGCACGGCGGCGGGGACCAGGAGCTGGCTCTCCATCGGCGGCCACCAGCTCGGCCAGCCGGCCGAGTTCGCGAAACTGGCTGCCATCCTGATGCTGGCGCGGTACCTCTCGAGCCTCCGGGAGTCTCCGCGCAACCTCCGCGAGCTCATCGCCCCCTGCCTGATTGCGGGCCTCCCGTTCCTGCTCGTCCTCAAGCAGCCCGACCTGGGCAGCGCCATCGTCTTCATCGGCATCCTCTTCCTGATGCTGTTCTGGGCCGGGGTCAAGCCGTCCCTGCTCTTCATGCTGGCCAGCCCGGGGCTGAGCCTGCTCCTGGCATTCAATACCTGGACCTGGGGCGTGTGGATGATCGTCCTGGCCGTCCTGCTCTTCCTCTGGCGGCCTTACGTCGTGGAGGGGGTGTTTCTCTACGTGGTCAACTCGGTTATGGGCGCCCTGGCCATCCCCCTCTGGCAGCGCCTGGCACCCTACCAGCAGAACCGCCTGCTGACCTTCCTCAACCCGGAAATCGACCCGCGGGCGGCGGGCTACCACGCCATTCAGTCGCGGGTCGCGATCGGGTCGGGCGGCTGGTTCGGCAACGGGTTCCTCGAGGGGCCCCAGAAGCGGCTGGCCTTCCTCCCGGCCCAGCACACCGACTTCATCTTCTCCGTGGTGGGCGAGGAACTCGGCTTTCTCGGCGTCCTCGTCGCCCTCCTCCTCTTCCTCGGGCTCTTCCTCGTGGTGCTCAGGATCGCCCGCCGGGCCACCGACCCCTTCGCCAGCCTGGTCGTCTTCGGCATCCTGGCGCTGTTCTTCACCCATTTCTTCGAAAATGTGGGGATGACGGTCAATCTGATGCCGATTACGGGTATTCCGTTGCCATTCTTCTCCTATGGCGGCTCATTCTTCCTGGCTTCCTGCATCTCGGTCGGGCTCCTGCTCCGGGCAGCCTGGGACGCTCGCCTTTCAGGCTATGCTGATGTGTGACAACAGGTTAGCACGGGCGGCCTAGCGCGGATGCAGCCGAGCACCCAAATTACAGCACCATCATGACCATCCCCCTCTCCTCCCCCGGAGCCTCCTCAACCCCGATCGGGGTGTAATGGCCTGGTTCAAGAAAGAGCGCAAGCCGCGGACGCCGGTCCGGGAACGCCGTGAGGTTCCCACCGACGCCTGGGAGAAGTGTGACGGCTGCGGTCACATGGACATCCGGGACAAGTTCGAGCGCGCGCTCAACGTCTGCCCGGAATGCGGCAAGCATCGGCGCATGCTGGCGGAGGAATACATTGAGCTCCTGACCGACGACCGGTCCTGGCGCGAGCTGTGGGGCAACCTCCGCTCCCAGGACCCGCTGCACTTCGAGCAGTATCCGGAGCGATTGCTGAAGGCGCATGCCAAGGCCGGGGACGCCGACGCCATCTATACCGGCTTCGGGCGTCTCGACGGACTGGCGCTCCATCTTGGGGTCATGAATTTTGCCTTCATGGGCGGGTCGATGGGCTCGGTGGTGGGGGAGAAGATCGCCCGGCTGGCGCGTCGCTCCCTCGAGAAGAAGCTCCCGCTGGTGCTGGTCTGCGCCTCCGGCGGGGCCAGGATGCAGGAGGGGGTCTACTCCCTGATGCAGATGGCCAAGACGAGCGCCGCCCTGGCCCAGCTCGGCCTGCACGGGATTCCGTTCATCAGCATCCTCACCGATCCGACGACCGGCGGCGTCTCGGCCTCGTACGCCATGCAGGGCGACGTCATCCTTGCCGAACCGGGCGCGCTGATCGGGTTCGCGGGGCAGCGGGTCATCAAGCAGACCATCGGGCAGGACCTGCCGGAAGGGTTCCAGACGGCGGAGTTCCTCCTGGATCACGGACAGGTCGATGACGTGGTCCCCCGGGGTTCGCTCCGCGACACCACCGCCCGGCTGCTCCGGCACATGCAGGGGGCGCGCCCGAAGTTCGAGGCGTCGGACGTCGCGTAGGCCCCAGGCACGAAGACCCGACTCCTGAATGAGCCTCACGTACGCCGAATCGCTGGCGTTCCTCTTCCCCCGCACCACTACCATCAAGTTCGGTCTCGACACGACCCGCGCGCTCCTCGCGAGCCTCGGGGACCCGCAGACCGTCATGCCCGTGGTGCACATCGGCGGGACCAACGGCAAGGGCAGCGTCGCCGCGCTCGTGGCCGAGGCGCTCGCCTGTGCCGGCTGGAAAGTCGGTCTCTACACCTCGCCGCACCTGGTGTCCTTCCGCGAACGGATTCGGGTGGACGGCATCCCGATTTCCGAGGACGCGGTCGCGATGTGGACCGCCCGGCTGGTGACGCTCATCGGCGAGCGCGGCGCGACCTTCTTCGAAGCGTCCACCGCGATGGCGTTCGCCGACTTCGCCGCACGCGGGGCGGAGATCGCGGTCGTCGAGGTGGGCCTCGGGGGGCGCCTGGACAGCACCAACGTGGTGACGCCCGTCGTGAGCGCCGTGACCAAGATCGCCCTCGATCACATGAAGTACCTCGGCGATACCCTCCCCGACATCGCGCGGGAAAAGGCGGGGATCGCCCGGGCGGGCGTGCCG
>JAHECL010000138.1 GCA_024641745.1 Gemmatimonadota bacterium | reverse complement strand
GCTGGTACTCGTCGCTCTGCACGCCGGGGCCCCGCAGGATCCAGCCGCCCGAATTGTGGTAGGTCTGCACCCCGGCGATGTTGGGGTGCCCGAGGATGAACTGCATGACCGCGCGCGTCTCCGGAAGCGACCCCGGGTAGTAGTCGGCGCCGCCCTGCACGTACCGCGGCTGCCAGTTCCACGGCCAGTTGCGATTCGGGTCATAGGAGAAATTCACCCCGTCCTCGTTGACCTCGCCGTCGCCGTCGTTGTCGATCCCCTCCGAGCCGAGGAGCTCGTACTCCCCCGGCTGGTCAGGGGCCGCCTGGATCATGATCCGGGGGTCCACCGGGGACGGGATCCAGCGCCCGTTCGGGTTGCGCCGGCGCATCTGGGTGATGTTGCCGTCGCCGTCGAGGTCGTCGTACCCGTCCTCGTCCACCACGCCGTCGCCGTCGCTGTCCCGGGGCACGACGCCCGACCGGGGCGAGTTGGGGTTGTTGGCCTTGTGGATGAAGTCCTCGCGACCGTCGGGATTGATGGTCGGCACGATGTAGAAGACCCGCGCGTCGAGGAGGGAATCCACCCACGGCACCCGGTCCGCCATCTCGCAGAGGTACCAGGCGGTGTAGAGCGAAATCTCGGTGCCCTGGACCTCGTTCGCGTGGATGTTGCCGTCGATGTACATCCCCGGCTTGTCGTCGGCGTTGCCGTGGTCGAAGTTGGTGACCGTGAGCAGCCACATCTCGCGCCCTTCGTGCGACTTCCCGATCGAGCCGAGCCGGCAGCGGTCGGGATAGGCCTTCTGCAGGCGGCGGCCGATGTCGCCGATGCCGGCATGGTCGTAGTACCGGTCCCAGGCGACCGGCACCTTCGGATTGGGCGGCGACCCCATCGCGGCGAGCGCCTCCTGCGCGCGGGCGGTGACGGGAGCGGCGAGCGAGAGGGCGGCGAGAGCCAGTGCCTGTGCGATGCGCGTCTGCAAGTGTGTCATGGCCATCGCCTCAGCGCAGCTTCAGGGTGGCGGACGCGGTGCCCGCGACCGGACTCGACGCCGTGATGGTCACGGTGGCCCCCGGGTCGCCGACCACGACCCAGCCGAACTTCTCCGACGCGCCGCCCCCGGCGATCGGCCCGACCAGCTGGGCCGCCCGGCCCCCGACGATCTCCCGGCCCCCAGGATCGAGCGCCAGCCGGATGCGTTGCGGCCAGAAGGCCTTCACGCCGATCGCCGAGAGGGTGGGGAAGTAGCCCTCGTTGGCGAGCTCGACCTCGATGCGCCAGGTACGGCTGCCCACCGCCGTGACCTTCGGGTTCCGGAGCGTGATGCGGGGGAGCGCCGCCGCGAGGCCCGTCACGAACGCGAGCTGACCCCGCGAGATCGAATCGAGCAGCGCGGCGGGAGGATTGATGGTGACATAGGGGGCGAAGCCGCCGATCTCCACCTCCTGCCCGGGGAAGTCGGGATGGGCGTACGTCGTCCACGGCACGAACCCGCCCGGGACGTTGGCGGCCACCCAGCGGTAGGCATTGGCTCCCGCCTTGAACGCGCTGTCCGCAGAGGAAACGC
Source organism: Gemmatimonadota bacterium (assembly GCA_024641745.1). Taxonomy (GTDB): domain Bacteria; phylum Gemmatimonadota; class Gemmatimonadetes; order Gemmatimonadales; family GWC2-71-9; genus SPDF01. The sequence goes on along the minus strand of JAHECL010000138.1, from coordinate 3,566 downwards.
TGTCGGTGGCGGTGGAGTCAGCCGCCGGACCGTCGGGAATCCACCAGGTGCGCGAGCCGAACGCCCAGCGACCCATGGAGAAGTAGGCCCAGGACAGCGGATCGCCGCTCAACGGTGCCGACGCGGGACCGGTCTTGAGCCCGGTGGCGCGCTGGAAGCGTGCAGAGATTTCCTCAGCGAAGGGCTGGTCAGCCTCGAGAATGCTGGTATACGGCCCCCCGGCGGTCGTCCCCTCGTCCTTTCCGCCCAGCCCGCGGCCGCTCTTGTGCTTCCACGGGGTCAGGAGATTGTCCTGCGGGCCGAGGACATAGACGGCCGCAATATTGGGATGGGCGATGAAGAAGTCGGCCACGCCCCGGGTCTCGGCCTCGGACATCGAATAGATCCCGGTGGCGTCACCGAAGAAGTCGTACTGGTAGGTGAAGTTGGCACTGATGGAGGTGCTGCCGACCGGGTCCTCATTCCAGGCCTGGTCGTGGTCGTTGTCCGCACCCTCGGTGTAGAGGCGGTATGTCCCCACCTCCCCCCTGGCCCGATCGGCCTTGCGGAGCAGGGCAGGGTTGGCGGAGTCGGGCCTCCACTCGCCGGCGGGGTCGCGCACCCGCATCATCGTGATCAGCCCATCGCCGTTGAGGTCCTCGGGACCGTCTTCATCCACCAGCCAGTCGTGGTCGTCGTCCGCCGAACCGTCGTTGCGGATCCGCTCGTACCGCGGGGTGCGGAAGAACGCCTCCGCGGCGTCGGGGTTCATCCGGGGGATGACGTAGAGGGTGCGGGTGTCGAGCAGCGCGGTGACGGCGCTGTCCCGGCCGTACGCATTGGCGAGGAGGGTGGTGATGTTCAGCGCCACCTCGCTCCCCACCAGGTGCGGCCCCCAGGCGTTGGCGAGGATCAGCAGTGCGGGGCGGTCGTCGGGCCCCGTCCCGGCCGCGAGCCGGATGGCGCGCACCGGCCGGTTGCCGGGCGAACGGGCCACCTCGGTCACCGTGACGACGTTTCGGTGGGCGGCGGCCAGCTGGTCGATGGCCCGCCCGAGCGCCGCGGCATCGCGGTAGCCGGCGGCCGGGGACTGGGCGAGGGCGGGTCGGCCGGCGAGGCCCGCGAAGAGGAAGATGAGCACCGATGCCATGGAGGTTCTCACGCGCGCTGCTCCGGGTGTTCTTGGAAGGGTCCCACGCTCTGGATGCCTGCCGAAACATACGCCCCGTGGCAGCGAATGCTACGCGGCGTTCTTCCCTTCCGGGGCAATGCCCGGCTATCCTGAGACCGTGCACTCCTGCACTCGGAGGATCCCTTGCCCAAGATGCGTCTCCTGCTGCTCAGCAACTCCACCATGCCCGGCCAGCCCTACCTCGACTGGGCCCGGCCCCACCTCGCGGGCTTCCTGGGGTCCGGGGTCCGCCGGCTCTGCTTCGTCCCGTTCGCCGGGGTCACCGTGCCGTGGGACGGGTACACCGAGAAGGTGCGGGAGGTCTTCGGGCAGCTGGGGTACGAGGTGGTGAGTGTGCACGAGACCGACGACCCGGTGGCGATGGTGCGGGACTCGGACGGGGTCGCGGTCGGCGGAGGGAACACCTTTCAGCTCCTGGCGAAGATGTACGAAGCCGACCTGCTCGACGCCATCCGCGGGGCGGCAGGCGAGGGGAAACCCTTTATAGGATGGAGCGCCGGATCCAACGTGGCGTGCCCCACCATCCGCACCACCAACGACATGCCGATCGTCGAGCCGCCCACCCTGGACGCCCTGGGCCTGGTCCCCTTCCAGATCAACGCCCACTACACCGAGGCCCGCCTCGGCGACCACGGCGGCGAGACCCGGGTGGACCGGCTCAATGAATTCGTCGCGGCCAACCCCGGCATGCCGGTGGTGGGCCTGCCGGAGGGCACCGCCCTCCGGCTGGACGGGGACGGACTGGCGCTGATTGGCGGGGCCGACGCCGTGGTCTACGGCCTGGACGGCGGGCCACGCCGGGTGGATGCCCGGGGGTTCAAGCAGGTTGGGTTGTCCTGACTCTGGCCTGCGCCTGCCCTACGGTACCATCGCCACCGTCACGTAGTACGCCGGCGCCACCTGGAGCTCCCCGTCGGTCGCGGCGGTGAACGGCGCGGACTGCCACTGCTCCGTGGGATGCAGCCGGGTCGTGCCGCCGGCGCCGGCCAGCACATCCACCGGCATGTCGAAGCCGGGGATGACGTTGCTCCAGCGGTACGACAGCGTGTCGCCCTCCAGCCTGTACTCAAGCACCGGAATCATCGTGGTCGTGAGGTACTGCGCGAAGATCGGCGCCAGGTCCACTCCCGTCGTGCTGCTCATGTAGTCGCGGACCTGCGACGCGGTCACCGTCTGGTGCCCCAGGGTCTGGGTGAGCCCCCGCAGGGTCGCCAGCCATGTCGTGTCGTTGTCGACCACGGCGCGCATGGTCATCAGCATGTTGGCGCCCTTGGGATAGCGGTCCTGCGACCGGGGCACGTCGTTCACCCCGTAGGTGCCGATGATCGGCATGTCGTTCCGGACCATCGTGTTGCGCACGCCGACGAGGTACCGTTCGCCGGCCGCCTTGCTGTTCACGCATTCCAGGTAGAGGGCTTCGGCGTACATCCCGAAGCTCTCGTGAATCCACATGTCGGCGTGGTCCCTGGCGCTGATCCCGTTGCCGAACCACTCGTGCGCGCTCTCGTGCACCACGATGTAGTCCCAGCTCATCCCCTCGCCGGTCTTCGACAGGTCCCGCCCCAGATAGCCGCGGAGGTACTGGTTGCCGTAGGCGATGCCGCTCTGGTGTTCCATGCCGAGATAGGGCACCTCGATCAGCTTGTAGCCGTCGGGGTACCACGGATAGGGGCCGAACCAGTGCTCGAAGCAGCGGAGCATGGTGTTCACTTCGGGGAGCAGCGCTTCGGCGCTGGCCCGGTGCATTGCCAGTGGCCAGAACTCGACCGTCAATGGCCCCGCCACCCCCAGGTACACACTGCGCACCGGCACGTAGCTGGCGCTGGCGTTGATGGCGACGTCATAGGTGTTGATCGGATTGGCGACGAACCACTCGAACGTCGTGGTCCCGTCGGCGTGGTGGGTGGTGGAGCGCAGCCGGCCGTTGGAGACGTCCAGCATGGGGTCCGGTACCGTGATGGCGATCCGCTGGCTGTCGGGTTCGTCGGCCGGGAAGTCCTTGAGCGGCCACCAGGTGCTGGCGCCCGGTCCCTCGTTGGAGGTCGCGATCCAGGGTGCGCCGCTGCTGTCGGTGGCCCAGTGGAAGGGACCGCCCCGGCGCCGGACCGTGGTGTCCCGGACGGCGAAACTCCCGTGGTAGTACACCGTGACGGTCTGCCGGCAGCCGGTCGGCTGCCGGGCCCGCAGGGTCACGAAGAAGGCGCTGCCATCCCGGCGGAAGGTGAGTCGCCGGCCGTCCTGCAGGATGCTGTCCACCTCCAGCGGGAGCTGCAGGTCGATCTGCATTTCGGTCGCGGGCTCCAGCACCCGGTAAGTGATGCCGTTCCATCCGCTGATGCTGCTGTCGGCCGGGTTGACCCTGACGTGCAGGTCGTAGAACTCGGCGTCCCACCAG
>JAHECL010000137.1 GCA_024641745.1 Gemmatimonadota bacterium | reverse complement strand
AGCCTCTCCCTCTCCGCCCTCATCCTGGTCGTCGCCTGGCTCTCCATCCGCTGGATCGGCCCGACGACGGCCAGACAGGCCTGGATCATCGGCTTCCTCTGGCTGGCCGCGACGGTGGCCTTCGAGTTCCTGGCCGGCCATTACCTCTTCAAGCACCCCTGGTCGAAACTCCTCGCCGATTACGACGTCCGGCAGGGAAGGGTCTGGCTGCTCGTGCTCGTCGCGACGACGCTGGCCCCGCGCTGGGCCGCCGGTGTGCGCGGCCTGCTCCCGCTCCATCCCTGACGGCAGGGGAGGTTCCATGACGTTTCGCGGTTCGCTGTGCAGCGCCATCGCGGCGGTTGGCATCCTCACGACCGCCGCCGCCTGCCAGGATGGAAGCGCGCCCGCGGCGAATCCCCCGCACGCCTCGCTCCGCGTCCTCTTCATCGGCAACAGCCTGACCTACACCAACGACCTCCCGGGCGCCCTGATGCACGCGGCGAGGACGGGGGGCGACACGATCTACGTCGAGATGATCGCGAAGCCGAACTACGCGCTGATCGACCACCTCACCAGCAGCAGCGACGCCGAGGCGGCCATCCGCCGGGGCGGGTGGGACTACGTCGTCCTGCAGCAGGGCCCGACGACCCTGCCGATCAATCGCGACTCGCTGATCCTCTGGACCCGGATGTTCGACCCCATCATCCGCTCGGTCGGCGCCCGCCCCGCGCTCTTCATGGTCTGGCCGCCCGCCGGCCAGGCGGGCGGCTTCGAGGCGGTGCGTGCCTCGTACCAGGCGGCGGCCGCGGCGGTGGATGGCGTCTTCCTGCCCGCCGGCGCCGCCTGGCAGGACGCCCTGCAGCGTGACGGGACCCTCGCCCTCTACGGTGGCGACCAGTTCCATCCCGGCCCGCTGGGCAGCTACCTCGCCGCCATCACGATCTACGAGACGCTGACGGAACACGACGCCCGGCAGTTGTCCGACTCCGCCTTCGTCAACGGCGCCGTGCTGGACGTCCCGGCGGCGACGGTGCGCCTGCTGCAGGAGGCGGCCCACCGCGCCGCCACGGTGTACTGAGCCGCACCCCGCGCGGTCCCACTCGCACTTGCGTCCGCTGGGCGATAGGTTCCCTGTAATGATTGCCCTGACCCCCCTGGTCGCTGCGCTCGTCACCGTCGCGAGTCCGCTCGACACCGTCCCCCTCTACACCGACCTCGGCCGCCTGCACGTCCCCATCACGACCGGCGTGCCGCTGGCACAGCAGTATTTCGACCAGGGGATGCGGCTGACGTACGCCTTCAACCATCCCGAGGCGATCCGTTCCTTCGAGGCGGCCCTCGCCGCCGATCCCGAGTGCGCGATGTGCTGGTGGGGCATCGCCTACGCCCTCGGCCCGAACATCAATGCGCCGATGGATTCCGCCGCCGGCGTGGCGGCGTATGAGGCCGCCCAGCGCGCGAGCCGGCTGGCCGGCGGGGCGTCTCCGAGGGAACAGGCGCTCATCAGCGCCATCCAGTACCGCTACGACAACCCGCCGACCGCCGCGCGCGCCTGGGCCGACACCGTGTACGCCGATGCGGCGGTGATGACGGCGCGGAACTATCCCGACGATCCCGACGCCGCCACCCTGGCGGCCGATGCCCTGATGAACCTCAGCCCCTGGAACTACTGGGGTCCAGGCGGCCAGCCGCGCCCCGCCACGATGCAGATCCTCGCACTGCTCGAGGCGGTCATCGCGCGCCTGCCCGACCATCCCGGCGCCTGTCACCTGTACATCCACGCGGTGGAGGCGGCGGAACCGGAAAAGGCGGTGCCCTGCGCCGAACGGCTGGCGGGGCTGATGCCGGGCGCGGGCCACCTGGTCCACATGCCGGCGCACATCTACATCCGGGTCGGCCGGTTCGCCGACGCCGTGGAGGCGAACCAGCACGCCGTCCACGCCGACGAGTCCTTCATTATGGACCAGCAGCCCACCGGCGTCTACGCGATGGGGTACTACCCCCACAACTATCACTTCCTCGCCTTCGCGGCCACGATGTCGGGCCAGCGCGCCATCGCCCTCACCTCGGCGGAGCAGCTGTCGGGGAAGCTGTCGCCCGAGCTCGCACGGGACTGGATGCACAGGCAGACGATGCTCCCGTACTACACCCTCTCGCTGGTGACCTTCGGCGAGTGGACGGAGGTCCTGGCGCAGCCGATGCCCCCCGCGTACCTGCCGGTGTCGCGGGGCCTGACCCACTACGCGCGCGGCGTGGCCTATGCTGCGAAGGGCCGGTACGCCGAGGGCGAGTGGGAGCTCCAGCTCCTGCGCGGAGACCGGGGCCGGACCACGGCGCCGGAGGGCCGGCTGGTCCTCGAGATCGCGACCCGCGCCCTGCAGGGCGAGATTGCGCTGCGTCGGGGGGAGGCGGAGGCGGCCGTGGCACACTTCACCGCCGCCCGCGACCTGGAGGACGGACTCCGCTACGAAGAGCCGCCCTTCTGGTACTATCCGACCCGGCTCTCGCTGGGGGTGGCGCTGCTCGCCGCCGGGCAGCCGGCGGAGGCGCAGGTGGCCTATGAACAGAGCCTCGCGCTCTATCCGGAAAATGTCTGGGCGCTGGTGGGGCTCCGGAACAGTCTGCAGGCCCAGGGCAAGCCGGCGGAGACGGCCGCGGTGCAGCAGCGGCTGGATCGCGCGGCGGCCTCGGCCGATGTCACGTTGACCGCATCGCGCTTCTGACGTGGCGCGACGAGGAACGGCAAGGGGGGGTGGCATGGAAAAGGTCCAGTTGAGGGAGGCCCTCGCCGGCATCACCGCGCACTGGCGTCCGCTCGTCGTCGGGGCGCTCAACGGCCAGGAAGTGAAGCTGGCGAAGTTCAGCGGCGCCTTTCCCTGGCACCACCACGAAGACGCCGACGAACTCTTCCTCGGTGTCGAGGGGACGTTCCGCATCGAGTTTCGCGACCGGTCCGTCGACATCGGCCCCGGTGAGTTCCTCGTCGTCCCGCGCGGTGTGGAGCACCGCCCCGTGGCCGAGGCCGAGGCGTCGGTGCTCCTCTTCGAGCCGGTCGGGGTCCGGAACACCGGCAACGTGATCGATCCCGTCTACACCGCTGCGGAGGCGAGCCGCGCTGACCGGGGCGCCACATGATCCGCAACCTGCCCCGTTCCTACCGCCGGCTGCTCTACCTCCTGCTTGCGCTGCCGGTCTGCCTCGTCGCCTTCGGCCTGGTGTATCAGCTGGGGATGCACTTCCTCGAGGGCCAGGAGCGCACGCTCGGCGAGAGCATCGAGTTCGCGGCCGAGACGCTGACCACCACCGGCTACGGACGCGACATGCGGTGGACCCATCCGCTCATGGTGACCTACGTGGTGGCGCTGCAGTTCGCCGGGGTCATGCTGGTCTTCCTCGTGTTCCCGGTGTTCCTGATCCCCTTCTTCGAGGAGCGGTTCGAGGCGCGGCTGCCCCGGCTCCTCCCGCCCATGGCCGACCGGGTGCTCATCTATCGGTATGGCGCCGCCGTGACCTCCCTCCTCGACCTGCTCGAGCACGAGGGGGTGCAGGCGGTCGTCTTCGAGGAAGATGAAGCCACCGCGCGGCGGCTGCGGGAGCGCGGACTCGAGGTGGTGTTCGGCAACCTGCGGGAGGAGGATCCCGACCTGACCAACCTCGTCGGCGCGCGTGGACTGGTGCTGAACGGCGAGGACAACTACAACGCGGCGATGACGCTCAACGCACGGTACCACGGCTACCAGGGAAAGATCGTGGCCATGGTCCGCGACCCGAACCGGCGGCCGCCGATGATCCGCGCGGGTGCCAACACCGCGTTCACGCCGACCCACGTGCTCGCGGCAGCGCTGTCGGCCCGGGCCAGCATGAAGATTTCCCCGCGCGTGGCCGGCGTGCGGCATCTCGGCCAGCACCTCGAGGTGGCGGAGCTCCGGGTGCATGCCGCCAGCCCCTTCGCGGGGAAGACGATCGGCGAGGCCGCCATCCGCGAGCAGACCGGCGCCACCATCATCGGCCTCTGGGTCGGGGGGGTGCTCAGCGCGCAGCCAAAGCTCGAGAGTGCCCTCAATGTCGGGACCATTCTCGTCGCCATCGGCAGCCACTCTTCCATCGAGCGCCTCGGGCGGCTGGCGACGCCGGTGTCCCGCGAGGGCGCCTTCCTCGTGATCGGCGATACCGAGATCGGGCGCAAGGTGACGGAGTTCCTGCGGGACGCCGGGGAGTCGGTCCGCCTGCTGGCCGCCGAGGCCGCGCCCGGGGTCGACATCGTCGGGGACCATCTCGACCACACCGTGCTCGACGCGGCGGGCATCCGCGACATGCAGGGCATCATCCTGGCGCTGGACTCCGACAGCGCCACTCTCTTCGCCACCGCCGTCATCCGCAATCTCGCGCCCGACGCCATGATCATGGCCGGGGTGCGGCAGGCCGAGAATGTGGCGCGGATTCATCGCGCCGGCGCCGACTTCGCGCTGTCGATGAGCCAGGTGGCGGGTCAGCTGCTCAGCTATCACCTGCTGGGCCAGTCGGCGGTGTCGGTGGAGGGCAAGATCAAGATCGTCGCGACCGCCCCCGGCAACTTCGTCGGCCGGCCGCTGCTGAAGCACTGGATTCGGGACCGCACCGGATGTTCGGTCGTGGCGGTGGAGCGGGGCGAGTCGATCGTGGTGGACTTCGACGAGACGTTCGAGGTGGCGCCCGGCGACATCGTGTACCTCAGCGGCACCAACGAGACGATCCAGACCTATTTCCGGATGTTCCCGCAGACCCGCGAGATGCCGATCCCGCAGATGGAGACCGGCCTGACCGACGAGGCGGGGGCGGCAGCGCCGCGCTCCATCGAGCTGGACCTGAAGGGGTAGGCCATGCGAATGCGGACCGCCTGTCTTGTCGCCCTCGCGATCGTGCCGCTGGCGCCTCCGCTGCAGGAGGGCGGCACCCTCGCGACGATCGTCCCGATGGATGCCCCCCGTGCCTCCCACTCCGCTTCACCCCTTCCTGACGGTTCGGTGCTCATTGCCGGGGGGATGGGGCGCAACGAGGGGGCGATCGCCGGCGCGGTCCGCTTCGACCCGTCAGCCGGGCAATTTCGGCCGACCGGCCCGATGCAGGTCCGCCGATTCAGTCATTCCGCGACGGTCCTCCCCGACGGCC
>JAHECL010000041.1 GCA_024641745.1 Gemmatimonadota bacterium | reverse complement strand
CGAGTCCGAACGCGAACTTGGCAGGGCTGGACGGATCGCGCTTGCCGAGCTTGATCCAGATCCAGGCGAACACCGGGGCGAACGCGATGATCAGGAGGGCGTTGACCGACTGGAACCAGCTCGAGGGGAACTCATAGCCGAGGAAGCTGTTCCGGGTGTTGTTCGCGGCGAAGAGGTTCATCGTCGTGGCGGCCTGCTCGAAGGCCGACCAGAACACCGCCGCGCCGGCAAAGAGCACCACGATCACGATCAGGCGCTTCCGTTCCTCCCTGGTCCACTCCCCGCCCAAAAAGAGCCAGGCGAAGAAGGCGACGACGAGGATGAGGTAGACCCAACTGAAGGCGCTGGTGACCCCTTCCACGCTGAAGATCCCCTGCCGGACCAGCAAGGCCACGCCGGCGATCACCGCGACGATCGCCACGACACCCAGCAGCAGCTGGCGCCGGGCCGAGCGACCCTCGTCGGATTCGGCCGGGATGCTCGGGTGGATGCCCGCGTCACCGAAGTGCTTCCAGCCGAGACGATACTGGATGATGCCGAAGAACATGCCGAGGGCGCCGATGCCGAAGCCCCAGTTCCACGACGTCGTCGGATCGACGCCCATGCCGGCCAGGACATCCTTGAACTGCGCGCTCTGCGCCAGCCATCCCACGAGGAGCGGAGCGATGAACGCGCCGAGGTTGATGCCCATGTAGAAGATGGAGAATCCGGCGTCCCGCCGGAGGTCTTCCTTCCCGTACAATTCGCCGACGATGGCGCTGACGTTCGGCTTCAGCATCCCGGTACCGAGGATGATCAGGATGAGGCCGAGGTAGAAGAGCTTGGCGCCGGGTACGGCCAGGCTGAGCTGGCCGAACATGATCAGGATGCCACCGTAGAACACCGACTTCCGGAGCCCGAGGATGCGATCCGCGATCCAGCCGCCCGGCAGCGAGAGCATGTAGACGAGCGCCACGTAAATGCCGTAGACGGCGCCGGCACGCCCCACATCGAGGCCCAGCCCGCCCGACGCCACGGAGGCGGTCATGAACAGGATGAGGATGGCGCGCATGCCGTAGTAGGCGAAGCGCTCCCACATCTCGGTGAAGAAGAGCGTGGACAGCCCCCGGGGATGCCCGAAGAAGGCGGTGTCGCTCGCCGGCGAGGTTGCAGTGGCCACGAAGTGGACTCCTGGTTGAATGTGGTCGTGCCGGACCACGTGGTCCGTCCGACGGGTTATCCCTCGCCGCGCACCTTGCGCTTCAGGTAGGCGAGCTGCTCGTCAGCCGCCGACTCGCGGGCGGCCCGGTCCAGGTCGTGCTGCAGCGCCGAGTCGTCGAGATCGGGTCCGATCACCGGCACCGGCCCGACCCCGCCCCGCCGCTGCTGGAACTCGGCCTTCATCGACTCGTACTCCCGCTCCGCCAGCGCCAGCTCGTCGCGCTGGACCGCCACCTTGCGCTCCAGCAGCTGGACCCGCTCGCCGTGCTTCACGGCGTAGCGGCCGGCGACGTCCGCCGTTTCCGCATCCCCGATCTCCGTCGCCATCCGGCCCCGCCGCTCGGCGTCGGCCAGCTGACGCCGCTCGGCGGCGAGGCTCCGCTCGGCCCCTTCCAGGGCGTCCCGCATCGTGGCGAGGCCCACCTTGGCCTCCACCAGGGCGGCGTGCAGCGCCTGCTGCTGCGCACGGGCGTCGGCCGGCGGCGTCCGCTCGGCGAGGAACTGGTCGAGGCGGGCGCGCAGGTTCTCGAACACCGTCAGGACTTCCTGATCGTCTTGGCGTAGAAGGGCGTGAAGACCCGTTCCACCTTGTCGGAGCCGCAGTCCGGGCAGGTCACCGGCACGCGGCCGAGGTCGCGCATCGGGAGGTCGTGCGTGAAGATGTGATCACAGGAGGTGCAACGAAAATCGTACGAAGCCACCGGTCGGGCCTTTCTCGATAGATGGCGAATGTTACGGATCGGCGCGAGGGGCGTCAAGCGAGGACGCCCCGGCACGGTCGCGGGGCATTAGCTTTCCGCGGGCTCCACCGTGCCCCGCACGACCCCTGACCGGAGACGTTCCATGTCCAGTCGTCTGGCACCTGTTCTGTTGCTCCTCCTCGCCGCCTGCGGCGACGGTGCGCCGAGACCGTCGTGCGGCGTGGCGGCCCTGGCCGGCCCCACCATGCTGCTCGCCGAGTTCGCGACCCCGGGGAGGACCCTCGGGCTCCCGCCCGACTCCCTCCCGCCGCGCCTGGTGGCGAGGGTGGTCGCCGGCCCCGCCCTGCCGGCCATCGTCGGCCGGACCGATTCGGCCTGGGTCATTGGCATCGAGGGGACGCTGCCCCCGGCGGTCACACCGGGGTTCGGCGTCCTGATCGTCGATGCCGACGGGGCCGCTCGTGGCGTGTTCCTGTATGAGGGGCCGCCGATCGCGCAGGCGCCGGTCCTCGGAAGCGTCACCGTCGAGACGACGACCGTGCCGCTGCTCGGCATCCAGGTGGACGCCGCCCAGTACGAAGATCCGAGGTGTCCGGTCTTTCCCGACTCGGTGCTGCCGTGAATCGATGCTGGGCCGGGGTGCGCTAGGCCAGCAGTCCGTCCCCGCGGTGGCGCGCCCGTTCGAGGCGGTCGGCGGTCACGACGTGGGGGAAGAAGACACGGTCGCTGAGGGTGGTCAGGGCGCCCCGCACGACGTCGAATCGCTCCGCGGCGGTGCGAAACACCGACTCGAGGCCGAGGCGATCGGCGAGGGCGTGGTCGGCGGCGAGCGCGTAGCCCCGCCGGCCCAGGGAATCGTAGTAGCCCAGCCCCGGTCCGCCCCGCCGAACGCGACGCGCGGCGATGTAGTCGGGAAAGATGCCGGCGATCCAGAGCGCGTAGTTCCCGAGATGGGCCATCACCTTGAATCGGCGGTCCCCTGCCGTCGCATCGAGGTCGGCCACGATATCCACGAGGTAGGAATGCCGATGGTCGTCGTTCCAGTCCACCCGCCAGGCCCGGTCCCGCTGGCCGAAGGCGAGCAGCAGCGCCGCGAGATAGTCGGCGAGGTTCGCGTCGTCCACACCCTCGGCGCGCAGCGCCTGCCGCACCATCACGTACAGGAAGAGCGCCTCGGACGGGGCGATCAGGGTGCGGATCGTCAGCAGCCGCTCGGCCAGTTCCGGGGCGTCGAGGAGTGGACCGGGACCCTCCTTCGCGAGGCGAGCCTCCCAGCGCGCGCGGGCCGCCGCGGAGCCGCGCGACAGCAGGAGGAGCACCAGCTCGATGTCGGTCGGGGCCAGGCTGCCTCGGGTGTCTGCCATGATCATGAGGTCGTCCCCCGTGATTGATGCGTCAGCCCTTCGCCGATTGACGGTCTTTTCGCAGTCACTGGTCCCGGTGCGCGAGCCGGCCGAGGTCGTGGGACTGCTGGCGGGCGCGCTGCGGGCCGCGTGGGACGGGGCCCCCGTCGCCACAGCCCTGCACGATCCGTCACGCGCAATCCTCGTGCCCGTCGCCCCCCCTGGCGCCGAGCCGGCCGAGGGTCTGCCCCCGCTGCAGGCGGCGATGGTCGGGCCGATCGAGACCGGTACCGCCACTGGAACGTGGCTGGCAGCCCCGTTGATCGTCAACGGGGAGGCCGCCGGCGCCGTCGCCGTGCTGGTTCGCGGGCGAGCCGTCAGCGCGGACGACCGGGGCATCTTCGAGGCCCACCTGGGAGCCGCCAGCGTGGCGCTGGCTCAGCTCCGGCAGGAGGTGGCGCATGAGGATGCCCGCCGGGCGTGGGAACGAATGGTGGATGCCGTCCCGTATGCCCTCTGTCTCATCGACTCCGCCGGCCGCGCCCGCCGGGCGAACCGCGCGTTTGCCAGCCTGGTCAACGCCTCCCCCACCGCGATTGCCGGCCGGCCCTGGCTCGCCCTGGTCCCGCCGGCCTGGGGCGAAGGGCTCGCGGAGACGCTGGCGAGCCCGGGCAGTGGTCGCGAAGTGCAACTCCGCGCCGGGACCCGCACCTTCGCCGTCAGCGCCTACCCCATCGGGCCCGTCCCGGGCGATGCCGTCCTCGTCTTCGAGGACCAGACCGACCGCCGGCGGCTGCAGGACCAACTGATCCAATCGGAGAAGATGTCCGCGATCGGCCAGCTGATCGCCGGCGTCGCGCACGACCTGAACAACCCGCTGGCGTCCGTGATCGGGTTCGCCGACTTCCTCCTCGAGGGGCGGGATGTCCCTGCCAACCTGGTGGAGCCGATCCGGGTCATCCAGCAGGAGGCGGAGCGCGCGGCCAGCATCGTCCGCAACCTCCTCTCGTTTGCGCGGAAGCAGGACCACGCCCGTCGGTCCACCGACCTCGAACCCCTCCTCGAAGCGACCGTGACCCTCCTCCGCACCCAGATGGTGTCGCGGCGGGTCGACGTGATTCTCGACGTCGACGCCGACCTCCCCGCCATCGACGCCGACGTGGGGCAGGTCCAGCAGGTCTTTGTGAACCTGATCAACAATGCGTCGCATGCGATAGAATCAGCGGGACGATCGGGACGCGTGGTGATCCGGGCCAGGCGGTGGCGGGACGGCGTGGCGGTCGAAGTCTCGGACGATGGGCCGGGCATGGAACCCGAGGTCGCGGCCCAGGTGTTCGAGCCGTTCTACACCACCAAGCCGGAGGGTCAGGGCACCGGCCTCGGCCTCTCGATCTCCCAGGGCATCGTGAAGGAACACGGTGGCCGGATCCTGCTGTCCACCGCCCCCGGGCAGGGTGCACTCTTCACGGTGGAACTGCCGCGGAGCAGCCGAGTCGACCCGGCACCTCGCCCGGTTGCCGAGCCGGCCTCGACCCCCCCGCTCCGCATCCTCGTCATCGATGACGAGCCTCATATCCTGCACTACATGCGCGCCACCCTGGAGGCCTGGGGACACGGCGTGCAGGTCGCAGGCGACGGGCAGGAGGGGCTCGCACTCGCCGTCACCGGCGAATTCGACCTGATCCTCTCCGACCTCCGCATGCCGAGGCTGACTGGTCGCGAGTTCTTCCTCGCGCTGCAGGAGCGGAACCCCGAGGCGGCGCGCCGGGTGGTCTTCAGCACCGGCGACGCCGTCCACGGCGACACCACGGCGTTCCTCGAGGCCCAGGCCCACCCCTTCCTCAACAAGCCATTCAGCCTGGCGGAACTGCGCGCGCTGCTCGCGCGGGTCGTCGCGTCACAAGAGGCATGACCATCCACGTGGTGCATGTCGCGTCCGGACGCGAATGGCGAGGCGGCCAGCGGCAGGTCTGGCTCCTGGCCCGCGCCCTGGCGCGTGGCGGTGACCTCTCCCAGGTGGTCGTGACCGGACGAGGGAGCGAACTGGCGAGCCGGCTCATGGCCGACGGCATCCGCACCGTGACCCCGGCGTGGACCGCCGCCTTCGACCTCCGCGCCCTCGGCGCCGCCTTGGCGGCCACCCGCCGCGGCACCATCCTGCACGCACACGACAGCCACGCCCTCTCCATCGCCGGGCTGATCGCCGGCGCCACGCGGGCGCGGCTCGTGGCGACCCGCCGGGTGGATGTTCCCGTCGGCCGCACCGGCTTCTGGCGGCGGGCCGACCGGGTCATCGCCGTCTCCAACGCCGTCGCCGGGGCGCTCACGCAGGGCGGCATCTCCGGTGCACGGGTGACGGTGGTCCACAGCGGGATCAACCTCGAGGAGGTCGCGGCCGTCGTCCCGCACGACCTGCGTCCCGAGCTCGGCCTGGCGCCCGGCACGCCGCTCGCCGTGACGACCGGCGCACTCGTCGGGGTCAAGGACCACGCCACCCTGATCCGTGCCGCCGCCGCCGCGCGCAGCCGACACCCCGACCTGCACTGGGCCATCGCCGGCGAAGGTTACCTGCGCGAAGCCCTCTCGGCGCTGGCCGCGGAGCTCGGCGTGGAGGACCGGGTGCACCTGCTCGGGCACGTGCCGGAGGCGGCACGGCTGGTCGCCGCCGCCGACCTGTTCATCATGTCCTCGAAATGGGAAGGGCTCGGGACATCTGTCCTCGATGCGATGGCGCTCGGCGTGCCGGTGGTGGGCACCCGCGTCGGGGGAATCCCCGAGCTGCTGGCCGGAAACGCGGGGCACCTGGTGGAGCCTCAGGACCCTGATGGCATGGCCGCTGCAGTGGTGGGCCTCCTGGACAGTCCGTCGCGGCGTGGCGCGCTCGCGGCACAGGCAAGAATCGCGGTCAGTCGCTACAGCGACGCAAGGATGGCCGAGGGCGTCCTACAGGTATATCGTTCCCTCACCTCAGCCCATTGACGAGCAATGCTTTATATCTGCATTCCAAGCCGGAACGAAGCCCCCACCGTCGGACTCCTCCTCTGGAAGATCCGCCAGGTGTTCAGTGCGGCCCCGCGCGAGTATCACCTGCTGGTCGGCGACGACGCCTCCACCGACGCCACCGGCGACGTGCTTGCGCCGTACGCCAAGGTCCTGCCCCTCACCATCCTCCGTCAGGACCGCCACCAGGGGTACGCCCGCACCGTGGAGCAGCTGCTCCGGCACGCCGTGACGCTGAGCGACCGGCCGCGCCTGGACGCCGTCATCGTGCTCCAGGCCGACTTCCTCCACGACCCCGCCACCATTCCGGCGCTGCTCCAGAAGTTCGACAGCGGGGCGGACCTCGTGGTCGCCGAGAGCCGCGGGGAAGGCGCCCCCAGCCGGGGGCACCGCTGGCTCCGCAAGTTCGCCCCGCTGCTGGTTCGCCGACGCGTCCGGGTGGCGGGGGTGCGCGACACCGTCAGCGGGTTCCTCGCCATGCGGCTGAGCGTCGCCAAGGACGCGCTCCCCGGCCACGGTCCGGTGCTGACCGCCGAAGGCTGGGCCGCCAACGCCGAGCTCATCGCCCGGGCGGCGGCCGTCGCCCGGCGCATCGAGGGGGTCGACACCCGGGAGCGCTACGACCTCCTCCAGCGGCCTCTCGAGGGCGACCCGTGGGTCGCGGCGAAGGCGCTCTGGCGAAGCGCCGGACAGCTGCGGGTCCCGGTGAAGGCGGCCGGCTGATGATGCGTCTCGCGCTCCTCCTCACCCTGCAGGCACCGCTGGCCGGGCAGGCGGCGCTCGCCCCGCCTCCCCCCGCGTATCCATTCGCCGTCGGCGAGAGACTCACGTACTCCGCCAAGCTGGGCATCGTCTCCCTCGGCGAGGGACATGTCGAGGTCGCCCGGAGGGACACGATCCGGGGCGTGGAGGCCTTCGTCTTCCGGTTCACCCTGGCCGGAGGTGTTCCCTTCTACAGCCTGGACGACACCCTCGAGTCCTGGACCGGGGTCGACGACCTGCTCTCGCGACGGTTCGTGCAGCGGCAGTTTGAGGGGGGAAAGACGCGCTTCCGCCATTACGAGATCTTCCCCGACTCCGGCCTCTACCACGAGTACCAGACGAAGAAGACCGGCGAGTCGTCCCAGTTTCCGATTGATGACGCGGGCTTCCTCTACTTCGTGCGGGTCACTCCGCTCGAGGTCGGAAAGACCTATGAATTCGACCGCTACTTCCGCCGCGAGCTGAATCCGGTCGTGCTCAAGGTGCACAAGCGGGAGGAGATGGAGCTGCCCGACGGCTCGAAGGTGCAGTGCCTCGTGGTCCAGCCGATCGTCGGCGAGAAGGGCAGCCTCTTCGGCCGGCAATCCGACACGCGCGTCTGGTTGACGGACGATGAGCGACGCATCCCGGTGCAGATCCGGATCCGCTTCCCCTTCGGCACGATCACGATGCGGCTGAAGGACATGGAGCTCGGCCCCTCCCCCGCCGCCGCCCCGCTCCCCTCATGACCTACCGCGAACCCGACCTCAGCCAGGTGCGGACGGTGCCGGTGGCCGGACGCGCCAACAAGGTCGACCCCGCGCTGTTCGCCCGGCTGCCCGGGCCGGACCGCTCCGTGCGCGCCTTCCTCGACAGCCTGCCGGATGTCCTGGCCGCCCGTGACGTGCGCACCGTCGCCTCGGCGGTCGCGATCGCGGCCCGCGCGCGTCACGGCGTGGTCCTCCTCCTCGGCGGGCATGTCATCAAGGTCGGGCTCGGCGCCCTGATCGCCGACTGGGTGCAGCAGGGCGTCGTCACCCACGTCGCGATGAACGGTGCGGCGGCGATTCACGACTTCGAGCTGGCGGCGTTCGGCGGGACGAGCGAGGATGTGGCCGCGGGCCTCGGCGACGGGACCTTCGGCATGGCGGAAGAGACGGGCCGGGAGATGAACGCCGGGATCGCCGCCGCGCACCGGGATGGCATCGGCATGGGCGAAGGGCTCGCCCGTCACCTGGCGGCGATGCCCGAGCGCCCCGGCGAACCGGTCTCCGTGCTGCTCGCCTGCCTGCGACACGGGGTTCCGGTCACCGTCCACACCGCGGTCGGCGCCGAGATCATCCACCAGCATCCCACCGCCGACGGTGCGGCGATGGGCGCCACCAGCCATCGGGACTTTCTCCGCCTGGCCGGCTCCCTCCCGTCGCTGGACCACGGCGGGGTCGTGATGAACTGGGGCAGCGCCGTCATCATGCCGGAAGTGTTCCTCAAGGCGCTGACCGTCGCGCGGAACCTCGGTGACGGCACGCCGACCCACTTCCTGGCGGCCGACTTCGACATGCAGCGGCACTACCGTCCGAGAATGAACGTGGTGCAGCGGCCGACGCTGGCGGGGGGGGTCGGGATCCAGCTGACGGGGCATCACGAATTGATGCTGCCGCTGCTCTACTGGGCCGTGCGGGAACAGCTGGAGTCGAAGGTCGGCTGAGTCCCGAACGCACGACGCGCCCGGAAGTACCGGGCGCGTCGGAACCTGAAGGAGGCGGGCGGAGCGAAACGGGTCAGGCGTCCGGCTTGCCTGCGATGGTCTCCTTGACCTTGGCGGCAGTGCCCGGGCTGAACACCTTGAGCACCAGGTACAGGATGAAGCCCCAGAACGCGAAGTAGAGAATGGTGCCGATCAGCCCGAAAAAGATGCCGAACAGCGAGCCGAGGAACTTGAGGACAATCATCGCCACGACGGCAAACGCGGCGAAGCCTCCGATTGAGCGCAGCATGGTTCACCTCTTCAGGTTGACGGTCGTGGCTGCATTACGCCCGTATGTTTCAAAAAGTTTCGTGGAGCTGTAAGTGAATACTACGTATGATGTTATAATCGTAGGTGGAGGCGCTGTTGGCGCCGCGTGCGCGAGGGAACTCGCCCGCACGGGCCGCAGCGTGGCCATGATGGACCCCGATGGAGACCTGGGGCAGGCCTGGCAGGCCGCCGCCGGGATGCTCGCACCGGAGATCGAGGCGCGCGACAGCGATGATCCCACCGTCGCGCTCGGGGTCGCCGGGCGGGACCGGCTTGCCGTGCTCGCCGATCGCCTGCAGGAGTCGGTCGGGACCGACATCGGTCTCTGGCTCGAGGGCGTCGGACACGCCGCTTTCGACGAGGAAGACGAGGCGCGCCTGCGGGCCCAGGTCGCCCACCAGCGCCAGCAGTCGCTGCACGTCGACTGGCTCGACGCCGAGGAGGCCAAGACCCGCTGGCCCTGGCTGGGTCCGGTCCGCGGGGCACTCTGGGCCCCGGCCGGTGGGGGCGTCGATCCGCGCATGCTCGTCCAGGCCCTCCGGGCCGACGCGGTCCGTCTGGGCGCCGCCCTCATCGCGGACCGGGCCGTGGCGATCGAGCGGCACGGCGACCTGGTGGCCGCCGTCAGGGGCACCGAGCGGTACGCCGCCAGGGACGTCGTCCTCGCGGCGGGGGCCTGGTCGGGCCTGCTCGAGGGTCTCCCCCGCCCGCTCGCGGTGGCTCCGGTGCGAGGTGCGATGGCGTCACTCCCCGCTCCGGCAGGCATCGGACGGTGCATCATGTATGGCAAGAGCGGCTACCTGGTGGGGAGGGGCGACGAGGTCACGGTCGGCTCCACGATGGAGTACGCCGGCTTCAACAACGAGGTGACGGCGGCGGGGCTGGCCCGGATCTTTGCGGGTGCGAGCCAGATCTGTCCGGCGCTGGCCAGGGCCCCGGTGACGCGCACCTGGTCGGGGCTTCGGCCGGTGTCGGCCGACGGGCTCCCGATCCTCGGCGCGGACCCGGCGCTCCGAGGGCTCTGGTACGCCACCGGCCACGGCCGGAACGGGATCCTCCTCTCGGCCATCACCGGCGTCCTGATCCGGCAACTGATCGTGGGCGAGCCGACCATGATCGAGGATCTCGGGGCCTACGACCCGGCCAGGTTCTGGCAGTGGTGAGAACGGCGACGCTGGCTCTGCTCCTCGCGGCCGGCACACTCCCGACCGGGGTGGCGGCACAGCAGGGCTCGGCGCTGGCGGCGGAACGCAGCGCCTACGCGGAGTGGCTCTCCTCGGCGACCACGTCGCCCCTTGCCGCGGTGGCGATGCAGCGGATCGGGAAGGGCGTGACCCTCGGCCCGGACACGACCGACATCCCCCTGCAGGGCTTCGGGCCGGCCACGGTCTCCGAGCAGAAGGGCGCGGTCACCCTGACCGGCCCTGATGGCCGCAACCGCTTCCTGCCTCGCGGCAGGGCCGTCACGATCGCTCCCTACACCTTCCAGGTGCTCGGACAATCCGGCACGAGTGTGCTGGTCGTGTACGGAACGGCAGGCGGG
Organism: Gemmatimonadota bacterium; assembly: GCA_024641745.1. GTDB lineage: Bacteria > Gemmatimonadota > Gemmatimonadetes > Gemmatimonadales > GWC2-71-9 > SPDF01. The sequence goes on along the minus strand of JAHECL010000041.1, from coordinate 9,394 downwards.
GCCCCGCCCGGCTGGTACGCCCCCGACCCGGCGGTGAGGTTCACGGTGGCGCTCGAGGCTCCCGCCTCGCGCGAGCGTCGGCGGGTGCTGACCCTCGACGGCATCGACGTCGAGGCGGAACTCGCCGGGCACCTGACGGTGCCGCTCGGCGCATCGGGCACCCGGTTGCAGGTGATGCGGATGCCGATTCCGGGCACCGAGGAGACCGAGCTTCAGATCTACTTCCGTGACGCGACCAATGATCACGGGACGTATCCCGCCGGGAGGTTCGTCGAGGTGACACGCACGGCCAGCGGCCAGTACCTGGTCGACTTCAACCGGACTCGCAATCCCTTCTGCGCCTACAGCTCGGTCTATCCCTGCCCCGTGCCCTGGTCAGGAAACCGCATTCCCGACGCCGTCGAGGCCGGGGAGAAATACCTGCCCCACGAGCCCGGGAGCTGACCTGCACTCCATCCTTGCACTCCTGACCGCCGCCCTCACGCTCGGGACGGTCTCCCCGGAGGGCCCGTGGCGTGCCGCGCTCGACCTCGCGGGCGGCGCGCTGCGCTTCTCCATCGAGGTGGACAGCGGCTCGACCCCCCTCACCGCCCGCCTGTGCAACGGCGCCGACTGCCAGCCCTTCTCGGCGATCGTCACCCGGGCGGATACCATCATCTTCGAGATGGCTGACTACGCGGCCAGCATCCGCGCGGTCCAGCGGGGGGACTCCCTGGTGGGCGCCTACTCCAACGTCGGCAACCGCGGCCCCCGGACCATCCCCTTCCGCGCGGCGAGGGGCCGCTGGCCGGCGGAGCCGGCCGGGCCGGCGTTGCTCGGTATCTGGAACGCCTGGTTCGGGGCGGAAGACCGGCAGACCCCGAGGATCCTCGAGTTCCTGGATGGACCCGAGGGGTTGCTTGGGACGGTGCTGTCCAACTCGGGGGACTACGGGACATTCTGGGGAGGGGCCGACGGCACCCGGTTCTCCCTGGGCCACTTTGACGGGTCGTTCGTCTACATGATCACCGGGGAGGTCGTCGACGGCGCCATCGAGGGGATCTTCCACGCGGGGCTCCGGAGCCAGACACCGTTCCGGGCCACCCGCAGCCAGGGAGAACCCCACCTCAAGCCCCCCACCGAGGTGACCACCGCCGACACCACGGCGCCCTTCCGGTTCGCCTTTCCCGATCTCCAGGGCCGGATCGTGACCAATGACGACCCGCGCTTCCGCGGAAAGGTCGTCATGGTGGACATCTTCGGGACCTGGTGCCCCAACTGCCAGGACGCGGCCCCCACACTCCTGGAGCTCTACCACGCCTACCACGGGCAGGGGTTCGAGGTCGTGAGCCTGGCCTACGAGGTGACCGGCGATCCCGAGATCGACGGCCAGCTCGTCCGGCGCTTCAAGGAGAAGTACGGCATTCCCTGGCCAATCCTTCTCGCGGGCATGAACGACACCGACCTGACGGCAGCCACCCTGCCCCAGCTCGAAGGCTTTACCGCCTACCCGACCCTGGTCTTCCTGGACCGGACGGGCCGGGTCCGCCGAATCCATGCGGGCTTCTACGGACCCGCCACGGGGATCCAGCACACGAAACTCAAGGCCGACCTCCACACGTATGTCGAGGAACTGCTGTCGCTCAAGTAGCGAGCAGGGCCTTCCGGACCGGACATGCTACTTGAGGTCACGACACCTAAAGCCCTATTCCCAAAATCGGTTAACTTCGGACTGGCTCTTGCGTTTTTCGAAGGAAATCCCCATCGTGGTACCTCAGCGGACCATCCGGGGGGTCCGAATATTCCCCGAAACCGGATTCACCTGGAGGCCCTTCGGCATGAGCCGTAGACTTCGTCTGGTCGTCCTCTCTGTTGCCCTGGCAGCGTTTCTGGGGACCCCAGCCTCCGCCCAATTGGCCATCGGACTCACCGGCGGCGTTAATTCCGCCACGCTGACCGGAAGCGCCACCGACAGTGCCGACGTCAGTTCCAAGACCGGGGGTGGCGGTGGAGTGTACGCCAATATCTATCTCGGCCAGCGGTTCTCCGCCGAGGGGCAGCTGCTCTTCAGCGCCCAGGGCTTCAGCGCCGATGGCACCGATGTGACGCAGGGCTACATCCAGATTCCGATGCTCCTCAAGGTGTACTTCGGGCACCTGAACATCTTTGCCGGTCCCGCGATCGGCTGGGAAGTCAGCTGCAGCGTCGACCAGAGCGCCGCCAGCGGCACCTGCGACTCGTCCAACACCTCGCAGTGGAGCGGAATCGCCGGTTTGGGCATCCAGTTCGGGAAGCTGGGTGTCGAGGGGCACTACCAGACCGGGTTCAGCGACACCTTCGAAAACGTTGATGCGTCCTATGGTGTCTGGAGCCTGATGTTCCGGCTCGCCCTGCTGGGCAGCCGGTAGCGGACGGCAAACTGGCAGGCGTTCACACATTCTTCACCGACCCTTCACGGCGAGTTGGCGATTGTGTTGGAATGGGTCGTGCGCTGGAGTTTCACAGGAATGTTGACCCCCCAATCTCCAAGGAGACAGCAATGCGCAAGTTCTTCCGAGTTTCGGCCCTCGCCGCCCTGGCACTGGGTGTGACGGCCATGACCGCCGAGGCGCAGCGTGAGAAGCAAGTCGGCGCCGTGGTCGGCGTGGACTTCACGACATTCTCGGGCTGCAGCTACAGCGACAACACTGCCGACAATTGCTTCATTTCTGACAACACCACCTCAAAGACCGGCTTTGTCGGCGGCATCTTCGTCGGCCTCCCGGTCGGCGGCGGCAACACCTGGATCGAACCGGAAGTCCTGTACATCAGCAAGGGCGCCAAGTACGACAACGTCGACTTCACCGGCACCGAGACGCTCGACTACATCTCGGTTCCCGTCCTCTTCCGGTGGAACTCCCAGCCCGATGGCGGCTTTTTCTTCCTCGTCGGCCCGGTCATCAATTTCAACGTCAGCTGCTCTGACTCCGGCACCGACAACGAGACAAACGAGACCTACGACGAGAAGTGCAGCGATTACGAGGGCATCAGCGCCAACACCACGGTGGGCGGCATGGTCGGCCTCGGGTATGCCAAGGGCCACATCGGCATCGAGGGGCGCTGGATGAACGACTGGGGTCACGCGATCTCGTACACCGACGTGGATGGCAACAAGCAGAGCTTCGACATCCGGAACACTGGCTGGACGATCATGGCGCGGCTCACCAAGTAGCATTCGTCGATCGATCACTGAGAACAGCCCCCCGGGATCCCCCGGGGGGCTGTTTCGTTCTGGATGCTCGCCCGATTCTCGGTCGATGCCCAATTGTGGCCACGATCTTGCACATCAACGTCGACTTGCCCGGAAGGAGTCGTTCCATCCGGGCGGATGTCCCACGCAGTCGCCTTTTGCCACCATTTTTCGGAGCGTACATGAAGAACCTGATCCGGATCTCGACCCTGGCCTCACTGGCGCTCGCCGCCACGGCGCTCACCGCCCAGGCGCAGAACGCCAAGTCCGTCGGCCTCCTCGCCGGTGTGGACTTCGCCAGCATGACCGGCGACGATTTCAACGACACCGGCTCCAAGACCGGTTTCGTCGGCGGCCTGTACGTCACCGTCCCGGCCGGCCGCGCCCTCGCGATCGAGCCCGAGGTGCTCTACGTGAACAAGGGCCTCTCCGACAACGGCTCGGACCTGAAGCTCAGCCACAACTACATCGAGATCCCGGTCCTCGTCCGCTACAACTTCAGCACCGAGGGCGGCGCGTACTTCCTCGCCGGCCCGGCGGTTGGATTCAGCGTCTCCTGCAGCATCCACGACGACGTGGACAGCGTGGACTGCAGCGAATTCGCCGAAACCAACACCACCTTCGGCGGCGTGCTCGGCCTCGGCTACCAGAAGGGACGCCTCGGCCTCGAGGGTCGCTATGACTTCGACTTCGGCGACGCCTTCAAGGACACCGACGGCAAGAACGCCGCGTGGGAGATCCTCGCCCGCATCATGCTCAAGTAACGAGCACCAGGCATCGCAGATCCGACGGCCCCCCGGGTTCATTCCCGGGGGGCCGTCGTGCGTACGGGTCTCTTCACGCCGGTTTCACGACGCCATATGGCCCCACCAAGCACCATTCCCCGTCGGGCATTGTCACACGTTGCAGGTGGCATCCACGCGGAGGACCGTCCCATGCGCGCACTCACACGTTTCGCCTCGATCATGTCCGTGGTCGCGGTCCTGGCCGTCGGCAACCTGCCGGCCCAGTCGAATATCGGCCTGGGCGTGGTCGCCGGGATCGATTTCGCCACCTTCACCGGGTCGGACGCCAACCTCTCGATCCTCGGGCTCGACAAGGGAAGCCTGACGGGCTTCCTGGGGGGCGTCTTCGTCACCGTGCCCCTCGGCTCCTCGGTCGTCCTCGAGCCGGAGGCGGTGTACGTCGGCAAGGGCACCAACTACGCCATCAACGAATCAGGGGTGTCCGGCGACATCACCTTCGACCTCGAGTACATCGAGGTCCCGGTTCTCCTCCGCTACAACTTTCAGTCAGACGGCGGGCCGTACGCCCTGGCCGGCGCGGCGGTCGGCTTCAACATCTCGTGCACCGTCTCCGGCAGCGGCGACGCCGCGCTGCCGAGCACCGACTGCGTCGATCTCGGGACCGTGGCGGGCGTGCCGTTTGACGCCACCAGCGTGACCTTCGGCGGCGTCGTGGGACTCGGGTACCAGCGAGGCAAGGTCGGCGTGGAGGGCCGGTACGAGTTCGACTTCAGCGACGCCTACAAGGACGCCGGCTCGATCAAGAACGCCGCCTGGGAAATCCTGCTGCGGTACCAGTTCCGCTAGCGCCCTGACCGGCAGTGACGACCCGCCGGCCCCCCGCCCCCGTGGTCGGGGGGCCGGCCTGCGCCAGGCCGGAAATCCGGGATGTCCGGTCGCAAATCCCACCCCCCTTCCCCATCGTCGAGTCTCGCCGTACTATCCTACCGCTCGGGGCGGAGCCCGGGTCGATCCCCACGCCATTCCTCAACCTTGAGGCACTCATGCGCACCTGGTTTCGTCGGAGTCTTGCCGTCACTGGTCTGGCATTCACGGTCCTTGCGGCGACCGCCACATCGGCGGCCGCGCAGCAGCAGACCGAGGCCGGCTTCCTCGGCGGTGCCTCGTTCTCCACCCTGACCGGCCTGGACGACTCCGTGTCGGTCCGCTCCTCGACCGGGCTGGGGCTCGGCTTCTACGTGGCGGTCCCGGTGGCCAAGTCGGTCAAGGTGGAGCCCGAGATCCTCTATGTGAACAAGGGCGCAGGCTTCGAGGACGATGGGTTCACGCTCAACCTGAACTACATCGAGATTCCCGTCCTGCTGCGCTACCAGTTCACGGAGAACGGCGGCCCGTTCGCCTATGTCGGCCCGTACATCGGGTTCAACGTGACCTGCAACACCAGCGTGGACACCGTGTCGGTGACGTGCAAAGACCAGTCGGTCGAGGCCAACACCACCTTCGGCGGGACGATCGGGGTGGGGTTCCAGCGGGGGGCCTGGGGCTTCGATGCCCGGTACGACTTCGGATTCAGCAATGCCATCAAGGATGAGAACGGCAAGAACTCCGCGCTCATGATCCTGCTCCGGCTCGCCGTCAACTAGGCCGGATTCTGTCCCCAACGTGGCCCCCCGGCAGTGCCGGGGGGCCACGCTGCTGTCCAGGCAACCGGCTATCCTGATGCGCCGGAACGTCTTCCGGAGCCACCGCAGGGCGACTAGTTTCCTACCCTGCCTTGGCCGGGGGACTCCCGGCCTTCGTCGCCCCAAGGAGCCATCGGTGGCCGTTCCGCTCGTCCAGCTCACCCGGAGCACATCCGCCCCCCAGGGCGCGCCGTCAGCCGTGCCCGCCACCCCGGTGCGGAAACCGTCCTGGCTGAAGGTCCGGACGCCGGGTGGCCAGAACTACGTCGAGATCCGGGGCATGATGCGGGAGTTGGGCCTCCACACCGTGTGCGAGGAGGCGCGCTGCCCGAACATCGGCGAGTGCTGGGAACACAAGGCCGCCACCTTCATGATCCTGGGGGACGTCTGCACCCGGAACTGCACCTACTGTGCGGTCGCCCACGGGACGCCGAAGCCGTTCGACCCGGTGGAACCGGTCCGCCTCGCGGAAGCCGTGACCCGGATGGGACTGCAGCACGTCGTCATCACTTCGGTGGACCGGGACGACCTGCCCAACGGCGGTGCGGAGGCCTTCGCCGGCTGCATCACCGAGATCCACAGCCGGATGCCCGGCACCTCGGTCGAGGTGCTCATCCCCGACTTCAAGGGATCGGAGCGGGCCCTCCAGCTGGTGATGGACGCGCGCCCGGACATCCTGAACCACAACCTCGAAACCCCCGAGCGGCTCTACCGCCTGGCCCGGCCGGGCGGCCGGTACGACCGGGCGCTCCGGCTCCTGGCCAACGCCCGCCGGATGGGCGGTCCCGATGCGCTGACGAAGTCCGGGATCATCCTGGGGATGGGGGAGGAGTGGGACGAGGTGCTCGTGTGCATGCGCGACCTGCGCCGGAGCGATGTCAACATCCTGACGCTCGGCCAGTACCTGCGCCCCTCCGGCGGCCACCTGCCCATCGCCCGCTACTACACCCCGGAGGAGTTCGCCGAGCTGCGCGAGATCGGCCTGCGGATGGGCTTCGCCCACGTCGAATCGAGCCCGCTGACCCGCTCCTCCTACCACGCGTGGGAGCAGGTCGACAAGGCCAAGGAACAGAGGACCGCCTGATGGCCGGCACCCGTGCCAGGTCCCGCGCCAAGGGCGCGCCCCACCCCGCCGGTCCGGCGGCCTCGCCGGAGCAGTGCCGGGAATATCTCCGGCAGATGCGCCTCATCCGCTACTTCGAGGAGAAGGCGGGCGAGGCCTACAGCCTCGGCAAGGTCGGCGGCTTCTGCCACTTGTACATCGGGCAGGAGGCGGTGGCGGTCGGCAGCATGGCCGCGCTGCGCGCCGATGACTACATCACCACGTCCTACCGGGACCACGGCCACGCCCTGGCCCGCGGGCTTTCGGCGCGGTCCGTCATGGCCGAGCTGTACGGCAAGGCTGCCGGCTGCTCGCGCGGCAAGGGTGGCTCGATGCACCTCTTCGACGCCTCCCTCGGCTTCCTCGGCGGGCACGGCATCGTCGGTGGACACATCCCCCTCACCGCCGGAATGGCCTTCGCGGCCAAGTACCGGAAGACCGACCAGGTCGCCGTCTGCTACTTCGGCGAGGCGGCGGTCAATATCGGCTCGTTCCACGAGACGCTCAACATGGCGGCGCTCTGGAAGCTGCCGGCCATCTTCGTCGTCGAGAACAACGGATACGGCATGGGCACGGCACTGGCACGCGCGAGCTCCCTGCTCGACCTGGCCCACCGGGCGTATTCCTACGAGATGGCCGAGGAAGTGGTGGACGGCCAGGACGTCTTCGCGGTGCGGAGCGCCATGGACCGCGCCGTGGAGCGCGCCCGCGTCGAGTCGCTCCCCACGCTCCTGGAGATGCGGACCTACCGGTACGTCGGGCACTCGATGTCCGATGCGGCCCACGGGACGTACCGCACCAAGGACGAGGTCGAGGAGTTCCGCCAGCGCGACCCGATCAAGCTGCTCGAGGCGCACATGCTGGAGGCGGGGATGATGGACGAGGCGGGGCTGAAGGCCGTCGACGAGATGATCACGGCCGAGGTGGAGGACGCCATCGTTTTCGCCGAGGAGTCGCCGGACCCCGCCCCCGGGGAACTGTGGACCGACGTGCTCGCGGGAGGGCAGTGAGATGGCCCTCCTGACCTACCGCGACGCGCTGAACGCCGCCCTGCGCGAGGAGATGGGACTCGACGACCGGGTCTTCCTGATGGGCGAGGAAGTGGCGGAATACGACGGCGCCTACAAGGTGAGCCGTGGCCTCCTGAAGGAATTCGGGCCGCACCGCGTGGTGGACACGCCGATCGCCGAGCTGGGATTTGCCGGCATCGGGGTGGGCGCGGCGATGGTCGGCCTCCGTCCGGTCATCGAGTTCATGACCTGGAACTTCGCCCTCCTGGCGATCGACCAGGTGGTCAACTCCGCCGCCAAGATGCGGTACATGTCCGGCGGGCAGGTGGGCTGCCCGATCGTCTTCCGGGGGCCGGGCGGCGCCGCACTCCAGCTCGCCGCCCAGCATTCGCAGTCGTTCGAGTCGTGGTACGCGCACATCCCCGGACTCAAGGTCCTGACGCCGGGCACGCCGGCCGACGCGAAGGGGCTCCTCAAGAGCGCGATCCGGGACGACGACCCGGTGGTGTTCATCGAGGGCGAGATGCTCTACAACGTGAAGGGTGAGGTCCCCGAGGGCGAGCACCTGGTCCCGATCGGCAAGGCGGACATCAAGCGCGCAGGCGGCGACGTGACGCTGGTCTGTCACTCCAAGACGGTCACCGTGGCGCTCAAGGCCGCCGACCAGCTCGCCGCCGAGGGGATCGACGCCGAGGTGGTGGACCTCCGGACCATCCGGCCGATGGACACCGAGACGGTGCTCAACTCGGTCGGGAAGACCCACCGCTGCGTGGTGGTGGAGGAGGGGTGGGCCTTTGCCGGCGTGGGCGCCCAGGTCGTGGACGAGATCCAGCGCCACGCCTTCGACGAGCTCGACGCCCCGGTCCTCCGGGTCACCGGCGCCGACGTGCCGATGCCGTACAACAAGCAGCTCGAGCGGGCGGCCAAGGCCGACCCTGCCAAGGTGGTCGCCGCCGCCAAGCGGGTGCTGTACCTGGCCTGAGGCGGGCGCCCCCCTCCATTGCTCCGATCCGGGATCTGACGCATGGCTTCGAAAGTCCTGATGGAAGCGCTGTCACCGACGATGGAAGAAGGCCGCCTCGTCGAGTGGAAGAAGAACGAGGGCGACCCGATCCGCATCGGCGATGTCATCGCCGAGGTGGAGACGGACAAGGCCGTCATGGAACTCGTGGCGCGCGGCGAGGGCGTGCTGCTCAAGCAGCTCTATCCCGCCGGCAGCACGGTGGCGGTGGCCAGCCTGGTGGGGATCATCGGCCAGCCCGACGAGGACATCAGCGACATGCTGGGCGTGGCGGCCCCGCCAGCGAAGCCGAAGGCGGCGCCGGCGGCCAGCGCCCCGACGCCCGGACCCGCGGCCGCCACCTCCTCACCTCCCCCCGGCCCGCCGGCCCCGCCTCCGCCCGCCTCGGGCGGACGCACCAAGGCCTCTCCCCTCGCCCGGAAAGTCGCCCGCGAGCGGGGAGTCGACCTCGCCGCGGTCACCGGGTCAGGCCCCGAGGGGCGGATCATCCTGCGCGACCTGGAGAGCGCGGCGCCGGCCGCCGCGGCCTCCGTGTCCCTGCCCGCCGGGGCGTCGTACCAGGATGTGCCGCTCTCGCAGATCCGGAAGACGATCGCCAGGCGCCTGGCCCAGTCGCTCGGTCCCA
>JAHECL010000040.1 GCA_024641745.1 Gemmatimonadota bacterium | reverse complement strand
TTGGGCCTCGGCCTGCAGTCCGAGTCCCGGCCGCACCGCAAGATTGTTTCTCACCTCATTCATAGGGGCTTCATTCGGCTGGCCTCACGGTCACTAGGTTCCCGATAGGCAAATAGGCATCCCCCGAGTCCCGGAGCGCTCCATGAGTCCCTCAAACTACCTTCGCGCGAACGGGGCGGCCGCCCTGGCGCTTGCCGTGCTGTCGACGTCGGCATTCGCTCAACAGTACAAGATGACCACGCCCATCGCGCCGGGAGTGGCGGTGCCGGACAAGGTCGAGACGTCGATCGGCACGCTGCACCTTTCCGACGGCTACCCTGATCAAGCCACCACCCGGAAGATCTACGACAATCTCGACGCCTCCCGCGCGCTGCAGGCGTACCTGCTGGCGATTCCGATCGTGAATCAGGCGGGCATGCGGGCCAGCATCCGGGGGTTCGGGCCTGACAACCGGACCGACGTGATCTGGGAGAACCTGGTCGACGCACGGACCGTGGAACTGACGGCCAACGACAACACGATCTACAATTTCACCTGGATCGACACGAAGAACGGCCCGGTGGTCATCGAGGCCCCGCCCAGGATCCTGGGGCTGATCGATGATTTCTGGTATCGATGGGTGGCCGATGTCGGTCTCACCGGCGCCGACAAGGGGGCCGGCGGCAAGTACCTGGTGCTGCCCCCGGACTACACGGGAGAGGTGCCGGCTGGCTATTTCATCGTGCGTCCGAGCACCTACGGCACCTGGTTTGTCTTCCGGGCCTTTCTCGTGGATGGCTCCACGAAGCCCAGCGTCGCCTCAGTCAAGCAGCATCTGCGGATCTATCCGCTGGCCGATGCCGCCAATCCTCTGCCGATGAAGTTCGTCAACGCCTCCGGCATTCCCTCGAACTTCGTCGCCCCCGGTGACTACGCATTCTGGGACCTGCTGAATCAGGTCATCCAGGAAGAGCCGAGCGAGGGATCGGACCCAACGACGCTCGGCCTGTTCGCCTCGATCGGCATCAGCAAGTGGAAGCCCTTCAATCCGGACGTCCGAATGAGGAAGATCCTCGAGGACGCCGCGAACATCGGCGCCGTGACGGCCCGGACGATCGCCTTCAGGATTCGTGGCGCGGATGCCTATTTTTATCCCGACAGCCCCTGGCGCCTGCCCTTCTTCGGCGGCTACAAGTTCGAGGTCGCACCCGGGGTGAGCAATCTGGATGGTGCGGCGTTCTTCTATTACTTCGCCACTGGCGTGACGCCTGCGATGGCCGAGAAGATGGTCGGCGAAGGCTCGCAGTACCCCTGGTCCGTCCAGGATGCCGCGGGCAACCCGTTTGATGGCGGCAAGGCGTACAAGCTGCACCTGCCCCCGGATGTGCCGGTGAAGGCCTTCTGGTCGGTCATCGTGTACGACAACCAGACCCGGTCGATGCTCCAGACCGACCAGCCGGGTCCGAGTGTCAGCAGTCAGAACAAGGACGTCAACTCCAATGCCGACGGCTCGATCGACGTCTATTTTGGCCCGAAGGCTCCTGCCGGGATGGAGAACAACTGGGTCCAGACCATTCCCGGCAAGGGCTGGTTCATGATCCTCCGGCTCTATGGCCCGCTGGAACCCTGGTTCAACCAGACCTGGCGGCCGGGAGACATCACGCTCATTCCGTAGCAGCGTGCCTGCGCCGATGGGCGCTGGGTGGGAACGATGCCGCCGCAGGGGAAGACCCCCGCGGCGGCATCATTCGGTTCGGGGTGTCGAAAGGGAGGGCACCGCGCCACCTTTCCTCCATGCCAGCCCGTGACCCACGCGCCCGTGCCCGGATTGTGGCATTCGCCGCTCTTGCCTTCTTCCTTGTCGGCGGGCTGGGCCGCCTCGCGCTGGGCGATGCCCTGACGACGTGGGACCAGCAGTTCGTGCTGCGGGTGATCGGCGCCCGAAGCGGGTCCGTGGCAGGTTGGATGGGCGTTCTCAGCGCCATTGGCCAGGGCGCGGTCGCCATTCCGGTCGGCGTCGCCATGGCGCTGCTGCTGCTGTTGCGCGGATGGAGGCGCTCGGCCCTCTGCTACGGAGTGACGGTCCTGTCCGGGTGGGGGCTCAATGCCGTGCTCAAGAACGGGTTCCGCCGCATCCGCCCGGAGGTCCTGCCGCATCTCGACGGGGCGGGATGGTACTCCTACCCCTCAGGCCACGCGATGCTCGCCCCGCTGGTGTTCGGCCTGGGGGCCTTCCTGCTGACCCGGGGCAGCCACCCCCTGACGAGATTGCCGGCCCGGACCGCCGCCGTCGTCCTCTGCCTCCTCATCGCCTGGTCCCGGGTCTACCTCGGCGTCCACTATCCCAGCGATGTCGTGGGGGCTCTCCTCGCCGGCACCGGTTGGGCGGCCCTCGGCGTCGCGGTCTACAGCCCCCTCGACGGGTTCCCGTCCAATCTCACTCCCGGACGCCCGTCTCGACCGGAGCGCCCGGCCTCGTAAGCCACTCCGCCATCGACCCGTCGTAGAGCTTCGTCTCATACCCCAGATAGCGGGCCACGAAGTAGAGGAAGCTCGCCTGCATGCCCGACCGGCAATAGCTGACGACGACATCCCCCTGCCTGATCCCCGCGCTGTGAAACATCTCCTCGAGCTCCGAGCGGGGGAGCAGGACCGGTGGGGTACCGTCGAGCGTGGTCTTCCAGAAGATGTTGCGGGCGCCGGGAATGTGCCCGGTTGGTGGGGAACTCCCCGGGGTGCCTGTGAAGTCCGAGGCAGGACGTGCATCGAGGAAGATGGTCTTCGGCGCCTTGAGATGCCCCTCGACCCAGGCGCCGTCCACCACCACCCCGGGCACGACCTTCGGTGTCAGCGACCCGCGGCGTGCCGGCGCGGGGGCGTTACCCACCGGGAAGCCCGCGTGCACCCATGCCGGGATGCCTCCATCCAGGAGCGCCACCCGGCCGCCATGGCCGAGGTAGTCGAGGGTGAACAGAAGGCGGCCGGCGGCGAGCGGTTCACCGGTGATGATGACGCGGCTCTGGTCGCCGATCCCGACCGATTCGAGCACGGAATCGAGCGTGGCCACCGGCGGCAGTTCATTGGGGACGCCGTCCCGCTCCACGAGGATCGCGGAGATGGGAAGGAACCTGGTCCCCTGGATGTGCCCGGCGTCATACTGGGCTCGATTGCGGTCCACGTGGACAACCACAAGGTTCGGGTCGTCCAGGTGAGCGGACAGCCATGCCGGGGACACCAGGAGGGTGTCGGCGCCGAGCAGGGATGCGGCGAGGAAGGGAAGCAGGGCGAGCATCGGGACTCCAGGCTGGGAAGCTAGCGTTCTCTCAGGGCCGCCTCACGTTTGGCGGCGTCTTCCATCACGAGGGTATAGGCGACGTAATACTTGTAGATGTTGGCCACGTACGTGACCGTTTCCCGGCCGATCTCCTGCGCCGCGATGTGCTCCACGTTCTGGTGCCAGACATTCGGATCGAGCCCCCGCGCCGCCGCACGGCGCCGAAGCCCGGCGATCCTCGCCGGCCCGGCGTTGTACGCCGCGAAGGCGAACAGGGTCCGGTTGAGGGCGTCGAGCGAATCGCCGCTGAAGTGGCTGTCGATCAGCGTCCGGACGTACTTCACTCCGGCATGAATGTTGGGCTCGAGTTCGTGGATATTTCCCACGCCGAGCTCGGCCCCCGTGGACGGCATCACCTGCATGACGCCGACGGCCCCCACCTGGCTGCGCGCCTCCTGGTCGAGGCGGGATTCCTGGTAGCCCTGGGCCATCATCAGCAGGTAGTCGAGGTCATACTGCTGCGCGTATTTCTTGAACAGCTCCACCGTGCGATGGAACCGCTCCATCTCGGCCTTCGAGGTGGCGCCCGCCACGAATCTCGTGCTCTTGAGGTAGCGGTGGAGCAGGGTGTTCCGCGTGGCGGAGCCCGGTGGATACTCGGCGAGGAATTCGTTGATTTCCGTCCGGAGCAGGGGACTGTCCTTGCGGATCATCCACCCCAGGTCGGCGCCCGACTTGACGGAGAGGGTGGGCCGGGGGGTGATGTCGGGGAGCACCTGCTGCCAGAACGTGGCGAGAAAGTCGTTGATGACCACCGCCTGGACCAGCCCCGCGTTCAGCATCTCCAGCAGGTCCTCGTCCTCCAGCGCCTCGGGGGCAGGCCGCAGGCGGACCGGCGCGAGGCCCCGTCGGGCGAAGGTGGCGTTGAGGTCCTGCAGGCTCTCGAAATAGGCCGAGGACGGCCGCACGAAGACTTCCTTGCCGGCCAGATCCTCGATCGAGTCCAGGCGCGGTGACGCCGGGCCCGTCACGACGATCTCGGAGACGCCGGTCATCGTCGGATTCGAGAAATCAGCCACCGCCTCGCGCTCGGGGGTGATGGTGATCCCCGCGAACACGGCGTCGCCACGCCCCTCAAGGAGGGCGGGGAGGAGTTCGTCATGACGCACGGGGAGGAGTTCCACCCGGATCGCCTCAGCGCGCGTGTGGTACTTGCGGTTGAGGCGCGTCTCGAACAGCGCCGCGGCGTCCACCGCGAGCCCCCGCGGCGTCCCCCCGTCGAGGAAGTACAGCGTCCGGCTGGGGACGACGAGCAGACGGACCAGCTGCCGCGCCCGCATCGAGTCGAAGTCGCCGGTCCTCGGGGTCGTGATGGCCGAGAGCACCGAGTCGTCCGGGACCTGCCTGGAGGCGGCGCTGTCGGCCCAACCGCCGGCGCCTTCCGCGAGTGAGCCCACTCCGCGCAGGACCAGGAGGCCGAGGAGGAGGGCGGCGATGCCGAGGAGGGAGAGAATGAGGCGTCGAGGCATGGGGAGTCCGTGATCCGGGGTACCGGATTCTAGCGCCGTACCCGCCTGGAGTGAAGCGCGCCGGGAGGCGCACGGCCGTGACCTGCGGGAGGGAACTGGGTAAGTTTCTTCCGTTCACCCTGTTGACACGCATGCGGAGCGAGGATGACGGACCGACAGCCGGAAGAACGCCTCCGTGGTCTGGCCAGCCTGGTCGGCAACACCCCGTTGCTCGCGATCGAATTCGAGTATCGCGGCGAGCGCCGGGTGATCCATGCCAAGGCGGAGCACCTGAACCTGTCCGGCAGCATCAAGGACCGCATGGCCATCCACATCCTCCGGCGGGGCTATGCGACCGGCGCCCTCCAGCCCGGCGCGCTGATCGTGGAGGCCACGAGCGGGAACACCGGCATCGCCTTCGCCTCCATCGGCCGTGCCCTGGGCCATCCGGTCACCATCTTCATGCCCGCGTGGATGAGTGCCGAGCGGATCGACCTCATCCGGAGCCTCGGGGCTGGCATCGTCCTCGTCAGCAAGGACGAGGGAGGCTTCCTCGGCAGCATCGCGCGGGCGGAGGAATTGGCGGCGGCGACCCCTGGCGCGTTCCTGCCGCGGCAATTCTCCAATCGCGACAACTGCGATGCCCATTACCAGACCACCGGGCCCGAAATCCTGGGCCAGCTCGCCGCCTGGAACCTCAGGCCGACGGCGTTCGTGGCCGGGGTCGGGACCGGCGGCACGATCATGGGCGTGGGGCAGTACTTCCGGGAGCATGCCCCAGGGGCCAGGCTGCACCCGGTCGAGCCGTCCAACTCGCCGACCATGTCCACCGGGCACAAGGTCGGGCATCACCGGATCCAGGGGATCTCGGACGAGTTCATCCCGCCCATCGTCCAGCTCGACCAGCTCGACGACATCATCGCCGTCGACGACGGCGATGCCATCATCATGGCCCAGAACCTCGCGACCTCGCTCGGACTCGGCGTGGGGATCTCCTCGGGCGCCAACTTCCTCGCGGCGGTCCGGGCCCAGGACGCGCTGGGCGGCGACGCGGTGGTGTCCACCGTCTTCTGCGATGACAACAAGAAATACCTGAGCACCGACCTGCTCCGCGTCGAGCCGGTGCGCCCCGACTTCCTCGCCCCGGCGATCCGGCTCGTGGGCGTACAGGCGCTGCGCCGGGTCTGTGCCACCTGTCGCTACCCCGATCCCGCCCCGGCCTTTTGGAACCCGGCGACCGCCCGGTAGTCAGCGGCGCGCGCCAGCCGGGCGTGCCTCCCCTCCCGTCCGGAGGCGGCGGACCAGGGGTGTGGCTCGGGCGTCTGGCGATGCGGCTCATTGGGTGGAAGTTCGAGGGCGCCCTGCCCGCGATGCCACGCTACGTCCTCATCGTGGCTCCGCACACCTCCAACTGGGACTTTCCCGTCGGCCTGGCCGCCAAGTTCGCGCTTGGGCTCAAGGCGAAGTGGCTCGGCAAGCACACCATCTTCCGCGGTCCCCCGGGC
This sequence comes from Gemmatimonadota bacterium, assembly GCA_024641745.1. Classification (GTDB taxonomy): domain Bacteria; phylum Gemmatimonadota; class Gemmatimonadetes; order Gemmatimonadales; family GWC2-71-9; genus SPDF01. The sequence goes on along the minus strand of JAHECL010000040.1, from coordinate 13,730 downwards.
TGGATCCTCCGGGCGATTGGCGGCATCCCGGTGGATCGCTCCCGCCCCGATGGCACCGTCGAGGGAGTCCTCGCTGAGATGCAGACGGCACGGACATTCGTCCTCGCGCTCTCGCCGGAAGGCACCCGCAAGCGCACCACGCACTGGAAGACAGGCTTTTACCGCATCGCGGTCGCCGGGGGCGTCCCGATCGTCCCGGTCTGGTTCGACTGGAGTACGCGTACCATCGGCCTGCTGCCACCGTTCCGGCCGACGGGAGACGCCTCCCAGGATATCCCCTGGATCCGTGCCCTGTACCGGAAGGAGATGGCCCGGCATCCGGAGTACTTCGAGGACATCCACGACACCCTTCCACCTGCCGTCGACCGGGGGAGAACGCAGTGACTGGGCAGCCGGCACCACCAGCGCGGCCGGGGCTGCTTCGCGTCCTCGGGCTCGCCTTTGGCGTGGCGCTCGGGATCGGTGCGGTCATCGGCGGTGGCATCCTGCGAACGCCGGGGGAGGTCGCCGCCCTGCTCCCGACGCCGGTGCTCTTCTTCGGCGTCTGGCTGGCGGGAGCGACCTTCGCCTTTCTCGGGGCGACCGCCTATGCGGAACACGGGGCCATGGCGCCGGGCGCCGGGGGCCTCTATCCCTGGGCCAGGCGCGCGTTCGGTGATTATCCGGCGTTCCTGGTCGGCTACAACGACTGGCTGCAGCAGTGCGCCTCGATGGCGGCCCTCGCGCTGCTCATCGGCGAGTACTCCGGTGCCGTGATCCCCGCGCTGGAGGGGCGCTCGCTCGCCGTGGCAGGGGCCATCATGCTGGGGCTCCTCGTGGCGCAGTGGCGAGGGGTCAAGGCGCTCGCCGGCATCCAGGAGGTGACCTCCGTGCTGAAGGGCGGGGCGCTGGTCCTCCTCATCGGCGCGATCTTCCTGCTCCCCGCGGCCGCGCCGGGGGTCACCGCCCCGCGGACCGACCTCCCGCTGATCGCCGCCATCATCCTGGCGATGCAGGGGGTCATCTTCACCTTCGACGCCTACTACTACCCGATCTATGGCGGTGAGGAGTTCACCAATCCGGGGCGTGACATCCCGCGGGCCATCTTCTATTCGCTCGCCGGGGTGACGGTCCTCTACCTGCTGCTGAACATCGCGATCGTCCGCCTGCTCTCGCTCCCGGCGATGGCGGGCGACCCCTTCGTCGCAGCGACGGCCGCGAAGCGCCTCCTCGGCCCGATCGGTGACACGGTCCTCCGGGTGATGATGATCGTCTCGATCCTCGGTACCATCAACACCGTGTTCATGGCGTCGAGCCGGGTGCTCTTTTCGCTGAGCCGGGACCGGCTGTTTCCGGTGGACGCCCGGGCGGTCAATGCCGGGGGTACGCCGACCACTGCGCTGATGCTGTCGACCGCGGTCGCCTTCTTCTTCCTGCTTTCCGGAACGTTCAATGCCGTGATCGCGACGCTGTCGGTCTTCATCGTCCTGAACTACCTCATCTGCTTCCTGGCACTCTTTCGACTGCGCACCATCGAACCGGCGCGGCCCCGCCCCTACCGCGCCTGGGGGTATCCCTGGACCACGGCGCTCGCCGTGGCCATCGCCGTGGTCTTCCTCATTGGCGTGGTCTGGAGCGACCCGGAGCACGCCCTCCTCGGCCTCGGCGTGCTTGCGCTGTCGGTGCCGACCTTCTGGCTGCTGCGCCGCTTCGTGCATCCGGTGGAGCCGTCGTGACCGAAGTCGCGACCCTTGGGGGCGGGTGCTTCTGGTGCCTGGAGGCGGTCTTCGAGCAGCTCCGCGGGGTGGAGCGCGTGGTGTCAGGCTATGCTGGAGGGACGGTGGATCACCCGACCTACGGGCAGGTGTGCAGCGGGACGACCGGCCACGCCGAGGTGGTCCAGGTGACGTTCGACCCCGCCGTGGTCACCTATCGGGACCTGCTCGATGTCTTTTTCACCATTCACGACCCGACCACCATCAACCGCCAGGGGGCGGACGTCGGCACCCAGTATCGCTCGGTGATCCTGACCCACGCCGACGATCAGCGGGCCGTGGCACTCGAGGCGATCCATGCCCTGGAGCGCGAGGGATGGTGGGACGCGCCGATCGTGACGGAGGTGGCGGCGTGCGCGGCGTTCTATCCCGCCGACGCAGGTCACCAGGGCTACTATCGGCAGAACGCCGGGCAGCGGTATTGCCAGGTCGTCATCGCCCCGAAGGTGGCGGCCTTCCGGAAGCGTTTTCTCGACCGACTCCGCTCGCCTTCCTGATCGGTCGCTGCGTGCGTCAATTCTTCCCTTGCGGACTGGCGTTGCTTCTTCTGGTGCCTCCGGCAGAAGCGGGAGCGCAGGCGCCACCCGACGTCGAAACAGCGGCGGCGGCGCAGTGGGCGATCCCCGGGCCGGTCCCGGTGCCCCTTGCCCTCCTGCCTGACCAAGAGGGCAGGGTACCCCCACCGGCCGAGCCGCTCGACACGCTCCCCTGTCTGGAATGCCATCCTCCCAGGCAATTCTGGATGAGCCTGGGAGACGTGATGGTGGCGCAGTTCGTCCCCTTCCTGGTGAGCAACTACATCACGAAGGAGGAGTGGGCGAAGGTCAGTCCCCAGACCTGGCGCAACAATTTCAGCTATCCCTGGCAGTGGGACGACAACGACTTCCAGAACAACCAGTTCGGTCACTCCTACCAGGGGAACCTCTACTACAACGCCGCGCGGACCAACGGGTACAACTTCTGGGCCTCGACCCTCTGGCCGCTCGGCGGAAGCCTGATGTGGGAATACTTCTTCGAGGCGTGGGCGCCGGCGCCGAACGACGTCGTCAACACTGCCGTCGGTGGCGTCATCCTCGGGGAGTCGCTCTTCCGAATCTCCAGGCTGACCCTGGACAACACGGCGACGGGGAAGGAGCGGGTCTTTCGCGAAGTCGCCAGCGGCCTGCTGAATCCCATGAGCGGGCTCAACCGCCTGTTGCGCGGCGAGACCGGCCGCGTGAGCGCCAATCCCCCCGAGTGGCGGCCCACCTTCCTGCTCGGTGTGCTCGACCTCGGCTACCGGCGGACGACCCAGTCCATCGGGAGCGGCGTCATCGAGGAGGGCACCAACCAGTGGAACGCCACGATGCTGCTGTCCTACGGCGACCCGGTCAAGGACTTGAGCGGGAAGCCTTTTTCCTACTTCGCCATCCGCGCGGACCTGGCGGGGCCGGGCGACGCGCTGATCAACCAGATCAGCGTCCGGGGCAGCCTGGCCTCGTGGCCCCTCGGGAAGAGCAAGCGGCACCAGATCGCTGCCAGCCTCGAGTATGACTACCTGAACAATCCTGCGTTCGAATACGGCGGACAGAGCGCCCAGGTCGGGCTGGTCTCAGCCATCGGTGCGCCGGGGAAGACCTGGTGGGGGCAAACGTTCGTGCTCTTCAATGGGGTGATTCTCGGGGCGGTGCAATCGGACCAGTACTCGACCCTTGAGGGACGGAACTATGACTACGGGCCGGGCCTCGGCATGTTTGTTGGCGGGCGGGCCCTTTACAAGAACAAGCTGCAGGCCACGGCGGGATACACCCGACTGTGGCTGTACACCGTCGACGGTGCCCAGTCCAGGCACTTCCAGAGTGCGCTGCTGGTGGAGGCGCGCTACTGGGCCAGCCGGAAGGTGGGAGTCGGGATCAGCGTCACCGGATACAACCGGCACAGCGAATACGCCGACGGGACCGAGGCGTTCAAAGACGCCAGCTTCGTGCGATTCTTCCTCAGCCGCGCCCTGCCGGGTCTGCCTCTACCATGATGCCCACCGGCGGACTAGACTGAGGCGTGACGATGCTTTCGAAGGAGACGGTATGCTGAAGTGGATGTCCGGAATCCTCCTCGTCGCCCTGGTGGCGCAGGCCGGAGCCCTCGACGCACAGGGTCCCCGGCCCGCGGCCAGCCTCGATGCGCCGCCGATGGGCTCCACCGTGCCCGCCTGGATGCAGTACGGGGCCACCTCCGCGCGGACGGGTCCCGATACGCTGCCGTGCCGGGACTGCAATCCCCCCAAGCGCTTCTGGGCCGCCTTCGGCGAACTGATGCTGATGCAGGTCATTCCCCACACCATCAATTACAACTTGCGCGGGGCGGTCTGGGCGGAGGTGACCGCCCAGAGCATTCGCAACAACCTGAGCTATCCGTGGCAATGGGATGACAACCAGTTCCTGAACAACCAGTTCTCGCATCCCTACCACGGCGCCATGTACTTCAGCTCCGCCCGGACCAACGGCTACGATTTCTGGGAGTCGTTCGCCTGGCCGTTCGTGGGAAGCGCGATGTGGGAAATTGCCGGCGAGGCGTGGGCGCCGGCGCCGAACGATCTCCTGAACACGAGCTTTGGCGGCGTGGTGCTGGGCGAAAGCCTGTACAGGCTCTCGACGCTCACGCTGGACAACACCGCCACGGGCAGCGAGCGCACCTGGCGCGAGATCGGCGCGTTCTTCCTCAATCCCCTCAACGGGTTCAACCGGCTGGTCCGGGGGGAGACCCACGGCGTGACGGCCAATCCCGCCGACTGGCGGCCGAGCAAGATCGTCGGCGTGCTCGATGCCGGCTACCGGACCGTCTCGACCAGCTACAACGCCCTCGACCCGGAATCGGCTGTCGACCAGTGGGACATCGCCTTCTCGCTCGCCTACGGGGATCCGGTCGAGGACATCGCGGGCAAGCCCTTCTCGTACTTCGTGCTCGCCACCGAACTCGCGGGCCCCCCGGCGGACAGCGCCCACCGCCTGAACCGGCTGTCGGTGCGCGGAAGCCTCGGTGCGTGGAAGCTCGGCAGCTCCGGCCATCACCAGTTCGCCCTGTCGCTTGGGTACGACTACCTCAGCAACCCCGCGATCGAGTACGGCGGACAGAGCGTGCAGGCGGGGGTGATCTCGGCCTTCGGGGCGCCCGAGTCGGACCTGCGTGTGCAGACGGCGCTGCTCCTGAACGGCATCATCATCGGGGCGACGCAGTCGGACTACTACACGACGCTTGAGGGACGGGATTACGACTATGGTCCGGGGTTCGGCGGCACGCTCAGCGGCCGCCTCCTGTACAAGCGGCATCTCGACGCGGCCCTGAGCTACAACGGGGTCAGGTTGTATACAGTCGACGGCACCGATTCCAACCACTTCCAGAACATTCTTCGCTTCGACGCGCGATACTGGCTCAACGACCGATTCGGGTTGGGGCTGGGGGCCGCGTGGTACGAGCGCCAAAGCCACTACGCCGATGCGCCCGACGTGACGGAGAAGTCCAGCTTTTTCCGCGCGTTCGCCAGCATGGCGATTCCGGGGGTGCCACAATGACGATACGGCGATCGAAGAGGCGGCTCGGCGTTCTCACGGCGTTGACGGCGCTTCTGGTGGGCAGTGCGTGCAGCACTCCCTCCGAGGTCCTGGGTCCGGACAACCATGTCACGGTCACCAACCTGGTGGGGCACTTCCAGCTGACGGCGGACAACATCCAGAATGTCACCACCACGATGACCTTCACCTGGCAGAACCCCGGCACCTACGCCGCGATCCAGCACCTGAGCTTCGCGCCCCACGGCACCACGCTGCTGATCATCAGCGATGCCGACGGGACCGAGGTGTACAACGGGAAACTGCTGTACGAGGAGGACGACCGGTCGCTGGACGGGACACCCGGGGCATGGACGGTGACCTTCAGTCTCGACCAGACCGTCGCGCAGATCAACATCATCCTCGATGCGGGGTACCCGCCGGACTGATCCGCCCGCCGGTCAGTTGCTCCATGCGGTCGTCACCGGGCTGGAGAAGCCGTCCGGGCTGACGCTGGCCACGCCGAAGAACCAGTTGTCCACCACCAGCCCGTCGAAGCGGTGGCTGGTGGCCATCCCGATGTCCTCCCAATGATCCCAGGTCGCCGAGTCGGTCCGCCGCCAGTACACCCGGTAGCCCGCCACTGAGGCCGAGTCCGGCGGCGGCTGCCAACTGAGGGTGGCGGCCGGCTGCACGGCGCCCCGCAATCGGACCGCCTGGGGCGCGCCAGGCGCCCAGGAGAGGGAGGCGAGGACCGCGGCGTCCAATGTCGTGATCTTTCTCGCATAGTTGAAGTCGATCCCCTCGATCACATCCCCGTACGCCACCCCCCCCTCGACCCGGATGTCCTGGTGCTGCCGGGTGTAGTTCTCGTGGGCTTCCATCAGGCGCACGGCCGGGAAGCCGAGGTCGGCAAAGGGGCGGTGGTGGCCGCCGCGCCCGTACCGGTCCAGCCGGTAGATCAGCCAGACATCCAGGTCCGGAAGGTGCCGATCCGCGGTTGCCTTGATGTAGCGCGCGAGCTGGCGCGAGGCGCCGTCGACTTCCCCGCCAGTTGCCCGTCGCGCCCGTCGGGCGGAGTCACTCTCCACCGGCGACGTCCCCTCGGAAAAGACCCTCACCGTCACGGTGTCGCTGACGCCGTCGATCCCCTCCACGTTGCCGATCATGTCGTTGTTGATGGCCCCTGTCAGTCGCCATCCCAGCTCGGTCGCCATGCGGGCCAGGGTCTGCCCGCCGAGCAAGCCATTCTCTTCGCCCGCGAGCGCGGCGTAGACGATCGATCCACGAAAGCGATGGGGGGAGAGCACCCGCGCCGCCTCGAGGACGGCCGACACGCCGCTGGCGTTGTCATTCGCACCTGGGCTGGAATCGCGGGCGTTCATGATGTCGGACACACGGCTGTCGATGTCCCCGCTCAGCAGCACGAACCGGTCGGGGTCGGTCGCCCCTCGCTGGATGGCGATCACGCTGACGACGTTGGTCGGGCCGGGGACCCTGGCGAGTCCTTCGTAGACCTCCGAGACGTCGAGCACCTCGAGACAGCCGCCGCAGGCGGCGGCGAGGCTGTCGAATCGCGCGTGGATCCAGCGCCGTGCCGCCCCGATCCCGCGGGTCTCCGAGACGGTGTCGCTCAGGGTATGCCGGGTCCCGAACCCCACGAGCGTGCGGACGTCGGCTTCCAGGCGGGCGCTCGAGACTCCCGCCAGGATGGGAGCCAGGCGAATGGCCGTGAAATCGGATGGGGCCTGCGCGGGCAGCGCCTCCGCCACGAGAGCGAATGCCGTCAACACAACGCCGAATCGATGCACCGGGCCAGCCTCCGGGTGAGTGAAGTGACTTCAATTGTAGCAACCTGGACGGTCCTTGCCGACCCGTGACGATATCGTGATCTTGCGAACGTCCACCCGCGGGCGACCCGCTCCCTCCGATGGAGACCCTGTGCTCCCACTCCGGCTCGCGCCCTCGGCCATTCTGCTGGCCGTCGCTGCCTGCTCCTCGCCGCCGCCTCCGGTCACCTTGGTCTGTGAAGGCGGGGACTCGCTCGTGGTGGGGTTCGGGGCCCGGTACACCGAACTGCACCTCCCCCCGGATCGGGTCGTCCGGCTGTGGCCTGAACCGGCCGCGTCGGGCGCCCGGTACACCGATGGCCGGTACACCGTCCACGAGAGGGGCGGGGAAGCGCTGCTGCAGCGAGGTGGCACCGTGATCCTGCGAGGCTGCCGCGCAGCCGCTGCCGGGGCGGGCGCCGGGACGACAGAGACGCCGGAGCTGGCGATGCTGCTGGCGGATTCCATCGACTCGCTGACCGCCCCGATGACGCCGGTCGAACGGCAACTGCAGCCGCAGGCGGCTGGCTGGGCGCCCGCCACCCTCCAGCTGTGGGCGGACAGCGCCCGCCCACTCAGGCTCGAAGTCCGCGAGGCGTCGGAACCCGGGGCGGTCGGCGCGGTCGCCAACTACTACTTCGCGGACGGCCAGCTGGCCGTGGTCCGGGGGCCGGTGAGTCAGTATGTCTTTCGCGACACCGTGCTCATCCTCTGGGCGACGGACTCGACGCACCCTGGCGGCGCAGACGTTCCGCTGCGCGACATGGTGGCCCGCCAGAATTACGTCCTCGGCGAGGTGCGCCAGTACCTCTCGATGTTTGGTCTTGAACAGTGAGGAAGCGATGAAGGAATTCCTGGGGTTGCGCACCGCGGTCTACACTGTGAAGCACCTCGCGGCAGCCAAGGACTGGTACACCAGGGCCACGGGGATCGCACCGTACTTCGATGAGCCCTACTATGTCGGCTTCAACGTGGCGGGCTATGAATTGGGCCTCCTGCCGGATGAGGCGGCCGGCACGGATCGCGCCCCATGCGGCACCGCCTACTGGGGAGTGCCCGATGCCCAGGCGGCGTACGACCGGCTGATCAGCCTCGGGGCCGCGCCCTTCGAGCCGATTGCGGACCACGGCGTCAAGATCGGCGCCGTGCGCGACCCCTTCGGCAACATCTTCGGCGTGATCGAAAATCCGGCGTTCAAGGCCGAGTCGGAATGACGCCCGACGCCCCGTCATTCGTGCCGCTCTCGACATGGCGGGAACTCCCCGCAGGGGAAATGCAGCAGCGGAGCGGGGAGTTCGCCGAGGAATTGTCGCGGCGCCGGACGGTGCGTCACTTCAGTGACCGCCCGATCCCCGACGGCGTCCTCGAGGCCTGCCTGCGCGCGGCGGCCACGGCGCCGAGTGGCGCCAACCTGCAGCCCTGGCATTTCGTGGTGGTCCGTGACCCCGCGCTGAAGCACCAGATCCGCGAGGCGGCCGAGCGGGAAGAGCGGGAGTTTTACGCCACGGCGCCCGTCGAATGGCTGGAGGCGCTGGCGCACCTGGGTACTGATGAGGACAAGCCGTATCTCGACGTCGCGCCGGCGCTGATCGCCGTCTTCGCCGAGCGGTACGGCGAGCGCGCCGACGGGACACGCGTCACCCACTACTACGTGCAGGAGTCAGTCGGGATCGCCATGGGGATGTTGATCACCGCACTCCACCACGCCGGCCTCGCGACGCTCACCCACACGCCGAGCCCGATGGGTTTCCTGAATCGGGTGCTGGAACGCCCGCCCCGCGAGAAGGCGCTCCTGCTGCTGGTCGTGGGGTACCCGGCCGTGGACGCCCGGGTTCCTGATATCGCGCGCAAGCCGCTCGACGAGGTGGTCACCTGGAGGTAAAGCGCATGTCCAGGCGGGTGCAGAGTTACGAAAGCGACGAGATCGTGGTCACCTTCGATCCCAGCGTCTGTGTCCACTCAGGCGCCTGCGTTCGCGGACTCCCGGCGGTCTTCGACGTGAAGCTGAAGCGGTGGGTCCGGCCAGAGAACGCCCCGGCGGGGCAGGTGGCGGAACAGGTCCGCCGTTGCCCCTCCGGGGCGCTCCAGTACCGGATGACGAACCCGGACTGACCGGGGCGCCTACGGCTTCGCTGGTGTCGCCGGGGTCGCCGGGGTCGCCGGCGTGGCGGGCGCGGCCGGTGTCGCTGGAGGGCCGCCACCCTGCATCCGCTGCTGCATCTGCTGCTGCATCGCGGCGAGGTTCTTGTCGTACACCTTCTGCTGGTCCGGGGTCAGGATCCCTCGAACGTCCTGGACCGACCCCATCATGATGTTCATCGCCGCAGTCCGGTCGGCCTCGCTCATCGGGACCCCCGGGGTACGGGCGGGCATCATGGCGCGGGCGGCGGCGGTGATCGTGTCAACCTGGGCCTGCTGGGTGGGAGTGAGGGTGATGCCCTGGAGCGCTCTGGCCTGCATGCCGCCGCCGCGGCCCTGACCGCCGCCCGGGTTCTGGGCTGACAGAGCAGGGGCGGCGGTGAGGCTGACGGCGAGCATCGCGGCAATCGCGAGCGGTGAGAAGCGCATGGTGCCTCCGTTGAGGGTGATGTGACTCCCCTCATACGCATGGGGCAGGCAGACCGTTGGCATCGCCCCAGTGAGATCTTACCGCTCGACGGTACAGGCTAATGCATAACGTGAGATGTGACACGCGAAATCTATTAATGACAACAGATTAACGGAGTCATCCACATGGAGATGCTGGCTGGCGGCGGCAGGCGATTCAGGGCAGGACCTGTCCTGGTCTGGGTCCTGATCTCCCTGGCGGCGGGGGCCTTGGGCGCGGTCGCATCGGCTCCTGGCGCCTGGTACCAGGCGCTCGACAAGCCATCCTGGAACCCGCCGGCATGGATCTTCGGCCCCGTGTGGACAACTCTGTACGTCTGCATGGGAGTTGCCGCCGGATTGGCCTGGAACGGTCGGCGTCCGGACATTGACCGGAGGGCGTTCAGGCTTTTCGGACTGCAACTGGCACTGAACGCTCTCTGGTCGTGGCTGTTCTTCCGCTGGCACCGGCCGGATTTCGCCCTGGTCGACCTGGCGGTGCTCTGGCTGGTGATCCTTGCCACCGCCGTGGCGTTTTCCCGAATCAGGCCGCTCGCCGGCTGGTTGCTCCTCCCCTACCTCTGCTGGGTGGCATTCGCCGGTGCCCTGAACGCTTCAATCGCGGCCCGCAATCCGCAGGGCGCTGCACCGGTAGCGGGCGTCCGCGCCGTCGGCATCGCCGCGGCGGACTGTGCGCCGTGGGACGGGGCCGCGACCTCCATCTACCTCTCCGCCGACACCGATGTCGTGAGCCTTCCTCCACCCGACGCCTACCTGCACCTGATCGTCTACCAGTCGGGGGACAAGCTCTCCGGCCGCCGGGTCGATATCAGCCATCGGGATGGAAACACGGGGACGGGAATCGCCGTCCGGTGCCAGTCCGCGGGCGACTGCGCCAGCACCAGCGTCGGCATCATCGAGTTCGATCGGGTCGAGCCCGGGGCGGACCTGACTGGCTCCTACCGCTTGATGTTCAATGATGAGCCGGCCCTCGGTACCTTCCGGGCAAGCTGGATCGCCCGTTCCGCCATCTGTGGATGAGAGTTCCCATGACCCGTGTCCCCACCCGACTCCTTCTCCGTTCCCTTTGCCTGCTGGCGTCGATTGCCTCGCTGGCTGCCGCTCCTGCCCAGGCACAGGAACCGGTGTATCGCACCGGGAGCTGGACCGCCGACTCCTTCGGCAACCACCGGGCGGTCGTCGTGGTCACGGACGCCGCCCCCGCCGTCCGGGCCTCGCTGCCGTGGCGCCGGCCTGACCATCACCCCGAACTGAAGGACATCCAGGTCGTGGATGCCGCGACGGGGCAGCGGGTGATGAACGTCGCGCGCGGTCCCATCGACCGGGAATCCGGCACCATCGCCTTCGAGCCGACCAGCGGCCCGGGCAGGTATTTCATCTACTACATGCGCTATGCCGGCACCGTGACGTCGAGCTATCCCAAGCTCACCTATCCAGGCCCGGAATCGACCGCGGCGCCAGCGTGGCTCTCGGCGTTCGCCGCGTCGCCGGCCGCGATTGCCGCCCTGCCCCCGACCCGGCTTCTCGCCTTCGAGGCGGCGGACACACTCGATTCCTTCTTCCCGATGCAGGTGATCGCGACCCGCGCCGAGACCGAGGCGGTGCTGTCACGGTCGCCTGGGCGACCCTTCCTCGTCTTTCCCGAAGACCGGACCCATCCGATCGTGATGCCGGGCGACCTGCCCCGCCGATGGGTGGATCGCGCGGAACCGGCCACCTTCAGCGGGCTGGCGTTTCGCGGTGAATTCTACGCCTTCCAGCTCGGCATCTGGGCGGCGCGCGGCGACCTCACCGACGTCCGGGTGATGTTCGCACCGCTCACCGGGCCATCCGCGGCCATCCCGGCCACGGCCATCCGCTGTTTCAACCAGGGCGGCGTGGACTGGCAGGGCAGGGAGTTCACGACGACGGTGGATGTCCCCAGGGGCCGGGTCCAGCCGATCTGGTGTGGCGTCCAGGTGCCCCTGGGGGCGAGCCCAGGCGACTATCGTGGCGTCGTCACGGTCACCGCAACCGGGGAGGATTCCCTGCCGGTGTCCATCGGGCTGACCGTGGTCGCCGACACCATCCGGGACGGCGGAGCGGATGAACCGTGGCGTCTCGCCCGCCTGGCCTGGCTCGACTCGCGGCTCGAAGAAGACCGTGGCATCGTGCCCCCGTACACGCCGGTTTCCCGGCGCGGCGATACGCTCGGGGTGCTCGGCCGCAAGATGGTGCTCGGCCGGGACGGCCTTCCGAGCTCGATCCAGAGCTATTTCACCATCGAGATGACCACGATCGGGGCGCAGGCGCGGGAGGTCCTGGCTGCCCCGGTGCGCCTCACCGTCGATGACGTGGCGGGGCACCCGCTGGAATGGGTGGCAGGCGGCATCCGGATCGTGGAGCACGACACCGGCCTGATCGCGTGGGAGTCGGTCAGCACCGCCGGACCGATGACGATGTCGGTCCGGGGCAGTCTCGAGTTCGACGGCAACGCAGAATTCGCGGTCTCGCTCTCCACCGATTCTGCGGTGGACCTGCGGGACATCCGCTTCGAGCTGCCGATTCGCCCCGAGGCGGCGCGGTACCTGATGGGGCTGGGGTACAAGGGCGGGGCGCGTCCCGATTCGCTGGACTGGGTCTGGGAGGTCACGCACAACCAGGACGGCGCCTGGATCGGCGATGTCAACGCCGGCGTGCAGTTCAGTCTCAAGGACGACCGGTACAGCCGGCCGCTCAACACCAACTTCTACCTGTCCAAGCCCCTCGTCATGCCCGCGTCCTGGTCGAACGGCGGACAGGGCGGCTGCCGGCTGCGGGCGCAACGCGAGGTGTACCGGATCGTCTGCTACAGCGGGGCCCGGCGCATGGCGGCGGGCGAGGTCCAGCACTATGACTTTCGCCTGCTCCTCACCCCCTTCCATCCCCTCGACACCCGCGCCCAGTGGGCCACGCGCTATTTCCACGCCTATGTGCCGCTCGATTCCATCGCGCGCATGGGCGCCAACACCGTCAACGTCCACCATGCCACCGCCATCAACCCGTTCATCAACTATCCCTTCCTCCGTCCCGACGCGATGAAGGCGTACGTCGACAGCGCCCACGCGATGGGCATCCGGGTCAAGATCTACTACACCGTCCGGGAGCTGACGAACCATGCGCCGGAGATCCCGGCGCTGCGGAGCCTCGGGACCGAGGTGATCGCCCCGGGCCCCGGCGGAGGCGCCTCGTGGCTCCAGGAACATCTCGACGGGAATTACATCGGCGGGTGGTACGTCCCGCGGATCCGGGACGCCGCGGTCGTCAACACCGGGATTTCCCGCTGGCACAACTTCTATGTCGAGGGCCTCGACTGGCTGGTGGACAACGTCGGGATCGACGGGCTCTACATCGACGACGTCGCCTTCGACCGGAGCATCATGGTGCGGGTGCGGAAGGCGCTCGCCCGCGGCCGGCCGGCGCCGCTGATCGACTTGCACTCCGCCAACCAGTACAACCCGCGCGACGGCTTCGCGAGCAGCGCCAACCTCTACCTCGAGCATTTCCCGTTCATCGACCGGCTCTGGTTCGGTGAGTATTTTGACTACGATGCCCCGCCGAGCTACTGGCTCGTCGAGATGTCCGGGATTCCCTTCGGGCTGATGGGCGAGATGCTCGAGGGGGGCGGCAATCCGTGGCGCGGGATGCTCTTCGGCATGACCAACAGGCTCCCCTGGTCGGGCGATCCGCGGGAACTCTGGACATTCTGGGATCGCTGGCGGATACAGGACACCCGGATGATCGGCTTCTGGGTGCCGGGGTCGCCGGTCCGGACCGGGCGCCCCGACCTCCTGGCGACGACGTATCAGGGAGAGGGGCGGAGCATCGTGGCGCTGGCGAGCTGGGCTCCCGACACGGCGCACGTGCGGCTGGCGGTGGACTGGACTCGCCTCGGCCTCGATCCGGCGCGGTCCCGGATCGTCGCACCGGAACTGCCCGGGTACCAGTCCGCGGCGTCGTGGGGTCCCTTCGACGCGATCCCGGTCGCCCCCGGGCGC